>NZ_CP060704.1:3146848-3459579 GCF_014353015.1 Chitinimonas koreensis
CAGGCCCAGTCGAACACGTACTCGCCCAGGAATGCTGCTTGAGATAGAGCGGCATCGCCGCGATCAGCGCGTCGCCGTCGTACAGGCCGGCATGCAGCGGCGCCCAGCCGGTCTCGCCGCCGACGCAGCCGGCCTGCTCGAGCGCATCGAGAAAGGCGTGGCGCAGGAAGGGCTGGCCCATTGAGGGCTGGCCCATTCCGGGCCGGCCCACGGGAGACTGCTCGATCAGGGACTGCCCCGCCGGCGACCGGCCGCCGGCCAGCGCATCCCACTGCGCGGCCGGTACGGCATCGATGCGTTGGTGGAAACGCAGCTCCATCGCGCCGCCCGGGGTTAGGCCAGTACCGGCGGCACGCGACCGACGAAGGCCTGCCGCTCGGCGGTGGCGGCGCCGAGCAGGGCGAAGCCGAGCAGCTTGCCGTCGGCGGCGACGAAGCTGGCGCGCAGCGCCGCATCGTCCTGCTCGACCTGCCAGGTACCGGCGGCCCCCGGCGCGGGCGGCGAGACCACCAGCGGGCAGGCCGGCGTCTTCACCAGTACCGGCATCGCCGGATAGCTGACGGCGGTCTCGTTGCCGGCCAGCGTGGCGGCCAGCGCACGCGCGGCCTGCATGATCGGCATCACGTAGGGCAGCAGCCAGCCGTCGACCTCGGCGCAATCGCCGAGCGCATAGATGCCCGGCGCGCTGGTCTGCAGCCGCCGGTCGACCACGATGCCGCGGCCGACCGCCAGCCCGGCGGCCTGCGCCAGACCGATGCGCGGCTTGAGGCCGATCGCCGACAGCACCAGCTCGGCCGCCAGCACCCGGCCGTCCGACAAGGTGACGCGGTAGCCCGCGCCGTCGCGTTCGACCGACTGCGCGCTCACGCCCCAGTGGAAGGCCACGCCCAGTTCGGCCAGCTTCGCCTCGAGCCGGCGGCCGGCGGCCTCGGGCAGCAGGCGGCTCAGCGGCCAGCCGGCCGGGTCGATCACCTCGACCGCATGGCCGGTAGCGGCCAGGTCATTGGCGAATTCGCAACCGATCAGGCCGCCGCCGAGCAGCACCACGCGCCGCTTGCCGGCCAGCGCGCCGCGAAAGCGCGCATAGTCGGCCAGGTCGTTGACGCTGAGCACCTCGCCGGCGGCGTCGCCGGCCAGGCCGTGCGAAGCCTGGTCGGCGCCGAGCGCCAGCACCAGCCGGTCGTAGTCGAAGGCGCCGGCGCGGGTTGCGATCCGGCGCGCCGCCGGGTCGATCGCCTCGAGGCGGGTATGGGTCAACAGCTCGGCGCGCAGCTCCTCGGCCATCTTCGCGGCCGGCTTCATCGCCAGCTGCTCGGGCGACTTGTTGCCGGCCAGCGCGTTGGACAGCATCGGCTTCGAGTAGAAATCGCCGGCATCGGCGCTGACGATGCGCAGCGCCGCGTCGGGCGCCAGCTTGCGCAATTCGCGCGCGAGGTTGTAGCCGGCCAGGCCGGTGCCGACGATGGTGATCGGGGCGGTCATGCGAACTCCAGGGGAACGATCCGCGCGGGATCGGAAAAAAGGAAGAACCGCGTGCAGCACGAAGGCCGGACGCGGCGAAGAAGACGGAAACGGGACATGGCGACGATCAGTCGACCTTGGCGTCGTGCAGCATGGCGACGCCGGGCAGCTCGCTGCCGAGCACCGCCTGGCGCACCGCTTCGATCGCCTCGCGGCGCGGGAAGTTGCGGCGCCAGGCCAGCACCACCCGGCGGGTCGGCGCCTCGCCCTTGAACGGGCGGATCGCCAGCAGCTGGGCATCGGCCGGGGTGACCGAGGTGACCGGCAGCACGGTCACACCGATGCCGCCGGCGACCATGTGGCGGATGGTGGTCAGCGAGGAGCCCTGCAGCGTGCGCTGCAGGCTGCTGCCGGCCGGCAGCGCCTCGCGGTTGAGCTCGGGGCAGGTCTGCAGCACCTGGTCGCGGAAGCAGTTGCCCGGCGACAGCAGCAGCACGTTCTCTTCCTCGAGCTGGGCGGCGTCGATCGCCTTGAGCTTTTCCCACGGGTGGCCCTTGGGCGTGGCCACCACGAAGGGCTCGTCGTAGATCGCCTGGGTGGCGAGGCCGCTTTCGCGGAACGGCTCGGACAGGATGGCGACGTCGATGTCGCCCTGCTTGAGCATCTCGGCCAGCCGGGCGGTGTAGTTCTCTTCGAGCAGCAGTTGCATCTGCGGTGCCGCGGCGCGCAGGCGCGGGATCAGGAAGGGCAGCAGGTAGGGGCTGATGGTGTAGATGGCACCGAGCCGCAGCGGGCCGGACAGCGGATCCTTGCCCTGCTCGGCCAGCTGCTTGATGGTCTGCACCTGCTCGAGCACGCGCTGCGCCTCGGACACGATGCGCTCGCCGATCGGCGTGACCGAGACATCGCCGGCCGAACGTTCGAACAGCGTGACGCCGAGCTCGTCCTCGAGCTTCTTGACCGCGACCGACAAGGTCGGCTGGCTGACGAAGCAGGCGCCGGCGGCGCGGCCGAAATGGCGCTCGCGCGCCACGGCGACGATGTATTTCAGCTCGGTCAGGGTCATGGAAGCACGCCGAAGGAGGTACGGGACACGAACGCCGGCGGGGCCGGCACGGCCGAGAATATTAGCAAGAACTTACACTCTTGCCGCCCACAAATCATACTCGTCGGCATCGACGACTTCGACCTCGACGAAGTCGCCGACCTTGAGGCCGGCCGCATTCTCTACATAGACCATGCCGTCGATCTCGGGCGCATCGGCGTAGCTGCGCGCGGCCACGCCTTCCTCGTCGACTTCGTCGACCAGCACGGTGAGCCGGCGGCCGATCTTGGCCGCGAGCTTGGCGGCGCTGATGGCAGCCTGCTTTTCCATGAAGCGCGCCTTGCGTTCCTCGGCGATCTCGGCCGGCACGTGGTCGGGCAGGTCGTTGGCGGTGGCGCCGTCGACCGGCGAATAGGCGAAGCAGCCGACGCGGTCGAGCTGGGCCTCGTCGAGGAAGTCGAGCAGGGTCTGGAAGTCGGCCTCGGTCTCGCCGGGGAAGCCGGTGATGAAGGTCGAGCGGATCGCGATGTCGGGGCAGACGGAGCGCCACTTCTCCAGCCGCTTGAGCACGTTCTCGGCATTGGCCGGCCGCTTCATGGCCTTGAGCACCGAATGGCTGGCGTGCTGGAACGGGATGTCGAGATAGGGCAGCACCTTGCCGGCGGCCATCAGCTCGATCACCTCGTCGACGTGCGGATACGGGTAGACGTAGTGCAGCCGCACCCAGATGCCCATGTCGCCGAGCTCGCGGCACAGCTCGGTCATGCGGGTCTTGACCGGCCGGCCGTTGTGGAAGCCGGTCTTGTACTTGACGTCGACGCCGTAGGCGCTGGTGTCCTGTGAAATCACCAGCAGTTCCTTGACGCCGGCGCGCGCCAGGTTCTCGGCTTCCTTGAGCACTTCGTGGATCGGCCGCGAATCGAGGTCGCCGCGCATCGACGGGATGATGCAGAACGAGCAGCGGTGATTGCAGCCTTCGGAAATCTTCAGGTAGGCGTAGTGCTTGGGCGTGAGCTTGACGCCCTGCGGCGGCACCAGGTCGACGAAGGGGTCGTGCGGCTTGGGCAGGTGCTGGTGCACCGCGGCCATCACTTCCTGCGTCGCGTGCGGGCCGGTCACCGCCAGCACCGACGGATGCACGTCGCGGATCTGGTTGCCGCCGTCCTTGGCCCCCAGGCAACCGGTCACGATCACCTTGCCGTTCTCGTTGAGCGCCTCGCCGATGGCGTCGAGCGACTCGGTCACCGCGCTGTCGATGAAGCCGCAGGTATTGACCACCACCAGGTCGGCGTCCTGGTAGCTCGGCGAGATCGCATAACCCTCGGCGCGCAGCTGGGTGAGGATCTGCTCGGAGTCCACCAAGGCTTTCGGGCACCCGAGCGATACCATACCTATACTGGGAATCTTGTTCATGTCACTGCCACAAATTAGAAAACATGAAAGTATACAGCTACCTACGTTTTTCAGACCCTAAGCAGGCTACCGGCAACAGCATAGAACGACAGATTCAGTACGCGAACCGATGGGCGGAAGAGCGCGGGCATGATCTTGACCAGACGTTGTCTCTTCGTGATGAAGGGCTCTCGGCCTACCACCAGAAGCACGTCAAGCAAGGCGCCCTCGGCACCTTCCTCCGCGCGATCGAAGAGGAGCGCATCGCGCCTGGATCAGTGCTGATCGTCGAGGGCCTGGATCGCCTGAGCCGGGCTGAGCCAATACAGGCACAGGCACAGCTCGCGCAGATCATCAACGCCGGGATCACCGTAGTCACGGCCAGCGATGGGAAGGAGTACAACCGCGAGCGGCTAAAAGCCCAACCGATGGACCTGGTCTATAGCCTGCTCGTGATGATCCGGGCGCATGAAGAATCGGACACCAAGAGTAAGCGGGTCACCGCAGCACTAAGACGCCAATGCGAGAACTGGATGACCGGGGCATGGCGCGGCGTCATCCGAAATGGCAAGGATCCAGCCTGGGTCAAGTGGACCGGAACATCGTGGGAGCTGATCCCTGAGCGCGTCACCGCCGTTAGGCACGTGATCGACGCATACAAGAAAGGGCACGGGGCACAGAGATCGTACGCCAGCTGACATCCTTGGGCCTATCGCCGACAGGGAAGCTCGTCGCCGCATCCAATCTGTACCGCACCATCCGACTCAGGGCACTGATCGGCGAAAAGGAAATCGAGGTCCAAGGCACCACCTATCGGCTACCTGGCTACTACCCCAGCATCATCAGCGATGCCGAGTTCGCCGAACTGCAGCAGCTTGCCTCCCACCGCGGTCGACGCAAGGGGAAAGGTGAGATACCAGGCATCATAACCGGGCTGCGCATCACCTACTGCGGCTACTGCGGATCAGCCGTAGTCGGCCAGAACAACATGGCCAGAAGGCGAAACGAGGATGGAAGCGTACAAGACGGACAACGCCGGATTCTTTGTGTCGGAGTTAACCACTCCAAAGGATGCAAGGGCGGCAGCTGCAGCGTCGTACCGGTCGAGCGTGCACTCCTAACTTACTGCGCCGACCAGATCAACATGACCGCCATGCTGTCAGGCGGTGGCGCAGAGCAAGCCGCGCGCGACCGTGTCGCCCTTGCCAGGCAGCGCGTTGCGGAACTGCAGACGCAGATTGAGCGAATCACGGACGCAATCCTCGGGCCGCCCAAGAGTCCACGCCGCTGGCGTTCACGCGCAAGGCGCTAGCGCTAGAACAGGAGCTGGACGCGGAGATGAAGCGAGCAATGGCTGCGGAGCAGGAACTTACAGCACTACAGAATCGCGCTGCACCAGCCCTCGCCGAGGCCTGGGCGGCCCTAGCAGGCCACGCCCAGGCACAAGACTACGACGCGCGCATGAAAATACGCCGACTCGTGGCAGACACCTTTTCACATATCGTCGTCTACACCCGCAGCATCAATCTTGAATCTGACGATTCCCGACGTTATATCGACCTAGTATTGGTCGCCAAATCAGGCACGACCCGCACACTGCGGATTGATCGGCGATCCAGTGCTTGGGTAGCGTCAGAGGATTTCGATTCCAGCGCCCTGACCTCGAACGAATTCTAGCAAGGAGTACCGCCTCCGCCTTTTCGAAAAGGCGGAAGCGATGCTCAACTTCAAAGTCATCACGCGCACTCGGCCTTTGCCGCTGCATATTCCGCAATTACCCTAAAGAATCCTGCCACCTGCCCCGAAGCGACAATATGTCATCCGGAAGAAGCGTCATCGGAGTATTCAAATGCAGCTTTAAATCCAATGCAGCGCTCTGCCGAATCATTGAATCGACTATCTGGAAAAGCACGAGACTGTTCTCAGGGTACTGTCCGATGTAATCAATAAACACCACGCCCATTGCCTTGCCGGCCGCATATCCGCCAGCATAGCCATCAACCAGCGGCACATTCCAATAGTTCAAACCGTCAACGAATGGCAGATTGGCCGCAACCGCGCCCCCGCCATCTTTCTTACTAGACGCCAAAATCTCACGCGCCGCCTCGATGTCTCGCTTCTTGCGGACATTCATAGTCTCCCCGCTTTCACCATGACAATATTATTTGTTTTGATCGAATGCAGATACTGCAAGCAATTCACCACCTGTAGGTGCCTGATTATTTTGTCGGACCGAAGCCGATTCCATATTCGAATTAAATTCATTCGAACTAGAAATTACGGCACATGGCCGAAGTGCGCTAATCCGACCAAGCCGGATTAAAGGATGGCGACTCAACGCCAGGGGAACATCTTGATGGTCATTCAATTTACTTCTCCTCCTTCAAACGGTCGTTTTTTTGGTCCGCTAGGCGGCCTACAGACACGCTAGCCTGTCGCCCAACGGCCGCGCAAGGTTACACTGTCTCATATCCTGCGACACTCGACCGGAAGCCGCGCCAGGCCTCAATTACAGCCATGATGCTCTCTGAGCGAATCGCCCAAAATGTTCGGCGACTGATCCCTTTGTTCGAGACAAGCCCTCGACACTACGTCAGTACGCTCGCACGGCTGCTCGGGGTTCACCGGTCCGTCGCAGACCGGCACATGCGCCACGTGCTGAGCATCGAGATGCTGGAGCGGATAGCCGCTGCACTGGGCGTTCCTCCAGCCCTGCTACTGGATGGAACACCGGAGACAGTGCAAGCGATCAAGGCCAAGGTCGAGGTCAACGGCGTCCGGTCAGACTGCGTAGCGTGGATTGAGCCTGAGCTGGTACTGCCGGTCGCCGCAGATACGCTGCTGGCTTGGCCGGACGGTAATGGCTGGCAAGTCGGTCGGTTCCGGTACCGCCGCGAAGCCGGGCGGCCGGTCGTTAGACTCGACGTCATACCGGAAGTGGTCGCCGACACCGAGACCGTGGTGGCAGTGCACGGCGACGACATGGAGTTCGTCACACGGCTGGCCAGGAGGCTAAGCGACGAAGGCTATTCGGCAGTCGTCTGTCACGACGTCTACAAGCTCATGAACGAGTTTCGTCGACCAAACGCGCAACTGGCGCACGCCGACGAGACCAGAGCCAACCGGCTCGAGCCTCGCCGGCACCTCCCTGACATCCTGATCGTGCAGTCCAACGCTGCGGACAGCTTGGCTACCCAGGCCTCGATCGTGGCCGGCGAGATTGTCCAAACCATCATCGTGACCAACGCCGTCCGCGAGGACGACCTTGTGGCAGGGCGGTTTTTCGCCCCGAAAAATGTGACTCGTATACTGGCTCTGCTTTGCGATCTGGCCCCAGGCCAAATTGCAGGGTGACCTATTTTTTACTGTCACAGGAGCCACAAAATGAAGAAGTCTGCCATTATTGCCGCATTCGTTCTCGCAACCGCCGCTCAAGCTGCACCGACCACAGCCGCGAGCGCATCGTGGACCGAATCCCTGGCAGCGTACCTTTTCATGATTGTTAAGGGTACATAACCTAATACGCTAGAGAAGAAATATGCCAAACTTTAGTTCGCTCGCACTGGACCTCGCAGGCATTGAGAATGAAGCCGATATAGGCGAAGCATCTCTTAAATTTGCCCGCGAGCTAGGATTTGATGGACGCACAATCGTCTACCTCAATCCCGCCGCACAAACGGACCCAGGTGCGGGCGAACATTTTTCGATAATTACAAATCACCCCGAAATGGATTTCGGCGATATCGAGAACATTGCGGAACGCGACCCGGTTTTACGTCAAATCCAGATACGCAACCCAACCCCATTTCACTGGGGACAAGATACATATAGAGACGCACCCGATCTTTATGAAGTTGGAAGCCATTACGGGGTTCGATCCGGGCTAATAGTTCCACTTCTATTAGGCGAAGGCCGAAGAATGACCATATCGTTTGATATCGGGAAAGAGCTTGACGGAACACCTAAGCAAATAGAAAGCAGATTGGGTGACATGACACGTTTTGCGCAGATATTCGCTGGATCAGTTATTCCGCTATTCGATACGCGCTTTGAATTATCAAGTGCACTCGACAAAACGGAAAAGCTTTTACTACAACTTCTGGCCGAGAAGTTTAAGCAGCACGAGTTGCCAAGCAAGTTGCGCCTCGGCGAAGACCTGGTCAAAGCCAAACTGCGTAGTGCCGCTCAAAAGTTAGGTGTAGGAAATCCTCGAACCGCCGCCTTTCTAGCAAGGAATATTGGCGCCATATAGGTTGCCGACGAGCGGCCGTCGCCTCTGTTGACTTAATTATTAAGTACAATAGAATACGGCTCATGGGCTGCAGCAACGCAGCCCGCCGACGCCTCCGGCAGCAGGCAGGAGCACGACAATGTACCTAGGACAAAACCCCGCTTACGCCAGCAATCTCCGTCTCCAGCATGCCGCCGTCGATGCCGCGGCAGATGCACTGATCGTTGCGCTGAACCTCTCGCCGTTGCCAGCCATTGATCTTGATGCCGGGCTTCGCCAGCTGCTCGGCGACGCTCCCGAAACGGCCGAGCAATTGACCCGCCGCAAGCAGGCCCACGTCCGCGATGCCCTCGAAGCGCGGTACAAGGCCGCCCGCGCCGATCGAGTTGCCGACGACACATATGTCCAAGGTGCAACCACCGCGGAGATGTCACCCGAGGCCCGCATCGAGGCCGAGAACACCCGACTGCCCGCGCAGTATCACAACCTGGTCAACTGGGTGCGCTACGCCTACGGCGATTTGATCGCCATGGTCGTTTTTGCCTGATCACGGGAGTCGAGCCGCTGATGCCCTACCTCAATCACTACACCCTGACCACCAGCCACAACCGCCGCAGTGATCGAGCCGAGGTCGCGGAAGCTACGATGGCCGTCGTCGCACCATGGGTCCTCGAGCACGCCGCCATCGATCGCAGGCCAGGCGATCCTGTCGCGCTGCCGGTGCCCGAATGGGCACACTACACCGCCCACCTGCTATCCCACGACGGCGCACTGATCGTCACGGTGTACGGGCCGGACGGCCCCTTTGTGCTCGGTAAGCCGCCCACGCGCACCACACCGCTGCTGACGTTCGGGGTCGCCACCAAGAGCCGACATGCCATACCACTATGGGAGATGCTGATGCAGCAACCCTTCGTCCACCCAAAGTCTCAACGACCACCCGCACCGTGGTGTGCGGTCGCGCTGTATCCCGTATTGCAACAACATCCGGAAGCGGCCCGTTGGATGGGCGACTTCGAACGATGTGTCGCCTGGGCCTGGATCACCCGCAACGTCGGCATCGAGTCGGCCTCATGACCACCGCTGACCTTCTCGATTGGCGGAACAAAATGGGCTACAGCCAACGCGCGGCTGCAGCCGCGCTCGGCGTGACGCTTGCAACCTATCAACGGCTGGAACGTGGCGCCGACTGGACCACCGGCGTAGCGGTCCATATCGACCGTCGAACGGCGCTGGCGTGCGCCGCGCTGATGGCAGGACTGGCGCCCTACGGCGAGACGGAGATAGTGCCGACAGACGGTCCACCGGAGAATTGACTTAATTATTAAGTAGAATAGAATACGACTTATGGGATGCAGCAACGCAGCCCGCCGACGCCTCCGGCAGCAGGCAGGAGCACCAAAATGCAATACTTCTCGACTCAACGGTGTGCGGAAGTCGAAATCGACCTGAACACGGCGTCGCTCGAAGCGCTCAATGACGCTTACACCTCGCTGCTCGAGATGTCCGACTCCCGCGGCGCTTACCCCGGATCGAAAGCTTGGCTCAAGGCCAAACCCCACGCCGACAAGCTGGCCGAACTCATCGCAGCCCGCCCGGAAGTCGAAGCGTATCGGAAGCAAGTGGCGGCGGAAAAGCGCGCCGCGCGCCTGGAAGGCCGCGATATCTACGGCATGTGA
Organism: Chitinimonas koreensis; assembly: GCF_014353015.1. Taxonomy (NCBI): domain Bacteria; kingdom Pseudomonadati; phylum Pseudomonadota; class Betaproteobacteria; order Neisseriales; family Chitinibacteraceae; genus Chitinimonas; species Chitinimonas koreensis. The sequence continues at coordinate 3,156,657 of NZ_CP060704.1, forward strand.
GGCAACGTCGGCGAGGGTATCCGCCGCGCGCTGTCCGCCGCTGGCAACCCGCCGACAGACGGTTAATTTATACACAAAATCCAATTTGCCAGCACTTGGTTAAGGTGTAATATTCAAACCATGGAATGCACGCAAAGCAAACCACCGTCCCGGCGGGTTCCGGGTCTCGATTAGGAGAACATCATGAACACCATCGATATCACCAAAGCCAACAACGAATTCAACGGCGGCAACATCAACATCGGCGAATACGTCGCCTACTGGATCAGCGAGGACGGGCAAGCCAGCCTGCCCATCACCTGGGGCAGCTTCAAGACCGCAGAAGAGGCAGAAGCGGCGGGTGCAGCAGAAGTTGCAAAGGAAGGCTTGATTGGCGATATCAGTGTCGTCCTTGTTATCGCCGACGAATAAAGAACAACGGCCCGCCATAGCGGGCCTCTCTTCTGGAGCCCGCTATGTTCCGTGTTTATCTCCGGCACCCTGACCAATCGGTCAGCGATAAGACCAACACCAGTGATCCAGCCGTCGCTCAGGCCGCCTACGATGCACTGCTGGACCGTGCTGAATTGATCGGTAGCCCGATACTTGCCGTGATGAATCAGGACGGCAAGCCGGTCGCCCACCACCGATTCGACGGCAAGGGTTCGCACGGCGGAGCCCGCCCAGGCGGTGGCCGACCCAGCATCGGTGACGTGCGGCGCAACGTGACGCTACCGCAGGACGTCGAAGACTATCTGCGTGACCTCGGGGACGGCGGCCTGTCCGCCGGCATCATCAAGGCCGTGCGCCGCTTGCAGAGCACTCAATCGTAACCACCCCTTGTTACCTAAGCACAATTGCCGGCATACAGTTTTTCGTCCTTAGTGATTAGTTGCCATTTGGCAATTTCACCAGGAGGAATCTCATGAGCGACAACCTTGGCATTAAGCAGCCAGCAGACCCGAAGAAAATTAACGTCAACGAGGACTGGGAAGTGAAGTACTGGACCAAGGAACTCGGCGTCAACGAAGCGACACTGCGCGCTGCAGTGAAAGCCGTTGGCCCGCTGGTTGTCGACGTCCGTCGGCACTTGGGTAAGTGAATGTGCGGCGCGGCCTAGCCGCGCCGTTATCGCGACTCGATCGACGGCGCTTGAGCGAGCAGCTCGGTCTTGCGATAGCTCCCTCGGGTTGTGCCGAAATTGAACGCGAGCGCCATCAGCCAGGCGCCCTCGAGTGCGCCCAGGATCCGGCCCACGATTTCGCCGGGAATGGCATGCGGATAGCCGTTGACGATCACCCAGCCGTCGATCGCGAACACCATCAGCGTCAGCAGGTACGTCAGGTTCCGCGGCGTGTTGTCGCTGGTTGCCTGCTGGCGCAGGCGCGCGCCGGCGCGGTCGGCCGCATCGATCCTGGCCAGGTCGATGGCGTAGTTCGCTTCGAGTTCCTGCCGGCGCAGCGCGAACGCATAGTCAGCCTGGCGCAGCGCCTGTACTTGCTCGGGTGTGCCGTCGCCGACACTTACCGCGGCCGCGATAGCCGCCTCGGTTCGCTCCGGCAGGCCGAGCGCGTCGGCGATCGCGCTCACGGCCATACCGGCGAGCGGTCCGCCCAGTGCTGCGCCGGCAAGCGGCGCCGCCTTCGAAATCAGATCCCGCCAGCTCATCGCCACACCCCACGGTACATCATTGCCTCGTCACGCCGCCGCGCCTCGAGGCCAGCCAGTACCTTGCCGCCGGCCTTGTTCCAAACGGCAAACTGAGACGCAGCATCGGAAAAGCGACCAGCGTTGTGGCGGCGCAGCAGCGTGCTCCCGCGAAGCTTCGGCGCGCCCACGTTGTAGGCGAACGATACGAGCGCGTCGAACTGGTCCTGCGACGTATTGATGGTCAGCATGTCGGCCACCTCTGCGGCGAAGCGATTCGCGTCGGCCTCGAGCAGCGCCCGAGCCTGCGCTTCGGTAATCGTCATGCGCTCGTGCACATCCGGCCCAGTGTGGCCGTAACCAATGGTTAGGACACCGGCCGGGCAAAGGTACGCGGTCAAACGCAGCCCCTCGAACCTGCAAATCAAGTCGAGGCCGCGCTGCGAAATTTTCATAGTCATGATGGGATTCCAGGTTGTGAGGGTTCCGCCGTACGCCGGCGCAGTAGCGCCAGGAGACGCTGGGTATCGGCATCTTCGGGAAGCGGCGTCCCATGTAGGAGGTGGTCGACCACTTCCAGCAGGAGATCCGCGCTACGGGAGAATTTCGCGACCTCGTCGCGCAGACCCGCAACCTCGGTGGTAAGCCGCTGGACCTTGAGTTCCAAGCCGGCCCGGCTGTTGTCGGCATCCAGGGCGCGCTGCTCGGCATCGATGCGCAGCCGACGCAGCTGCTCGATGTCGCCGGCCTGCGCCACGATCACCTCGCCGCGGCGCCTGATTTCAGCGTTGAGCTCATCGAGCAACGCCTTGGTTCCATCGTCGACTAGGTCCGCGCGCCGATCGGCTCGGCTATCAGCGCGGATGCGACGCCAAGCGTCGTAGCTCTTGGTTGCCCCACCACCGAGCAGCGCCGCCAGCAGTAACTTCCAGAGCGGCAAATCAGGCGGGATCAATGAAGGTTCGGCCATCGCACATCCCAAAGAAACGCCCCGAGCACTGCCCGGGGCGATGTTGAAGTTGTTGGCGTCTCTCCCTGTACAGCTATCCGAACAGCCCAGCGTCCGCCGCCGGATCCCAGTTGGTGATCACCAGCTCGCCGGATACCGGCCGATCGCCCGAGGCCCGGCCGCAGCTGTACTTGATCTCCAGCTCGAGCACGTGGTGCTCCTCGAAAGCGGCGCGGATGTCCGGGTGGTCGTTGATGCTGACCATCATGCGCCCTTGCATGTCGCGCATCAGCGCCGCCATCTCGACGTAGTGATCGAACGGGAAATCGACGCCATAGCCCTCGGTCCGCCAATAAGGCGGGTCGGCGTAGACAAAGGTGTGCGGCCGGTCATAACGCCGCACGACCTCCTGCCACGGCAGATGCTCGATATAGACGCCGGCCAGCCGGTACCACGCCGCCGACAACTGTTCCTCGACGCGGGTGATGCTCCAGCCCGGCTGCGTGGTAGCCGTACCGAAGGTCTGGCCGGCCACGCGACCGCCGAAGGCGTTGTGCTGCAGGTAGAAGAAGCGCGCAGCGCGCTGGATGTCGGTCAGAGTTTCCGGTCGCGTGGCCTGCAGGGTCTCGAACGTTTCGCGCGAGGTGAGCAGCCACTTGAATTGCCGCACGAATTCATCGAGGTGATGCTGGACGCATCGATACAGCGTGACCAAGTCCCGATTGATGTCGTTGAGAACTTCGGACTGCGCGCGGTAAGGCTTGTTGAAGAACAGTGCCGCGCCACCGGCGAACGGCTCGACGTAGCACTGGTGGTCGGGGAACAGCGGAATCAACTTGTCGGCCAAGCGGCTCTTGCCGCCCAACCACGGGATGATGGGTGTCGCTTGTTGCATGGATCTGCGCGCCTGTTGTGGCGTTAGGCCGCTTCCGATAGTCTCCCGCACGCCTCTAGCTAGACGGCAGGGGCCTCGGTTTGGCTCGCAGGCTACTCTGCGGACTGGATGGCCGGACAGTGCGTTGCAGCGCACTGGCCGGTCGCCCCTCTTTAAATACTCGGCATCGTAGTGGACTAGATCGGCTGCAGTTGATCGACCACCGTGCGACTCCTCATGCCGCTGCCTCTAGGGCGGCGAGCCGCGCTTCGAGCGCATCGGCTCGAGGCCGTGCGACCGCATGATCTGGATCGCACGCTGCACGGTAAGAAGGTCAGTCGGCGCTTTGCAACTGGGCCTGCAGCGCCGCGCTTCGCGCCACCTCGACGTTAAGCTGCGCCGTCAGCGTCCCCAGCTGGATCCGTGCGTCTTCCAGCGCCTGCCGGACCTGATCGAGGGCCAACTGGCCGTCGCACAGCTGCTGCGACAGCTCGTCGACCTTGATCGTCAGCCCGTCGCGCTCAGCCTGTAGCGCGACAACCTGGGATCGCAGCGCCTCGTTGTGCGTCAGCGCGACAGCACAGCCTTCGCCCAAGGCCTCGGCCAGCGTGGGCAAGCCGTTGCCCGGCTCCACCGCCAGCGGCTGCGCGTCGCCGACCAAGGTCGACGGCGCGCCGGTGAACGGATGAAGCTGGTTCGCCGCGAACACTTGGTGTGCACCGACGACACCGGCCTCATTCAATCGGATCAGGATCTCGTAGCGGAACATGCGCATTCCTCAGGACAGAACAGTGGTGGCGTCGGCCGACTGCACCCAGTTGGTGCCGTTGCTGACGTATTCGCGGGCGCCTGCCGCGGCATTGCTCACCCAGATCTTCGAGCGGGCATTGGCCGAGGCAGCGGGAACGGTCGCCACGGTGTAGCTGGGCAACTGGATTGGGCCGGCAAAGCTGGCCGCCCCATTCACGGTCAACAGTGCGCTACCGCTTTGGCTGGTCGTGCCGATCCGCAGGTCGCCCGCCAAATAGTTGGGCGCGGTGCCGCTTGCGTGGAGGTTCCACGAACCGGCAGCAGCGGCCAGCTCCAGCGAGATGCCGTAGGCGTTGGTGACGCCGGCATTGGCGATCGTTGCCCGGCCGCGGAAGCCGTAGTGATTGGTGATCGCGGAACCAGCACCGAGCGTCACCACGCCGAACGCGTCGTAGCCGATCACGGTGGTGCAGGTCCACGAAGCGGCCTGCGTGTTGGTGACGGCGGCAAAGACGCGCGCTTCCGAGGTGGCGTTGGACGTGATGGTGTTGTTGACCAGAACACCGTAATTCGTCGTCCCGGTGCTCGTGATCGTGCCGCCGACGTTCAGCGCCGCGGTCGTGCCGGACGGCACGCCTATGCCCGCCGTACTGGTGGTCTGCAGCGTGGTCGCCCTGACCGAAGCGGCGGTAGTTGCGCCGAACGCGGTGCCGTTGATCGTGCCACCCGTGACCGCCACGGCGCCCGCGCCTTGGGTCGCCATTGAGCCGAGCCCGAGCGTCGTGCGCGCCGCCGTATCATCGGCCGCACCGGACAAGCTCCGACCGAACGACGTCAGCGTGTACGTCGACGCCGTGCCGGACCCGGTCCAATACGTCGCGAGGTTCGCCGCCGTGGTCAGCCCGGCGATGGCAACGACGTTGGCCGGCTTCGATCCGACATCAGCCCAGTTACCCGTCCCGCCAGCGGCGACAGCGCACTGATCTGCCCCTGCAGCTTGCCGAACCCGGTCAGCACCGTGTCGGTCGCCGCAACCGCCGTCGCGGTCGAAGTGCTGAGCCCCGTCAGCGCGACGGCCCGCACGCGCGCACCGGTGAAGTACTGATTCGTCGACCCTTCGCTCACCGCATCGGTGCTCGGCATTCGACTCGACGGCACCTTCCCGCCCGATAGGTCGCACACCGTGACGCCGACGTCGTCGGCATCGACCGCTCCCACGTCGGCGGCTGCCGACGGAATCGTCGGTGGATCGATCAAGTCGCCATAGGCTCCCGACGTCGCAACCAGGGCCAGGCCCGCGATCGTCCCTGCATCCTGCGTGCCAGTGTGGTGGCCGCGGTCGAGCAGATAGGCGTCGGTCGCGTTGGCCGTAGCCCCGGTCGCGACGCCGTTGAGTTTTGCTTTGTCCTCCTTGCTCATCAGCCCGTCGATCAGGGTGGTCGCCAGGGCGAACAGGCTGCGCAGCTGGGCCAGCGTCAGTTTCCGGTCGACGCCCTCCTGCACCAGGTACATGAGCTCGTCACCCGTGATGGACTCGGCGGCCGGGAGCGCGCCGAGCTGCTTATCGTCTGCCATATCGGTCTCTCAGAGGGAGGTGAGGCGGAGCCGGCCGCCCGAGGCGAGCAGCAGGTAGCCGCCGCTGGCCAGCCGCATCGACGGCTCGGGCGCCGGCGGCGGTGTGTCGGGCATCTCGATCTCGATCAGCACCGCTATGCCGGTCGGCGCGGCGCCTTCAAGCTTGCCGGCGCGCACGAACACCCGCGCGCCGGCCTCAGCCTCACCAATCGCCCGTAGCGTGCCGCCGGCGACCAGTTCGACCGTGACGGTGCCGTCGCCGTGCACCGTCGCCACGCTGCCGAGCAGTCGCGGCGGGCCAGCCGTCAGCGCACGGAAGGTCTGCCAGATGTTGCTCATGGGTAGTGCCTTTCGAGCGTGAGCGCCTGCTCGATCAGCAGCTCGCGATTGCTGACCGAAGCCCGGATATCGACACCCGTCACCAGGCCGCGCCAGCTCTGCAGGCCCTCGCCAAAATGCAGCAGCAGCCCAGGCGTGATCCGGCCGAGCTCGGCGTACAGCGGCAGCGCCAGCGTCACCTCGGCCTGCGCCCCGGTGTCAGCCAGCACGTTGAGCCCGCGTGCCCGGGCCGGCGCCGGGTCGCACACCAGCCGGTCGATCACGTCGTCGGCCGACAGGTCGCCGGCGGTGCCCTGCAACTGCACTTGGTAGACGTTGCCGTCCAACTCGCCCGAGACGATCACCGCGTTGTAGGCCGGCTTGTGGGCGAACTTGGTGCCGAGACTGCGCACGCCGGCAGCCGGGATCACCAGGTCGGGGGCAAGATCGGCCCATGTCCACGGCATGTTCGCGTATCGCGGCAGCGCGATCAGGCCGCGTTCGTCCGGCGCGCTCTGCAGGATGCCGCCGGCGGCCTGCACCAGGCGCGCCACGGCGTCGAGCGGCGCGGCGCTGTCGATATTCCACAGCCGTGCCGGCACCAGCCAATCGGGCACCCCCCAATCGAGCGTGTAGCCGGTCAGCGCCAGCGCCTGCTCGGCCAGCTGCCGCGCGTTGGCCGCCGAGCTGCTGGTCCACTGCCGCCGCGGCGCGTACGGATCGGCCAGCCAGGCCGTGAGGCTGCGGCAGCGGATGCCGACGCGGCCGGCGGCGAACCCGCGCTGCTCGTCGATCTCCTCGACCAGGCCCCGCCAGCTGAGGCCGTTGACGATCACCACGACCTCGGCCGGGCCGTCGTCCGTCGGCTGCAGCAGCGGCAGTTGCGCCCGCGGCAAACTGGCCGTCAGCGTCCAGGCCCACGAGTCGCGGTCCGTGCCGATACCGACGGCGGTCGGCGTCAGCGGTGCGCCGTCGGCGCGGTACATCTCGACGGTGTTGAGCACGATGTAGACACTCCGGATCGGCAGGATGCGTGGCAGCTCGGCGGGCCGGCCGAGCCAGAGCGCGCCGGTGGCGACGCTCCAGCGGTGGTGCAGCCACAGGTCGGGTCGGCCCTCGAAAGCCGGCGGCTCCGGCGGCTCGATGCCGCCACCACCCGGCCCCGGCCGGCGCGCTGTTTGCCAGGGCACGGCAGCGCGGCGCTCGATGGCGCGGGCCGATCCGCACGGCGCGACCAACCCGACCGCAGCAGGCGCCGCGGTCGCGTACGCCAGCGCGGTACGCCCGGACCGCAGCGACAGCTCGATCCAGTCGCTGTCGAGGCGCTGGTCGACCGGCGCACCGTCTCGCCAGCCGACCGCAGCCTGCGCCTGCTGCAGTTGCAGGGATCGCCACGGCGCGGCCAGTCGACCGTCGACGGCCGCAGCCTCGCGCCATGCCAAGCCGGCGCGCTCCGTGACAACGACCATGCCCCGCCACGGTGCCGGCGCTGTCCGCCCTAGGCGGGCCGCGTCGCGCCAACCCGGGGTGTTGCTGGATCCGGTCCGGCGCTGGCCGCGCCACGGCGCAGGCAGCGCACGCGCGCCCGCCGCTGCGTCGCGCCACGCGCTGGCGGCGCGGGCGGCCGGACCGCGGAATACCGCGTGGTCGTAGGTTCCGTCGCCGACGGCGAGATCGCCGGCCGACGCCGCCGAGGTTACGCGGCAGCGCAACGTGGACGTGCCGACAGCCAGCGCAGCCGCGGCATCGACCACCGCACGCAGGCGCAGCCGGGCAGCGGACACGGCCACGGGCAGCGCGACGGCATCGGCCACCGCGTGTAGCGCCAGCCCATGGCCTAGATTGAAATCGACCGCCGTACCGGCCGGCGGGGAATAGGCAGCGCCGTCGACGGCAAAGTCGACTGCACCGCCCGAGGGCGGCGTGTAGGCCATCTAGACCCCCGTGACGTGGTCGTAGACCTGGGCGTTGCCGTCGTCGTCGTAGCAGACCACCGTCAACTCGCCGACATCGGCCGGCAGGCTATAGGCGCCAGTGACTGGATCGGACAGGCCGGCACCGAGCAGCAGCCCGGTGTCGCGGCTGTAGACCCGTACCAACCGCGACACCGGGTCGCCGGCGGCATCCCGCACCGTACCCGACACCGACACCGGCCCCGGGAACGGTCCGCCGGCCGGGGTGTAGTCGGCGCCGTAGCGCACGCCGTGGCGAGTGAGGCGTAGGTTGCGCAGTAGGAAATCGTTGACCCGCAGCCCGGTGTAGTACGGCCCCCACAGCGAGCCGACGCGCAGCCCAAGCACATCGGCCTCGTACGGCGTCACCGTCGCCCAGTTGTTGGTCGCACTGAATGCCGTCGACGACACCTGCGCGCCACCGACGAACACCTCGGCCTTGCGGTCGCCGTAGTGCTCGACCGCCACCGCGTACCAGCTACCCGGCAGGATCAGCCCGGCCGCCGTGGTGACCGTATTGAAGTAGGCCGCGCCGGCCTTGTAGTCGCCGATCCCGAAGTTGATCGCGCCGTCCGACCGGATGCCGACGCCGAAGCCGCCATTGACCGGGTCGTTGTCGTCGCCGGCGCCGGCGGCGCCATTGGTCAGTACCGCGGCATAGCCCGGCAAGCTGATCGCGTAGAAATCGAACTCGACCGTGAACCCCTCTCCGGGCGGGATCGCCAGGTCGCCGACGGTCGCAGCCTCAAGGTAGGTCGCGGCATTGTTGAGCCGCAACGCCGGCCCGCCCGGCACCGACGGCACGGCCTCGACCGTGCAAGCGCCGTCGTGCGGCAACCAGGTGTTGCCCTTTCGGTCGCTGAAATCGCTGCTGAACGGCAGCGACACCATCACATCGCTCCACCGCGGATCGCCCGACATCACGCCAGCCTCATGCCGTCCAGCGCCAGCAGGCCGCCGGCGTACAGGGTGACACCGTCCGGGCCACCGTCGACCAGCAGCCGCAGCGAGGCGTCGCTGGACTGGTCGCCGACGTCGAGATCGGCCACCGGATTGCCGGCGCCGTCGAACAGGCGGCCGGTGATCGGCTGGCCGGTGTGCGCGACCGCGGTCTCGGTCAGCGCGGCGATATGCAGGCCGTCGGCGTCGACGGTGCCGCACGGATACGGCAGCGGCAACGTGATCAGCGCCGGCTCGGCCGGCGCTTCGCCCTCGTCGAGGTCGACGGCGTACAAGGCCAGCGCGCCGGCGCTGCCGGCCGCATCGAGCGCGGCGCGGATCGCCATGGCGCGCGCGATGCGCAGTGCAGGGACATACTCGATCATGAGCTGGGCTCGCGAGTGGGGATCAATTGGTCGGCCGCGTCGGCCTCGTAGCGGATCGGCTCGTCGTCGAGGCCGACAGCCACGTAGCGGGCGGAAGGGTCGAGCGCGGCCAGGCGCCAGGCACCGGCAGCGTCGCTGCGCGTTTCTCCCGCGAAGCGGCCGGTGACGCGGTGGTACAGCCGGACCGTGCGGGCTGCGTAGTCGCCGACGGCGCCGACCCTCAGCGTGCCGGACAGCACGGCCGGCCCGACACCGACGCCGAAATGCGCGCGGCGCAGGTCGGACCGGCCAGCCGCTTGCAGTGCAGGTCGGCCGCTGAGCGATGCCGCGGCGCCGGCCGTACCGAGGCCGGCCAGCGCCGCACACAACCCGGCGCGCAGCATCGCCACCTCGTCGTCGTCGAGCGCGCGGTCGTACAGCGCGACCTGCGCCAGCGCGCCGGCCAGCGGTTCGCCGCCGTCGGGCCGGTTGCCGAGTACCAGCAGCTCGGCCGGCGTGTTGGCGCCACCGTAGCTCAGCCGGCGGCCGGCACCGGATGGCAGCAGCAGGTCGACCGACAGCACACCGGTCGCATCGTCGTTACGCACCAGCAGCAGCGCATCGGCATCGAATTCCAGCGGCAGCGGACCGAACTCGCCGAGCCCGCCACCCGGGAACGCCCCCGGGTTGAGCCAAGCCTCGACGGGATCGCCGAGGCGCAGCCACACGCCCCAGTCCAGCAGCCGCCCGCCACCGCTGCGCACCAGCGCGGCCAGCGTCCAGGCCGGCGGCCGCGACACCGAGATCTCGATCTGGCCACCGATGCCGATGGCAGTCGCCTCGCCATGCCACAGCGTGGTCGCGCCCGGCACGGCGCCGACATAGGCGCCGTGCAGGCCGTGCCCGCTGTCGTCGCGCGCGATGCCGCCGGCGTCGGCCGCGTCGAGCGGCCAGTAGCCAATCGGCGCCAGCGCGAGCAGCGCGTCGCGCAGCGCCGCCCGCAGGCCATCCCAGGCGGCCATCATCGCCACGGCCCGGTCAGGTCGAGCGCCAACCGGCCCGGCGCGCCGCCGTCGACGTCGACCGCCAGCAGCAGCACCTGGCGGTAGCCGCCGCCGATGCGGCAGTCGAGCCGGTCGCCGTGGCTCAGCGGCGCCGAATGCAGCACCTGCCACGCGCCGGGCAGTGTGCCGCGCGGCGCGCCGGATTCGGCCAACTGCAGCGCGCCGAGCGCCAGCAGCGTGTCGCGGCCAGCCGGGAACGCATAACCGCCGCGGCCGAGCGTGCTGCTGACCGACGAGCCGGCGAAGCTGCCGCGCAGCGGCGCACCGGCGCCCCACCAGGCGCACGGCAGCCAGCGGCCATCGGTGACGCCGAGCTGGCCGCCGAACAGCCCTGCGTTCGCGCTCGCCGGCGCCGCCTGATCGTGCCCCATCAACAGCGTGGCGTACGGATCCTCGAGGCTGCGCTCGGCCAGCTCGCCAAAGCCGTACAGCGGCGCACCGTCGGCCCATGCAGGCAACAACCAAAACGCCTGGCTGTCACCGACCAGCACCCAGTCCCGCGCGCCGGCGCTCGTGCTCTTTCGCCATGAGACGCCGAAGGCCGACTGCAGGTCGCCCGGGAACGGTCCGGTGCCGCTGTCGACGGTCGCCATGGTCTGGTAGCCGCGCAGCGCGGCCACCTGGGCGCCGCCGTCGTCGACGCGCAGGAAGCAGCGGTTGCCGGCCGTCGCGCGGTAGACGGCCTTGCCGGTGGCGGCATAGGGCCGCTCCCAGTCCAACGGCGCCACCCGGGCGGTCAAGCTGCCGATCGCGCTCGCCGGCACGTCCTCGGGCACGTCGAACTGAAAGCTCGTCGTGGTGACGTTGCGCACGCGCCAGTCGCCATTCCAGGGTGCTTGCGCGCCGGCGATGCGGATCACGGCGCCATCGCGGAACGGATGGCCGGCCGAGCGCACAGCGGTCGCCACCGTGCCGCTGCGGCTCAGGCTGTCCAGCGAGGACAAGCCGAAGCCGTCGACCAGGCAGGCGTCGAGCACGGCCAGCAGACTGCCGGCCGTGCCGTCGAGCACCGGCGCGCCGGTCCAGCGCGAATCGAACCATTTGACGGGGATGGATGCCATGTCGAGTCCTGTCAGGCGTCCACCGCGCCGAGCAGGCGCAGCCGGAACGCATCGCTGTCGCCGGTCGCCGGCCCGATGCCGACCGACCGAGCCAGCCAGAGCGGGTAGAACGCCGCAATGGTGTTGGTGCGCAGTAGGTTGCCGGCGGCCCAGCCGCCGCCCCAGCCTGCGGCGCGCACCACCATGTAGGGCCGGCCGGTGACCGGGTTGAGCGGCGCGAAATCGGTCGATGTGTTGCCGGTGGCGACCTCGCCCACCTGCTCGCCGATCAGCTTGAACGTGGTGCTATTGGTGAACTCGATCCGCCAGCGCTGCTGGATCGCGCCGAGGTTGCCGCACTCGACCGGGTACAGCGCGTGGTTGTACTGCGCGCTGGTGCCCGGCCCCTGCACGGCGTCCGACCAAGTGCCGAGCCAGGTTTGTTGCGAAAACGGCGGCGTGGCCCGGGCACGCAGATCGCCGACCTGCAGGCAGCTCGACACCACCGCCTCGCCGAGCGGGTAGTGATGCGTCAGCGGCCGCAGCAGGCTCAAGTCGCCGTTGATCTGCACGTCGTTGACCAGCGCGATATCCTCGACCCGGTGCTCGGCGAACAGCGGCACGGTGTAGCCCTCGAGGTCGAGCGGGTCGGCCAGCTCGGCCGTGCCGGCGTCGAGGTCGGCGCTGTAGGCGTCGTCCGGCAGGTATCGGCCAGCGGCATCGACCACCCGCAGCTCGGCCAGCCGCTCGCGCTCGACGTCGACCGTGGCGCCAGGCACCGAGCCGGCGAAGGCCGTGCGCGCGGTGTGGTGGATCGACACCACGTCGCCGCGGCGGACCATCGGCACCCGGCCATCGCTCGGCAACCGCACCGGGTCGAGCCCGAGCAGGTCCGCCGACAGCGGCAGATAGGTGTAGGCCACCGCGTTGTAGCGCACGCTACTGGCCTCGCGCGGCTCGGGCCGCCAGATCATGCCGTCGCCGTCGACCGCGTCGGCGTCGTACCACGGCTCCGACTCGTTGCCGGCCGCCGTCACCATCCGGCCAAAGCGCAGGTACACCAGCCCGGTCTGTGCGTCGACCTGGCCCTGGATGCCGGTCGCCTCGAGCAGGCCATCGCTGCCGGCGTTGACCGACAGCGTGCCCGTGCCGTCGAAGGCGTCGGCAACCAAGTTGAACAGACCCGGCCGCAGGGGTGCCATCGGCACGCGGAACTGGGCGTCGGCCACCGGCTGGCCGCCGACCTCGGTCAGCAGGCTCTGCAGCTGCACCGTGTTGGCCGCGCCCGGCGTCCAGGCGGTCAGCAGCACGCGGCCGGTGCTGCGGTCGATGCTGCCGCCGAGCGTGCCGGCGCCGGTGGCCGGGTCGAGCGCGTAGTACAGGCTGCCGGTGCGGTCGGCGTAGACCTGGCCGCCGAGCGCGAACCGCACCGAGCCGGCGACGATCAGCTCGGCGTAGCGCGGCGTCAGGTCGAGCGACAGGCCGCCGGTGGCGGTCACCGGGTGTGCCTCGACGCCGCTGGCGTTGAGGTAGCGCAGGCCCTCGAGCCGCAGTACCGCGCAGGGCTGGCCGGAATAGCTCATGCCGGTCACCGCAGCGCTGCCACCGCTGGCACCGCCGCCCCATCCGGCAATCTCGACCGTGCGGCTGGCGATCACCGCGAACTGCGAGGCCGCGACGCGCAGCAGTCCGGTCGCATAGTCGATATCGCCGTCAGCGCCGATCAGTCCACCATCGCCGTCGTCGCGCACCATCAGCTTGACGTCGGTGTTGCTGATCCACGGCGCCGGCGTCTGGCCGACCCACAGCGCGAAATTGACCGAGCGCGGCACGATGCCGGTGTGGGGCAGTGGGATCTCGACATAGCCGCCGACCGGTGCGGGCAGCGACGGCACGGCGTGCTCCTGCGGCGGCTGGTCGTAGTAGCTGCAGACCAGGGCGTACTCGGTGCCGTGCAGCGGCAGCTGCGCCGGCAGCAGCCGCACTCGGCCGTCGAGATAGGACACCGTGCCGGTCGCATCGCCCTCGAGGGCGCCGGCGCCGTCGTCGGTGACGCTCAGGTCGGCACCGCCCTCCGGATCCGGCCACGTCACCGTCACCGAGCCGGGCTGCGCGTACTTGCCGTCCGGCAGCTGCAGGCTGAGCTCGACCGCGGCGCCGGGCACCGTGAAATCGGCACGGTTGAAGGTGGTGACCTTCGTGCCCCAGGTCATCACGATGGCGGATCCGACGTCGGGCAGCGCACCCAGCGTGCAGTCGAGCGTGCCGGTCTCGAAGTCGATGTGGCCGGCGCCGAACGCTGCGTCGCTACCGCGCAGCTCGCCCAGGCCGTTGTCCTGCAGGTCGATCCACTGGTCCTGCACGCGGTAGCTCAGCGTCAGCGCGCCCGGTGCCGGGATCGGCACCAGCGTGTGCACGACGCGGGTCGAGCGCGACTCGACCGTCACCGGCTGCGAGTAGCTGTTGCCGAGCCGCGAAATCTGCGTGGCGAAGCGGGTGCGGATCGTCTTCAGGCCGGACCAGGCCGGCGCAGACGCGTTGAATGTCAGCGTGCCGCGGCCATAGTCGATGGCGGCCACGGTGGCGCCGGCCAGCTGCAGCACGCCGCCGGCATCGACCAGCGTCTGGCCGGCATACTCGACCCGCGTGGCGCCCGGCAGCAGGCCGCTGCCGATGTAGATCACCTGCCCGGGGCCGACCGGCGCCGACACCTCGAGGGCGATCTCGCCGCCGCCCGAGTCGACCATCGGCGCCACTTGGCCGGCCGCGTTGAGGTTGACCAGCGCGGTCTCGACCTGGGCGCTCGGCACCAGCTGCGAGTAGATCGATTCGACACGGACGCGGTAGGCGCCGGGTTCGGCGGCCTCGGCCAGCCGGCTGGCGCCGTAGTAGCGCGCGGCGTTGGCGACCACCGTCTCGCGGATGCTGGCTCCGGCCGCCGTGTCGTACGGCGACGGCTGCGCGCCCGGGAAATCGGCCCGCAACGGGTCGGCCAGCTCGCACGTGACCACGCGGCGCCGCACCGTGATCGGGTTGCCGCCGCTCGACACGTCGACGGTGAACTCGCGAATCACGGCCGTGACGCGCGTGACCCTGACGTACTGCTCGAACTCGCCGGCGATGCCCTCGTTTTTGACGAGGACGAAGACCTGTCCGACCTTGGGCAGCGGAACCTCTTCGCGCTGGATGATCGCGATCGTGCCCTGGCCCTCGAGCTGCGTGTCGAGCAGGTTGCCCGACCAGCGCACCGAGCGCGCCAGGTAGCGCTCGACCCGGTCGCGCGCTGCGCCACGGCGGTCGAACCAGTCCGACGTCGTGAACAGCGTTACAGCCACGCGCGGATCGGCCGGCGGCTCGTCGACCGTCAGCATGGCTTTGAACAGCGGGTCGGGGTCCTCGGTCCGCACGCTGGCGAATACCTTGCGCAGCGAAACATTGCCGGTCACCCGGTCGGAGTGCGGCGAGATGTCGTCGAAGACATTGTTCTCCTCGCCGGGCACGATCAGCACGCCGGTGGCGGCGCCGCCGCCGTCGACGTCGTCGGCCAGGCGCTCGGGGCGGACGAACTGCAGGTCACCTTGCAGGATGGGCATATCACACGGTCCGGAAATTGAGGGTGAGGGAATACGGGTCGGTCGCCTGGTAGGCCACCCGCAGCCGCAGTGGCCGGGCCTGGATGCCGTCGGCCGCGAACAGCACGTCGAAGGCGCGACCGTCGGCCAGGGTCAGGTGCAGCACCCGACCCGGCTCGGCGGCCATGGCACGCAACTGGTCGACCACGCTGCGCGTGGTCAGCGCGTAGTTGTCGGCGCCAGCCAACGTGATCGGCCGGCCGCCGGTCATCGTGCCGGTCTCGACGATCAGCGCGCCGCTGAGGCTGCGGGTCTCGGTCTGGGCCACCGGTCGCCAGTCGTGCTCGTCGAGCCAGACCAGATCCGGCAGCGTCAGGCTGTCGAGGGTGTGGGACGGCATCAGCCACCTCCGAATGCGACGGATTTCGCGTTGGCGATCTGGACCAGCAGCGCCTTGACCTGATCGCCCTGGCCCGGTGCCAGGTTGTCCAGCACGGTGGATTTGCCGCCGATCTCGACCACCAGCCGCTCGGTCCGCGACGGCGCGCCCGCCGCGGGTTGCGCCGCTGACGTCGCCGCGTCGGCCTGACCTGAACGCTTGCGTTCGGCGATCTCGGCCAGCTCGACGCGGCGCTTGGCTTCGAGCCGGGCCAGCGCGTCATCGGCTGCGCGCTGTGCGCCGAGGTCGCTCCCGGCCTGCTGGCGCAGCTGCTCGATGCGCGCCTTCTGCTCGGCGATCTGCCGCTCGAGGATGGCCGCATCGTTGCCGGCCGCGCGGTCGAGCTCGTCCTGCAACTGGTCGTTCATCTCCTGTAGCGACGCCCGGGCAGCGCGCGCCTCGTCCTGCAGCGCTTGCAGGCGCTGGCGGGCGCCGTCGAGCGCGCCGTTGAGCGTGTCGAGCTGGTTGTCGTCAAGCAGACTGAACTGCGTGCGCAGTTGATCGAGCGTCGGCACCTGGCTGGACAGCGACACATCCATATCTCGGTAGCTCGCCGACAGACGCTCCGCTGCATCTGCCTGCTCGAGGAACTCCGCGCGCACCGCCGCGGCCTGGCCCTCGGCGGCGGCGTACCACCGTCCGAACTCGTTCCCGGTGCTCAGTGCCTGCTGCTGCAGGTTGCCGACCTCAGCCCAGGCAGCCCGCGCCTGCTCGGCCAGGCTGCGCATGCTGTCGCTGGCAGCGTCAGCGCTCCACTCGATGCCACGGCGTTCCTGGAAGGCATCCGCCGCAGCCTCGGAAAGGCGGGCCAAGTCGTCGCGCAGACCCACCTGGTAGGCACGCATCTGCGCGAGGATGTCGCCCAGGTGCGCCGTGGCCTGGCGGGTCGAATCGATGCCTTCCTTGGCCGCAGCCATGCCATCGGCCACGTCCTCGCCGGCGCGACGGCCGGCATTGCCGGCCGCATCAGCCACTTCCTTCAGGCCCAGCAACTCCATCCGCACCTCGGCCGCTCGCACCGCAGCCTCGGCCAAGCCGGTAGCGGCCACATCGCCGGCCGCCTTGGTCGCCTCCAGCCACCGCTGCGCCGCCTCGAGCATGCCCTCAGGCGCGGCCTTCCCGGACTCGTTGATGCGTTTGAAATCGGCCTGTGCCTGGGCTGCGAGCGCCGCCAGCTCGGCCTTGGTCTTGATACCCATGCGCGCGAAGGAGGCCGCCACCTCGTCGGTGCCGGCGGCCAGTTCGCGCGCTTTCTGCTCGAGCTCGAGCAGGCGCTGCTTGACCGCGTCGGCGGACAGCACGCCCGCCTTGCCGAAGGCCTCGATCCGCTGCCGCAGCTCCTCGATCGCCTTGGCGCCGTCGGCCTTGGCGATCGCGGCCAGCAGCGCTGATCGGATGGCACCGCCGGATTTGACGCCGGCGGCGCCGAGCGCATCGAGCGCGGCGATGGCCTGGCGGGATTCCTGCGAAATCCCGTCGAGCGCCAGGTCGGCGTCAAGCCCGAGCCGACGCATCGCCTCGCCGGCGATCTCGCGAGCGGCCTGCGACACCGCGCCGAATTCCTCGCGCGCCCGCTTGGCGAGCCGTGTCAGCTCGACGTCGGTCAGTTGGCTGAGCGCGTCGCCCAGCGTGGCGCGGATCTGCAGCTTGCCGGCTTCGCCAGACTGCCGAATCGTTTCGGGGATGGCCTTGAGCTTGGCGATCAACTCCTCGGCCTTGTCGATCGCCACCTTCTGGCCTGCGGCCGCCTGTTTACCGGCGGCCTGCGCGGCCTGGCCGAGCTGCACCTGCGCCTGCGCTGCCTGCTTGGCGGCCTTGGCCTGCTGCTCGGCCGCCGCCGCGGCCTGCTTGGCCGCCTCGATCTGCGCCGGGGTGCCTTGCTCGGCCTGCGCGTACATCTCAGCCGTGATCGACTGGATCTCGGCGACGCGGGCCTTGTAGCGCTCAAGCGACGCCTCGACGGTGTCGTCGGTAAACGGCGCGGAAATCACATCGCGCACCAGCTGGCTGGCCGCACTGAGGTGCTCGAACACCTGCACCAACGCGACGCCGGCCTTGCGGGCGATCGCGAAGTTGTCCGACAGGTAGCCGCCGAGGTTGTAGCCGGCGACGCCGGCTGCCAGCACGCCGAACGCCGAATTCAACAGGCCGACCTGCTTCACCGCCTCGCCGATCGGCAGCTTCAGCGCCGCGGACTGCGCAGCCAGTTCCGCGAACGCGCCGACACCGGCAACGCGCATCGCCAGCAGCGACAGCCGCAGCGCGCCGATCGACGCGGTCAGCGTGACGACGGTGGTGGCCATCGCCGCCAACTGCGGATGCGCCTTGGCGAAGTCGGCGATCGCGGCCGCCATGCTGCCGAGACCCTTGGCCGCATCGACCACCACCGGCAGAAAGACCGTCCCGAGATTGATGGCCGCGACATTGAGCGCGTTCTTCATCAGCTCGAGCTGGTTCGCGGTGGTCGCCGCGCGCTTGGCGAACTCGGTATTGACCGCGCCGGCCACCTTCGATTGATCCGACACCGCGGCCAGCGCGGTGCGGAATTGGCCCAGCGCGCCAACCAGCGACGAGATGTCGTCCTGGTATTCCTGGCCGAACAACTGGCCCAGGATCTCGGCGCGCGATTGGTTGTCGAGCTGGTCCAGCGTCCGCAGGAACTCGGTCAGCGCCGCCTGCGGGTCGCGCCGGATATCGGCTGCCAGCTGCTGGGCGGAGACGCCCATGCGGGCCAGCGAGGCCTGAAACTCCGGTCCCTGCTGGCCGGCCTGCTGCAGCTTACCGAGCAGCGAGTTGATGCCGGTGGCGGCCACCTCGGGCGACTTGCCGAGCGAGATCAGGCTGGCACCGAGAGCGGCCGTCGCCTCGGCACTCAGGCCGAACTGCTTCGCCATGCCGCCGGTGCGGGTCAGGAAGTCGAGCAGATCCTTCTCGGTCGCGGCCGTCGTGTTGCCGAGCACGTTGATCGCGTCGGTCAGGCGGCCGATGTCGTCGATCGGGATGTTAAAGACGTTGGCGAGCTTGCCGATGGACTCGGCCGCCTGCTCGGCCGACAGGCCGAAGGCGGTACCGACCTTGGCGGCCAAGATGACGAACCGCTCGAGCTTCTCGGTCGGCACGCCGAGCTGGCCGCCAACCGCGGCGATCTTGGCCAGCTCGCCGGCGCTGAGCGGCAGCGTCTCGGTGGACAACTGCTTGAGCCGCTCGCCAAGGGCTTCGATTTGCGCGTCGGTGCCGTCGATCACCTTGGCGACCTCGGCCATTGCCGATTCGAAGTCGATCGCCTGCTTGGTCACCACGCCGATACCGGCGCCGCTCGCCGCCAGCCCGGCCAGGCTGCTGCCGGCCTCGTTCAGCGACTGGGTCCAGCCGCTGGTTTGCCGTCGCAGTTCGCGGATGCGCTCCTCGGTGCGCAGCGCAGCCTGCGCCAGCTCGCGCTGGCTGAGCGCACCAGAGGTCCGCAGCGTCTCGTAGGCGCGGCGGATGCGCGTCAGCTCGTCGGCCAGGTCTTCGTGCGCCTGCAGGCCGAGCAGCTCGCGCGCGTCGCCGACCTGGCGCAGGGATGCCATGCGCTGGGCCAGCTCGGCGTAGCTGCCCGACAGGTGTTGCTGCGCGCTGGCGAGCTGCGTGGCGTCGACGCCGGCCCGGTTGAGGTCGGCGCTGACGGTGCGTAGCTGGGCGTCGAGCCGCTCGTAGCGCTGGCGTGCCGCATCGGTCGCCGCGGTCTGCTGCTGCAGCTCCCGCGTCAAGCGCTGGCTTGGCCGCCGCGCGCCCTCGTAACGATCGGTGACCTCCTGCAGCTTGGCCTGCTGCTCGGCCAGCGCCTTCGACGCAGCCTTGCTCTGCGCCTCGAAAGCGCGGAATTCGTTGACCGCCTGGTCGATTCGGGACAGTTTGCCGAGCTGCAGGGCCAGCTCTTCGGCCTCTGCCGCAGTGACCCGGCCGGCCTGCGCCAGCTCTTCGAGCTCTGCCGCCATCGCCGAGACGTCGCGGGTACGCTGCGCGGCGGCCGCCAACGCGGTGGCGATGCGACCATAGTTCTCGGCTTCGGCGTCGCCGCTTTCGCGCGCCACCGCGGCCAGGCGATCGAACTGCTTGGCCAGCTTCTCGAGGTCGGCGGCGCCCTGGGTGCGCGCCGCGACCAGCATTTCGACGGATGCCACCACGGCGCGCGCTCCAGATTGCCGGCGTTACGGCTGATTGATCATCACCACCCGGCCGAAGTAGCCGTACTCGTCGTCCTGCTGCTTGGTCGGATCGAGCAGCACCGAGGCCTTGAGCGGAAAGGTGGTCGAGGTCTCGGTCAGCAGGGTGATCTTCTCGAGCAGGTCGGTCTGGCAACGGTAGAAATCGACCAGTACCGGCTCCATGTTCTCGGCGCGGTTCAGCCCCTCGAAGCTCAGCCAGAGCTCGACCTCGTTGCCGGACAGGATGGTCATCGAGGTCGACGCCGCCTGCGCGTAGTCCGCCTTGAACGGCTGCGTGAAGCCGGTGACGTCGAGGAACTTGACGCTGCCTTGCGGCGTGGAGATGTAGTGCTCGCCCGGGTCGAGCGTGGCCGGCGAGCTGGCGCTGTCCTTGATCACCACGGACGAGACGTTCACGCCCTTCAGCCGCACGATGTCGCCGGCGATCAGATCGTCGAGCAGCGTCTCGCCGGTCACCGTCTTGGCGGGCATGGCCTTGCCGGCGGACTTAAGCAGCAGCTTGGCGTTCGCCTGGTTGAAGTTGTGCAGATCGGCGGCGATCTCGATCTCGGGGCTGTGGTAGTCGGTGCGCAGCGTGCCGCCCTGGCCGGTCTGCGTTTCCTTGATCGGCGTCGCGGTGCGCTTGAGAGTGACCTCGAGCTTTTCGAGGTTGCCCAGCTCGAAGAACTTGCCGGCCACGCCGTTGATGGCGATGGCGGCGATCAGGGAGCCCTGGCCGTTGTAGAGCTTGTTGTCGGTGGTGACGAGTTGGGACATTGCCTGCTCCTGAAAAGGAAAGGGCCGCGAATGCGGCCCGGGTCGGGAATACGGAAGGGTCAGCGCGCTTTGCTGCGCCGCGCGCGTGGGCGCGGCGACTGCTCGTCATCGAGCCCGGCCGCCAAGGCGGCGCCCTCCTCGAAGCCGTCGTCGTCGGGCGCTGCAACCGCCTTGCCCAGGCCGATCAGCCAACTGGCTTGATCGGTGAAGAGCTCCAGGCGCTTGCCGGGCGGCTCGGTAGCCCCCTCGTGTTCGTGGGGCTGGGTCAGCTCGATCCATACTTTTCGCATCGGATGCTCCTGCGCCGGCAATGCCGTCGCGCAATCGGTTGACACCGCTAGCCGAGCTGCTCCTGGTAGCCCGCGGTGTAGGACGCCTCGATCAGGGTCAGCTGACTACCTGGCTGCGGGTCGGCCCGCACGTGCAGGGTCGGACGGCCGTCGGCGCCCTGGGTCGCCCGCAGCAACGCCGACGTCGGCCGGGCGAAGGCGCGCTTGAGGTCGCGCAGCAGTTGGTGCACCAGCGGCCGCGACGCGGCGCCGACGCCGTCGACCCAGACCTCGAACGGGAAGGTGACCTCGCCCTTGCGGACGCCGGCGCCGACGCGGCCGAGGTATTCGTCGTCGAAGTCGCCGACCACCATCAGCGGCGCCGGATCGCTGTCGGTGTAGGTGTGCCCGACGAACACCCGCGCGCCAAGGTCGGTTTCATAGCCGTTGGTCGGCAGGATCTGCCGAAGCGTTTCCAACAGGCCTGCTTCGATGGCTTCGGGTCCGCTCATGGCGTGATCTCCCGGCTCAGCTTTTCGACCATGCGCCGCGCCAGCGCCTGGGCGATGCGGTCCTTGAGGCCAGCCTCGTCGAGACGGATCTGGTCCCGCACCATCCGCGCGACACTGGGGCCAGCGCGATGTCGAGATCGTCCTTGCCAAGCTCGCTGTACTGCCGCTTGATCGCGTAGGTGTAGACCTTGCCGCGGTTTCCGACCTTTCGGTTGAAGGTGCGCAGCGGCAACTGATACCGGCCGGCAGGGTTGGCGAAGCCGGCCACCAGCTTGCTGCCACCCACCCAAGGCACGAAGACGCGCCCCCGTGTCCGGTCCATTGCCTGGATCGAAAACTTGAACCGAGTCGCCGGGATGCCGGCGCTGTCGGCGGTGATCTTGGCGATCGGGTTGCCGGCCGATGCACGCACCAGCTTGACCCGCCTGGTCAGCTCGGTCGACGGCAAACCGCTGGCTTCGCGCAGCGGCTTGAGCAACTCGTCCTTACGCGCCTCGCCGGCGATCTCGTTGACGGCCTCGGCCTCGATCCGCCCGATGGCGCGCTCGGCGCCGCGCAGGCGGGCCGCCTGCTCGATCGCCCCTTCCAGCCTGACGTTCAGTGTCATGGTGTGCGCACCCAGAGTGAACGGACGATTCCGTCGTCACCGCCCTCGACGGGGCCGACAACGACGTAGGTGGTCGCGCCGACGAGCAGTTGCTCGCCGGCCTGCGGCCGGCCGACCTCAACGACCGGGAGATCCGCACGAAGCCGGTATTCCGGCCGCCGCATCACGCTGCCGGGCTGGGGCGCATCGGCCTGCACGAATACCCGTGTCGGCCGATCGTCGCCGGCGGCCGGCCGATACACCGCCGGCTCGCCGACCAGCTCGGTCAGGCTGAGCCGCTGCAGCGTGCGGCGCGAATCGTGATCGACCGCCGCGTCGATCCGCAGCAGCCGCGGGCCGATGCGCAGGTAGCGGCCGCCGACCAGGTCGACGGCATACCGTGCCCAGCCGGTGTAGGCGGTCGGCGAGCGCAGCCCGGCCTGCGGCGGGTCATCCGTATCGCGGCCAGTCAAACCGACCCAGACGCCGCGCAGCACCTGCCCCAGCAGGTCCGGCCCCTGGGCGAGCAGTTCCGCCCGAGTGTTCAGTTCGCCGATGCGCATCACAGGCTTTCGTAGCGGTGGCCGTCGAGTAGCCGGTCGAGGTAGGTCGTGGTGTAGAACGGCTTGTCCGAGATCACCTGCCGGGTGGTATCGAATGTGCCGGCCTGCACGTACAGCCAGTTGCGGATCCCGTCGGGCACGCTGGCCGAGTTGGCGCAGTAGGCGGCGATGAAGCCCACCCGAACAGAATGCCCAGCCGGCCACGACTTCAATGGCTCGAGCACCCGCTGGCCGATCAGGCTGTAGTTCTCCGGCGGCACCAGCTGGTCGACGCCGTCGCGGTCGATGTAGCGCACCGCGACCACCGACTGCACATCCGGCATTAGCAGCAGCCGGCCGCCGGGGAAGGCGTCCAGCCGCCGGACCCAGTGGCGCGGCAGCAGCGAACGACCAAGCGCGGCGTCAGCCATCTCGACAGCGGCCCAGAGCCAGGAACAGATCAGGCCGTCGTCGTCGTCATGATGGATCTTGAGCGCCTGCTTGGCCTTCGCCAGGTCGACGGGCGGCTGGTCGGCCTCTTCCTGCGTGAGAGGTTCACGGACCAGCATGGCCGCTTACGCCGCGGGCGGCGGCGGGGTCTTGCCGCCGGGCTTGGCCTTGTCGGTCTTTTCGCCGCAGGGCTCGACGCGTTTCTGGCCGATCAGCTTTTCGGCATACGCGTCGTCGAAACCGGCGACGTCGCCCACCGTGTACGGCCCGAAGGGCTTCAGTACCTTGACGATCTTCATGGCGTTCCTCAATTCAAAGGTGCGTGGTGGCGGCAGGCAAGCCCGCCGCATGGAGGGTTTACTTGCCCCACTTCACCGCGGTCAGCACCGCGATGGACTCGACGTGGCGCGGACCGAAATCGTGGTGGGTGATCACGCGGATCAGGGTCTGGTCGCGCTGGAACGCGGAGACGACATTGCCCTCGTCGTCCTTGTAGGTCGCCTCCTTCGAGTAGTCGATCATCAGCGTGCCGTCCTCGCCGATGAAGCAGTCACCGAAGTCGGCGAAGTAGATTTCCGACTCATCGCCGCCGCTGCCGAGGTTGACCGGGATCTGGGTGGTTCGACGGATCGGATAGCCCTTCAGCATGCCTTGGGCGAGCTCGGAGTAGACCTTGTTGCCGTTGCCGTCGCGCAGCGCTTCGAGGAAGCGGAAGGTACGCGGCGCCATGATCCAGCCCGGCGCCAGCAGCCGAGAATTCGCACCTTCGAGGCAGAGGATCGCCTTGTTGAGGTCCGTCTCGACCTTCTGGAGAGTCGACGCATCGCTGGCCGGGATCTTGTTGCCGCTGAGCGCCCAGGACAGCAGGCCCTTGGGCAGGTCGCCCGAGCCGTTGTCGCGGATGAAGGCCTTGTCCTCGCGGGCGCCGATGGCGCCGGTGATATCGGCAACCACGATGCCCTCGACGGCAACGCCCGCGGCGGCGTTGCGCAGCAGATCGTTGCCGACCGGCACCAAGGCGGCCAGCTTCTTGGCGCTCAGCTTCAGATCATCGAAGCTTTGCTCGGTCGCAGGGATGTCGCTGTCGACGCCGACGTAGCCGACCACCGCGCCGCCGTTGATACGCGGGATCGTGGCGTTGCCGTTCATGAGCGGATACGAGCGAACACCCAGACTGCGTACCGTACTGGCCGGCCGCAGCAGTTCGATGATCTCCTTGGCCAGGTTGACCGGCACCAGCACGCCGCCGGCGCCGGCGCTCGATTGCGACAGCGCCATCGAGACGTCTTCGCCGTAGCCACGCTGCTCCGCGATGCCGGCTGCCACCGAGGGAATGCCTCCGGCGGCGATCAGGGCGATCGCCATGCTGGCAACGCGCGCACCGGGCACGGCCGGCGTGCGCGGCTGAGCGTAGGCCGGCGGCGCGTTCGCGCCCTGGCCCTGGCTCGCCCGGTCGACCGGCTGGGCCGCGGCAGCCGCCATGCGCTCCGCCTGTTCCATGCGGCTGATGGTGGCGCCCAGTTCGGCGAAGCGCGCCGAGAGCTGATCGAACTCGGCCAGTTGCTCGGCCGTCAGCGCAGTCCCGGCCGCCTCGAGGGCGGCCAGTTCTTGCACGCGGGTGTTGATGGTTGCGCGTTCGCGGCGCAGGTCGTTGATGTCCATTTTCGGCATTTCGGGCTCCAAAGCTCCAAAGAAAAAGGCCGCCCAACGGGCGGCCCGACGATTCCCGCGAACGCGGAGAATTCAGCTGCACTGCATGGCTATTGCTGCCGCCTGCATACCAATGCGGCGGGACGGCCGGCTCGCCGCGCGACGCCCGGCAACATCCGCGACCAAGCCGGCCAAGGCCGCGTGCGGCGTTTCGACCCGATCGGCGAAGCCGACGGCGACACCCTGCTCGCCGCGATACAGCGCGGCCTCGGTCGCGCGCACCGCCTCGGTGGTCATTGCCCGGTACCGCGCGACGGCGTCGACGAACATCCGATAGCTGTCCTGCACGACCGCTTCGAGCACCGCGCGCGACTGGTCGCTGAGCGGCTCGGTCGGCGTCAGATCGTTCTTGTGCGCGCCGGCGTAGATGGTGGTGACCTTGCGACCGGTCTGCGCAAGCGCCTCGCTGATGTCGATGTGCTTGGCCACCACGCCGACCGAGCCGGTCCCGCCGGTCGGCGGCACGACGATCTGGTTGCAAGCCGCGGCCAGCAGGTAGCCGCCAGAGTAGGCGCCGAAGTTCACCACTGCGGTGGTCCGCTTGATCGAGCGGCTGGCGAAAATATCCTCGGCGCATTCGAAGCAGCCGACGGCCGAGCCGCCCGGCGTGTCGATGTCGAGCACGATCTCCTCGACCGCGGGGTCGGCCAGCGCCTGCTGGTGCGCGGCGCGGATCTGCTCGTAGCTGGTCATCGTCTCGCAGACGTTGAGGTTGCCGTTCCGGCTGACCAGCAGGCCGTGCACCGGAATGACCTGAACGCCGGTCTGCTCTACCGCGCGCTGGCGGGATTCGGCCTGCTGCGCGAGCCGGTCATCGGCGCCGCCGTGATCCTCGAACGCCATGCGCGGCGCGGCGCCGGACCCCACGCTGACGTTGACGATGTTGAGGTTCAGGTGGCTGTTCGCCCAATGGACCGCGAGGTCCATCATGTCGGCGGTCACCAGTTGCGGCTGGTTGAACAGCAGGCTCGCCAGGTGAAGGTAGGGTCTCATTGAACGCAGTCCTCGATTTCCTTGACCATGCGATCGGTCGGTTTGTCGGATGGCCGCACCGGCTTGCCGTTGGCGTCCACCATGTTGAGCGGCTGCAGGTAGGTGTCGCCGCCGGCGACCGGCGGCAGGTTCTCCAGCCGACGGATGTCGTTGACCGACAGCCACCCCCACTGCCGGCCGAGCGCATAGGCCTCGAAGCGGCTTTTCTGATCACCGCGTAGCAAGCCGCCGACGTTGAACTCGACGTAGTAGTCGGCGCGCTCGCCGGCCGACAGCAGATCGCGGTTCATCGCCTGCTCGTGGCGCTTGAGCCAGGGCAGCAGCGTGTAGATCACGTACTGGATGCCCTGGTGCTCGATGTTGCTGAACGTCGCGCGATCGAGGTCGCCGATCATGTGCGGCGGCACCTTGTACATGCGCGCGATGTCGGTGACGCTGAACTTGCGGCTGAGGATCAGTTGCGCGTCCTCGTTGCTCATGGACAGCTGGCGGTAGCTCATGCCCTCCTGCAGCAACGCGACCTTCGCGGTGTTCCCCTGCCCGGCGTAGCGGGACTGCCAGTCCTTCAGCAGCTGGTCGACGACGGCCTGGTCCTTGATCGCCCCGGCCTCCTTCGAGCGTTCGATCACGCCAGAAAGATTGGTGCCGTTGGCGAACACGCTCGAAGCGTGCCCTTCGGTCGCCAGCGCCAGGCCCAGCGCGTCGCGGTGCAGGCCGATCGGCGAGATGCCGGTGTAGCCGTTGAGCGAAAACCAGGTGACGTGGTGCACCATGCGCTGCGGTACCAGGCCTTCTCCGGGTACGAGCTCGTAGTAGGGCAGTCGGTCGGGTCCGACGTAGACCGTCACGCGATCCGACTGGCAGGGATAGAGCGCTGTCGGCGTGCCGTCCGGACTACGCTCGATCAGGCTGATCGCGTTGCCGCGCAGACCGAGCTGACCCTGCGCCATCTCGCGAAACTGGAAGGCCGTCTGCCACGGGTTCGGCGCGTTGCGCACCAGATCGTAGACCGGGTGATCGGTCGCCTTGCGGCGGCCGTCCACGCCCTCGCGCCGGTACAGCTCGCACGGAAGTTGGGCGACCGATTCGGCCAGCAGGGTGACGCAGGACTGCACCGCAGTAAGGGCGAGCGCGCTTTCCGGTGTGACGAAGGTGCCGGAAGCGGAGCGACCGCCGCCCCCCACCAAGGAGGACACCCAGCCACCGCCACCGGCCGGCCGCGGCGCTCCGCCGGCGGCGAACATCTGTCGGAAGAACATGCTCAATCCCCTTGGCTGCTGGCCGCGGCCCCGCGCGCCGCTGCGTAAGACCAGCCGAGCAGGCCGATACCTGCGCAGATCAGCGCTGCTGGCACGTTCAACATGGCGACGCCACCGATCAGCAGGCCGAAGCCCGCCACGCCGACCCCGAATGCGATCAGGTCCATTGTCTTCATATCCTGATTCCTTGCTCGTAGACCGAGGTGCCGTCGGGCACTTTCACCATGCCGCGGTTGAGCGCCATGATCAGCGCCACGATGCCGTCGATCCGCTCGCGGCTGCGGCGCTTGTTGGGCCGGTAGTTATCGTTGGTATCGCGCAGGAGCACGACGTTGCCGGCCATCCAGCGCAGCACCGGGTTGCCGCCGTGACCGAGCCGGGCCGACAGCACGAGGCCCTCGAGCTCCTTGCTCGGTGCGGTCAAGTGGGCGAAGTTCTGCGAGATCGGCACCGCGTTGACCCCCTCCTCGAGTAGCTCGACGGCGATCTTCGCGGCGTTCCACACGTCGTAGCCGACCTCGCCGAGCTCGAACTGGGCGGCGTCGCGCAGGATCTGCTGCTTGATCGCTTCCTGATCGATCACATTGCCCGGCGTTGCCGTCAGCCAGCCGGACTTGACCCACGCCGTATACGGCACGCGGTCCTTGCGGGCGCGCCGCTCGATGTTGTCCTCGGGCACGAAGAAGCGCGCCAGCACCCGCCACTGCGGATCGGCCACAGTCGGCTCGAACAGCAGGACCCAGGCCGCGATATCGGTCGTGCTGGCCAGATCGAGGCCACCGGTGCAGCGCCGCCCTTCCAGCAGCGACGGGTCGAAGGCCGCGCCGCCGCGGTCCCAGTCGTCGAGCGACAGCCAGGATTCCGCCTGCTGGGTCCAGACGTTGAGGTGCTTGGTCAGGAAATTGACCAGCGCCGCGGTCGAGATCGACGCCTTGCGGGCCGCGTCGCGCAGTGCCTCGAGCTTCACCGACACGCCGAGGTTCGGATTGGCCTTGATCCAGACGCGCTCGTCCCGCCAGTCGTCGTCCGCATCCAGCGTGTAGATCACGCCGCCGTGCGAATCGTCGTCGATCGCCCCCTCGAGCACCTGCACGGTGTAGCCGCGCTGCTCGAGGCAGATCGATCCTTCCTGATTGAATCCGGACGTGGTGATCGTCCAGATCAGCGGGTTCAACCGCGATCCGATGGCCGAGATCAGCACGTCCCACAGCGCCCGCGTCGGGTGCGCGTGGAACTCGTCGATGATCGCGCCGTGGATGTTGAGACCATCCTGCGTCTTGGCGTCGGCGCCGAGCGGCACGAACTTGTTGGCCGTGCCGCGGATGAACAGCTTGTTCTTGTGCTCGGTGATGACGCGACGAAGGTGCGGCGACTGCCGCACCATCATCTCGGCCTCGGCGTGCGTGATCTTGGCCTGGTCGAGCTTGGTCGCCGCGGTGTAGACCTCGGCGCCCGGCTCGCCATCGAACGCGAACAGGAACAGGCCGATGCCGGCCAGCTTGGTGCTCTTGCCGTTTTTCCGTGCGACTTCCTCGTACCAGGTGCGGAACCGCCTGGTGCCGTTGACCCGGCGCCAGCCGAACATCACCGCGATTTCGAACTGCTGCCACGGCGCCAGCGTCAATAGCTCGCCAGCCCATTCGCCCTTGCTGTGGCGCAAGTATTCGTGGAAGAAGCGGATGACGTACGCCGCATGATCCGGCCGCCACACCAAACCGCGCTTGGCGGCCTCCTTCATGTCCCGGTAGTGCCGCTCGACGTAGAGCCGGGTGTAGCGGCAAACCTCGATCCGCCCCTCGAGGACCGCGATACCGTAGTCGTCCCAGGGCTGGGCGACGTAGCCGGCCGGGATCAGTCCGCGGGTCGATCGCCGGCGAACGCCAGGATCTCGCGCAGCACCTCGTCGACCAGCTCCCCGCGCGCCATTGCTTTGTTCTTGGCGCATGAGTACACCGTCATCCCGTTCTTCTTCAGCAGCTCACGGATCTGGCGGGCGATCTTCACGCGGTTGTAGCTCGCGGACACCTCGTAGCTCCGGCCCGTTTCGCCGCTGACAGCGAAAGTGCGGCCCTTGTGGTCCGCGATCCACTGCTTACAGTCGAACCAGTCGGCAATCGCGCTGCTAAGCAGGGCCATCGACAGGCCCGCCGTGGAGAAATCGAAGCCGGCCGCGGTGAGCATCGGCATCAGATCGGCCCAAGCCCGCTTCTCCGCAGGCCGCATCGTCCAGGGCGGCAGCTCCGGCAGGCGGGCCATATCAACCCGGCTGTCGAGCGATACCAGCGGGTTGCCGAACAGCTCGCCCTGGTTGGTCGCGAGCCGGTCGATGGCCCGGATGCGCGAGAAAGCGACCACGGTCATGCCGGCCTCGTCGAGGTCCTTGAACACTTCGGCCCGCGCGCGCCGCTCGGCGCGCGACTCGTCCGTTTCGAGCGAACCCTTGTTCGAGTCCTCCTCGTAGCGCTCGCCTGCCTTCCGCACCAGGTCGGCGTACTCGCGCCAGGTGTCGATCTTGTCGGCCAGGATGGCCAGCCCGGCCAGCGCCGAACCGTAGTCGAGCTTCGCCGCCTCGAGCGCGCCGATCAGGTAGCGCCATACCGCGCGCGACCGTTTCGACCGCAGGAAGGTCGGCGGTTTGGGGGGCGGCCGAGCAATGGCCGCGCTTGCCGTTTGCAGGGCCATGACGGACCTCGTCGCGAGGCTGGACCTCAAAAATGACCCGGACGGGTCAGAGAGTGGGACCGGGGGCTGGTTTATACCCCCCCTATGAATTTTCACCGTGCGAATATTGGACGCTGACGCACGTTCGGGCCTGTCGCCCACCCCAGAGATTTGGCACCCCTACCCGCCGGCCACACACCCGGATGGTGCGCAGCCGCAGGGCGCCGTTCAGCGCCGCCGATTGCCGAAACCGCCGTCCGCCGCCGCCGTCTTGCGACTGTGGCACGACTGGCAAAGCGACTGGTGGTTCGCCGGATCATCAAAGCTGCCTCCATCGGCGACCGGCTTGATGTGGTCGACATGCGTCGCAGGCACTACAGCGCCGGAATCCAGGCAACCCTGACACAACGGCTGTCGCGCCAACTGCGCCGACCGCAGCCCCTGCCACCATGCCGAGTCGTACATACGCTTTCGCTCGGCACTCTCTACTGTTGGCACCGGACGCAGCACTGCGTCGCAACTCACGCAATATCGCGAGCCCCGCCGAGATCGGCCGGCGCAACCCGGCTTCGCACATGGACGGGAGGGTGCACTGGGCATGCGGGGCTCGATTAACTAGATGTTGCACGCCGCCGCTAGCGCAGAGGCGCGGGTCCGCCCGCCCGTGTGAGCCTCAAAGACGCCAGGGTCCCCGCCGATTTTGGCGCTCGGCCGGCCACACCGAAATGGCGCGGCAGCCGCCGACCCGGCCGACCGCCGCGGACGACAAAAAGCCCGGCACAGTGGCCGGGCTTCCTTTGCATCAGACGCAACACGCCTGATTAGCATTTTTAGTCTGCCTGCGTTTGGGCCTGCGTGTCAATTCCTCGTCGTCATCGCTCTTCTTTTCGATGAGATCGGGATAACGCTGTTCGATCCGCTCGTGCGCCGCGCTCAGGATCAGATCCAGCACCGCCGCCACGCTCTTGAAGTACCGATGGGCCGGCTCGCATGAGCGATTGATCTTGTCCGCGATGTCGCGAATGCCGACGCGCCCGTCCTGGTCGAACCACTTCCGGACGGCCACCCTGGCGCCGTCTATCCCGTACTGCTGCGGTACCGCGCCGATCAGGATGTACTCCATCGTCGCGCGCTCGGCGATCTCGCCGTATCGCAGGAAGAGCACCAGCTTGTGATCCAGTTGCATCGTGGACACGAAGCCCACTACCTGCAACGCCATCGCCCTGCTTTCGAGATAAGTCATCGACCCGCCACCACCGCCAGCGAGCCCGGCATTGCCGAGCGACGAGCGAGCGCCCGCGGAATCACCAGTAGCTGCGAATGCCCATGCGAGTAATGCGCTTGCAGACTTGAACGACACCATTGCCTCCGTATTCGTCAGGAGGCCCCTAGCCAGGTCGAGCCCGGCTTTATTGGTGTCGCGATTTTACTGGGTCAGTCGGAATTCTGCAGGAGGCTGTCGTTTCACCGACTGTTGGCACCTTGTTAAGGCCTTGTTATGCGCTGACAACTCCCTGAAAGCCTTATGCAGACTGGCTTTGTGAAGGGTGTGATGATTGTGAAGGGCATTTTGGGTTTCACGCGCGAGATATTTCCCTTTACCGCCATAAAAATAAAAAGGTGTGAGAGGAAGATTTTTCGCTCGTGCGCGGGCGCGCACATGCGTTTCCCCATCACACCCTTCACAAACCCGCGCCGTTGCTAGGTTTCAACCCATAACAAAGGCCATAACAAGCCCTTAACAAGGCCACCACAAAGGCCTCACTTGCGGGCGTGCCGCCGTTCAATTTCCGAAATCAACCCCCCAGGCGCCCGCCTTCACCCGGAAATTGACGATGTCCTGGCCCAACCAGACTTCTTCGGCAACGCCTTCCGGCCTCCGGCCGATCTTGAATACCGTCAACTGCCGCCGCTCCTTACTACCCGGCATAACAAACCACCGCGCAGCCTTCGGTATCTTGGCGGACATGATCTCGCTGAACTTGTTCGGCGGCATCTCGCGCTCGCCGCTCTGGCTGCACCAGTACGCGTAAGCGAGGCCCAGGTCACGGGCGGTGCAGCTACAGTACGGCAACCTGTCCTCAAGTCGCTCCCCGCCAATCTCGCCAGCCTGCCAGTCCCGCAGGAAGAGTTCCCACCCAGACAGCCCGTAGCTAATCACGCGCGCCTTCTCAGGCGTCATCATCGGCTTCGAGTGAGGGGTAAAGGGAACACGCACGGGCGTTGCCCCCTCGGCCAGCGCCGCGCCATCGGCGTCGACCAGCTCACCGAACTGATCCACCTTGCAGCACGTCAACGGGTGGGCCAGCAAGAAGGCATAGAACGCCTGCACGCCGCCGCGCGCGAGCTCGTACTCGACCTTGGCCTGCAGTTCCTCGGTGAACTTCTCCGCCGGCCAGACTACCAGGAAGCGCCGGTCACCGCGCTCGACGTGGAACGGCTGGACGCTGTTCGACAAGAACACGCCGTTCATGTGGTTTTCCTCCTCCCACGCGTCGACGAATTTCTTCTCGATCATGTGGGTCTTGCCGGTCACCATCTGCTTGAGCGTGCCGGTGTGGCTGTACCGCTGGTTGCTCGACAGGACCTCCTCGAACAAGCAGAACAGCTTGCGCGATCTCCAGCCGGTGTACTGGCTGTCCAGCTGGTGTTGGCTCAGCGTCGAGGCGTATTCACCGTAAATCGGCTTGATCACCCGTTCGAAAAACAAGCTCTTACCCGAGCCGTGGACATCGCCGTGCATGAGTATGGCCGTGTCGAGCTTTGCGCCAACGTGCTGGAGCGGATAGGCCAGCCAACACAGAATCCAGTTGATAACTTCGACGCGGTGGTTGCACAACCACGCCAACAGCCCAATGATCGCCTCGCACCCACTGAACTTGCCCCAAGCCTCGAACGGGTCGGCATAGCGCTCAATGCCAGGCGGGAACGCCGGCGTGAGCGGCAAGCCGCGGAACAGGTTGATGTGCGTTTCCGGGTTGACGCGCTGCGTCGGATCGAACACCAGGTGCTCGAACGGCAATACACGCCGGCGCGGGCTGTTCACCCACGTCTTGTACCAGTCGCCCAGCGCCAGCTTCAGCGCGCTGTTGCTGATCACCTTGAGCAGCTTGGCATCCCAGATGCTGTCGGATCCGTCGAGGTACACGTACCGCGCCATGAACTCGCCGAACTGCAGGCTCTCACCCTGCTCGGCAGCCTCCTTTTCACCCTTCAGGCGGGCTACATCGGCCGCCAGGATCGTTCGCTTGTCGTCGCGCGCCAACCAGGCGTCGACAAGCTTCCTATCGCCGACCAGCGCCACTAGCGCAGGCCGCCCCATCTCGGTCTTGTTCAGGTCGCACCAGAACCGGTTCTTGCCGACGATCAGCGCATAGTGGCGCAAGAGGCGCTCCGGCCAAATCGACGCCACCTCCTCCCCCGCCCCCTTGTCGGTGTCGGCGCCAACTGGCGCCCCCGCCTCAGCGGAGGGAGTGGGAGGCGCAGATTCCGGCCCCGGTCCGTCGTCGACAAAGGAGGGTGAGGGAGGAAGAGCAGCCGGCTCCGCCGGCGGACCTTGGATTACCTCGAGCAACTGCGTGCGCAGCTGCTCGAGGCCCTCATGCACGTGCAGGTCGTTGTAATCGGTGAGCTGGGGCAGCGCGCTGTCCTCGCGCGTCGCGCGCCGGGGCACGCTGAACCGGGGCAGTACCACGCGCGCATTGCCGACCGCTACCGCTGCCAGGTCGGCCTTGAGCCGTCCGGTGTGGTTCGGGGTACCGTCTTTCCTGGGCAGATAGTCGTCGTCGGCCAGGAACACGATGGGGGACTTGGGGAAGCGCGCACGGAAGATCGACGCGACATGCCCCAGGTTGCCGGCGTTGCAGGCCATCACCACCGGATGCCGGTAGCCCAGTCCCTCGCGCACACTGGCGCAGGTCGCATAGCCTTCGGCGATCAGGATCGGGTCGCCGTCGACGGGCATATCGCCTAGCAACAGCGCCGCCCCGTCCATCGCCATGCCCTTGTTGAACCGCTTGTCGCCGCCGTCGGGCTGGCGCTCGCCGGCGATCTTCTGGCTTCCGACGACCTCACCGGCGCCGCGGCCATAGTGGTACAGCAGCAGGATGATCCAGCCCTGCCAGTCCGGCAGGGACATGAAGCGCACGCCTTCGGCGCGCGCAACCTGTTTTCGAACTAGGTAGGCGGACGCTCCTTCGGGCTGCGACTTGTTCCACTGGTCGCGTGCCCGATTGGCTGCGCGGTGTGCCTCGTCAGCGATCCGCGCAGCCTCCTCGCGCTGCTTGGCCTCGCGTTCGCGCTTTAACGTGGACCACTCCTCGGCGGAGAGGCGCTCCCTGACCGAACTTTCAGGCTCGACCTTCCATGGCCCGTCGCCACCGACACCGAAAGTGCCGTAGCTGACCATCTGCTCGCCGCTCTTGGCGGTGTAACCAAAGAGCTTGTAGAACGCCTTGCGCCCTGGGCCATAGCGGACCCATCGGCCTGTATCCAACTTGAGGTCCTGCGGTGAAATAGGCGGTAGCCCAGCAGCCAACATCTGCTGGACCACCCCGTCGAGCGTCGCGCCCATAGTCGCCTCAGAATCGGGTGGTTTGGGCCTCGCGGAGCGCCTTGCGCTTCGCCTGGGCAATTTTCTGCAGCGCCGGCCGCAATCGTTCGGCGCTGTCGGGGTAGTGGTGGATCAGCCACCGGTAGACCTCGCGGCAGTACGACGGCGCGCTGGTCGCCTCGCATACCTCGAGCACGGCCCGCTCGTGTGGGTGGGCGGTATTCAACGCCGACCCGCCATCACCGCGCGCACCAGACGCTGGATCCGGCGCCGCTTGCGGAGGATTTCCTGCCAGCTGCGCCGGCGCTTGTTGCGCTCGTGCAGGCGGTGGGCCGCCTCGAGCGTGGGGTCACGGTGCACGCTTGCCATCGGCCTTACCTCCCAGCCACTCGATTAGGTCGTGTAGGAGCCGGCGACCGGCCTCGCGCCGCTCGCCGACGGGCCGATACCTGATGCCGCGCGCCTGCCGCTGCAAGGTGCGCTGGTCGAACTCGGGATCACGCGTCGGCTTCACGGCAGATTTCCGTCACGGTGTAGCCGTACTTCCTCGCCAAGGCTTCGCGGACCAGGTCGGGCTCGAGGTCGACGGCGTCGCAGGCGACCTGCAGGCCGACCCGGCAACGCTTGCCGAAAAGGAAGCGCAGCGCGCCTTCACCGTCGGCGCGCGCCGTCGACGTCACACCACCGACCGGCTTGCCGGCAAGCCACGCCGGCAGGTAGCGGTCGAGGTCCTCGACGGACATGCGCAGCACCTCGGCCCACATGCTGCGCATGCCACCCAGGCCTTTGTCGGGGATGATCAGGTCGGCATCCTCGATGCGGATAATCTGGCCCATCTCACGAGCCCTCCGCGGACACGACCGTACCGGCAAGCGCCTGCTGGACGTCGCGAGTCCCGAACACAGCCAGCGCCAGGCCGACGAACTCCCGCGCCGCGGCGCTCAGGTCCGCTACGTCGGTCTGCAGTACCTTGCATTCGCGCACGTCGATTTGGCCGTCCTTGATGGCCCGTTCGAAATCCGCCGACATCTGGCCCATGCGCATCACGCACTTGTTCAGGGCCTGGGCCAGGTCGCCACGCGTCGCTTCGGCCGGCGGTAGCTTGACGAACACGCCCCCGCAGTCGTGCGCCCACGCCTCGACGATCGCCGTGCTATCGCAGAGCAGCTGCATGTCATGCACATGGTCCACATCGAGGCGGGCGCCGCGGTGGCCCAGCAGCCGTTGTCGCAGACCTTCGCCACCACCACCGATTGCCAACGCGGCGGCCATCGCGTCGAGACCTCCCGAATACTGCCGCGCCAGAACGGCTGCGGCACTGCGTAGAGCTGTTGTCAACCTACACCTCCGTATGTAGCGCGCCCCGGGGTGCGGCGGTACATTGCACCCGACGACGCAGGTAGAAAAAAGCCGACGGGCAGGTCGGCGAACTGGCGCGCTGACGAGGAGCACCAGAGGGGCAAACGAACGACGAGCAGCTAGGCTGCTTGCTTGAAATCTGGGTGGTCAGGAGGAAGTAGATGCGGATACAAAGGGGCCAGCTCGGGCCAGATCAGCCACCAATCTTCTCGGCGCATCTCCGGCCTCGTCACTTGCCCGCCCAAAGCCCTCTCAATCTCGACCGCCTTGATCGGCGGAACTGAACCGTGAATCCACTGGCTCACGAGGGCTTGAGATACCTGGAACTGGCGGGCGAACTGATGCTGCCGAGTCTCGGTCCGCTCTAGGTACGTTTGGATGTCCATGCAGCGACATTATCAGCGCTGCTAATTTTTTTCAATATCAGCAGTGCTGTTTTGCACTCATAAGCAAAGCTAATAGAGTCACGAGATGGCACAACGACGAACAGTTAGCCCCGAAGGAACCCAGGCAGCAGCACGCCTGAAGGCAGCCTGGGAGCGCTTTAGAGAGGCTCAATACGGGGTCACGGGCCGGACCGTGACGCAGGAAGAGGCGGCCCTTGCGATTGGGTTCAGCAGCCAGTCCGCTCTAAACCAGTACCTCAACGGAAAAATCGAGCTCAACCTCGACGCCCTCACAAGGATCTGCGCCTATATCGCTCCGCACGGAGAGCCACAAGAGATCGCCCCACACCTAGTACAGGGTCGACAGGTCATGCTCCCCGCCATCGTCACCAGCACTCATTCCGGGCCAGCCAGAACGCGCCGAATTCATGCGCTTCTTGGACCGCAAGTCCGCGACGAAACAGCCGAGAACCTGGACAGAATGCTCACCGCCACCCGCACAGGGGAACTCACCGACGACGACTGGGTGCATATACTGTGGTTTGCTGAACGCCTACGGACACGGCGCCAGCCAAGTCAAACCTAAAGCACAGAGGGAGGATATGTTGAAGCCAACCATCGCAGCCCTAGCAGTTGCCGCCATCGCGATGCCAGCCACAGCAATCAACAAGTGCGTCGACTCAGCCGGCAAGATCACCTTTAGCGACACTCCATGCCCTACCAGCGACAAGTCGACCAACATCAAGATTCGACCCAGCACCGGCAACGCCGCCCCAGCCAATGCACAACCCGCAAGTACGGATCGACCCCTAACGGCCGGCGAGCGGCTAGTTGAAGAGGCACGACAACTGGACCGATCGAAGAAGAGATCGGAAGTAGAAGCCTCAATCGCCAAACTGGACAGGGACTACGAAAATCTCGCGGCGAGCATGCAGGCAGACCTAGACGCGTTGAAAGCCAAGAAATCCCGCGCCAAGAACAACCTGGCCGGCGCCACATGGGAGCAGAGCATCAGTACCGAGATGCAAGCAATCACGACCTCCTACGACAATCGCATGAAGACAAATCGAGAACAGGCCAACCGCCTACGCGAGCAACTGAAGTAGCCACCGCCCCACCCAGCAGCCGCAGCCCGCCAGTTGGCGGGCTTTTTCTCGCTCAGAATTATTAGCACAGCTGTTTACATTAAAAATTAGCAGTGCTAATGTTTTCTCACCCAGCTTGATAAGCAAGCACGATGAGGAGCGAGCGATGCCCAACCAGACCAACCAGAAGCTCAGCCAGGCCCGCGCAAGACGCGCCATCCTGGACCTGGCTTGCATGTCCATTTCCCCGAGAACGAGCAACAACAGGCCCTGCGCTTCTTGCCCAACCTTGCGGTTGCAAGGGTGGACCGCCTCATCGACGAAGCTGTGCGGAAGACGAAGCAGATTGTTCTCAACGCCGCTCTCATCAAGGAAATGGAAGAAGTCGCGGCGAGCTTGAACGCGGACGGTACCGCTAAGAATCTGGTCGTCTGCCCAAACTACAACTCCATAACCTTCTGGATGCAGATCAACTGCCAGGAAGACCTCGACAACCTGGCCTCTCACTTACACGCAATCGGCTATAGCGCCAGGCGCACCCCCGAAGGTGACGCAGGCTATTCGGCATTTGCCCTCACCAGTGCTGCCGGCGTAGAGGTCCCGCTGACCATCCTTGTTCACAGGTCTGTCAACGCATCTGCGCTGACACCCAAGCGCAAGGTGGCGAAGAAGGGTGGTGCAGCGTGACCTACACCACCTACGGCGAGGACTACCACGTCGCCCCGCGCGCCGAATCCTGCCCCATCCTCGGCCGGCCGCGCGCCGAATGCCGCTGCGATGCCTGCGAAGCCGCCCGTGCTTCGGCATACCCGTCCGACGTCGAAAGCGACGGGGGTGAGCTGTGAGCCGCCACATCGTCCTCGACATCGAAACGCTCGATACGGTCGCTACGGCGAGGATCCTGTCGGCCGCCATGCTGTGGGTCGACGTCGACCACGGCGAGGTCGACGTCATCAAGTCGATGACACTGTCCATCGCGACTGACTCGCAACCTGACCGCACCGCCAGCGCGGCGACGCGGGATTGGTGGGGCAAGCAACCGCTGGAAGCCCGGCACGCAGCCTTCGCCGCCAAGAGCCCGATCCCGCTGCAAAACGCCGTGCGCATGATCGCGCAGCAGCTCGAGGCTGACCCCGCCCCGATCTGGGGCAATGGCAGCGACTTCGACAACGCGACGCTCGCGCACGCGTTTGCCCAGCAGGGGCTGGAATGGCCGTTCCGCCTCAACCGCTGCTTGCGGACGTTGCGCGCCACCGTCGACGCGCTCCGCCCGGGCTTCCGCCCGCCCGTTCGGCCGCCTGAGCTGATCCCCCACATCGCGCAGTACGACGCCCGCTACGAGGCCACCTGCCTCGCAGCCCTGCTGCACGCGCTCGATTAATCCCTCGCTCCTCCGATTTGGCCTCGCGAGAGGCCGCTTTTTCGGGCCGGCTCATCGAGTCGGCCAGAGCAAGCGGCATCGACCCCAGGAGATCGCCATGGTGATTGCGCTGTACCTCGACTGCACCCCCGCCGCGTGGCGCGCCTCGATGGCCGCCGCCGGTTTCGACAGTGTGCGCGTCCGCCGACTGGCAGGCCGCGTCGTCCTGATCGCGAGCCACTGATCATGCGCCGCGACGACGTGCACGAACTACCCACCACGCCGGCCTTGCCGCCGCAGACCGCGCCCGAGGCGCCGGCCAGCCGCATCGCGCTGGTGCTTGGCGCGCTGGCGCTGCTGTCGACGATGCTCACCGATTGCACCGAGCCGCAGGCCCGTCCGGCCGCCGCACGCCAGACCACCGCGGAGGTACGGCCATGACACTCGACCTGCAAGCGATGCTGTCCCGCATCTCCAACAACGCCGGCCGCGGCTACCTGACAAAGGCGGAGCTCGATGACATGGCCTTGGCCGGCAACACCGTCGCCGAGGCCGGCCGCCGCGCAGGCGCCGGGCAGGCCGTCGACGCCGCAGCCACCTGGTCGCGCCTGGCCATCCGCCTCGCGTCTGCCGGAGATCGCCAGCGCGTAACGCTGCGCGACGGCGACCTCGAATCGATTCGTGCCGGCGCTTACGTGCTGGGCTGGCTGATGCGCGACCAGCCGCCCGGCGCGATCGACCAAGCCTACGAGCGGGTGATGGGGCTCACAGCCTGCGGGCTCCGGCCACGGTACCTGACCAGCGCGCACCCGCGGTTTCGGTCGCTCAGACGCCTGTTTCGCCGCGCGGCACACCTGTGAGATCTGATATGGAAACCATTCACGTCGTCAGCCTTTCTGGCGGCAAAGACAGCACGGCTACTGCGCTGATCGCACTCGAGCTACATGGCCACGAGCGGTGCCGATTCGTCTTCGCCGACACCGGCAATGAGCACGAGTCGACCTACACCTATGCCCTGGAATACCTCCCACGCGCGCTCGGCATACAAGTAGACGTGGTTCGCGCCAGCTTTGCCGACGAATTCGCCACCAAGCGAACCAATCTCGCCCGGCTCGCCGCCGGCGAGCCGGAAGTTGCTGTCTACGGTCGCCGCCAATTCAAGTACGCGTGGACCGCGGACGCCGCAGCTCGGGCGTTGGAATTACTCCATCCAACGGGGAACCCGTTTCTGGATTTATGCATGCTCAAGGGCGGCTTTCCCGCACGCCGGCGCCAGTACTGCACCCAGTATCTCAAGCGCAACCCCATCACCGAGTACCAGATCGATTTGATCGACCAGGGCTATCACGTCGAGTCATGGCAAGGCGTGCGCGCCAACGAATCCGAGGCCCGCCGCTGGCTTGCGCAATACGAATACCTGGGCGGTGGCTTGTCGGTGTATCGCCCAATCCTGCGCTGGCACGTCGAAGACGTGTTCGACGCTCACCGCGCCGTCGGCATCGAGCCGAATCCCCTCTACCGACAAGGCATGAACCGAGTGGGATGCATGCCCTGCATCAACTGCAGCAAAGGCGAACTCACTGAGATTGCCCGCCGATTTCCGCATCACATCGCCCGCATCGCGGAATGGGAGCGCCTGGTGCAGAGCGTCTGCCGGCCCGAGGCACCGGCGACCTTCTTCCACTCCCAAAAGAACGGCGCAGCCGGCGTTGCCGCCGCTGTTCAGTGGGCCCGCACAGACCGCGGCGGCAAGCAGTTCTCCTTGCTGACCGATGTCGAGCCTACTGCCTGCGCCTCGGCCTATGGCCTCTGCGAATAACCGACTTCCCTCGCTCCTCAATTTGGCTGCGCAAGCGGCCGCTTTTTCGGGCCGGTTCCCTGAGCCGGCCAGCAAGAGCCAAACCCCACGACCGGAGCCCGCCATGTGGTTCAAGAACCTACAGCCGTACCGCATCACCGATCCCACCAAGATCGACCTCGCCAACCTCGACGCCGAGTTGAAGAAGCGCAGCTTCGTGCCGGCTGGCACGACCGACCGCATGGTGGCGGGATGGATTCCGCCGGCGCCCCACACGCCCGACGTCTTCGCCTACACCCAGTCGGGCGCCGCGCTGGTCGCACTCAAGACCGAAGAGAAGCTGTTGCCGCCGAGCGTCGTGAAAGAGGCCGCAGACAAGCGCGCCGCCGAGATCGAGGCCAAGGAGCTGCGCAAGCTCGGCAAGAAGGAGCTGAAGGAGATTCGTGAGCGGATCGCCGAGGAGCTGCTGCCGCGCGCCTTCTCGCGCTCGCGCGTGCTGCGCGCCGTCATCGACCCCGTCGGGGGCTGGATCTGGATCGACAGCTCGGCGCCGGCCAAGGCCGAGCAGCTGGTGCAGTTCCTGCGCGAAACGCTGGGCTCGCTGCCGACCAAACGGGCAGAGACCCAGCTCGACCCGGTGACGGCCATGAGCACCTGGCTCGAGCACGGCGCCCCGCCCGGCTACTCGCTGGACGATCGCGTGCGTCTCAACGTGCCCGGCACCGGCGGCGGCCAGGTCGCGTGCTCCGGCCTCGACCTCAACGCCGACGAGGTCAAGTCGCACCTGAAGACGGGCAAGGTGGTGCGGGAGCTGGCCCTCACGTGGGGCGATCGCATCGCCTTCGTACTGACCGAGAAGCTGCAGCTCAAGCGGCTGCAGTTCCTCGACCTGCTGCAGGACCAGATCAAGCAGGCCGACGCCGAAGACGCTGCCGCGCTGTTCGACGCCTGCCTGGCGCTGCAGATCCTCGAGGGCCGCGCGTACCTGGCGGCGGTGATCGAGGCGCTGGGCGGCGAGCTGGGCCAGGAGAAGAACCATGACTGACCAGGAACTGCTGGAACTGGCAGCAAAAGCGGCAAGCTTGCGTATCAGCAATCGCTTGACGGCCGGCGGGCTGATGGTGTGCAGCAAGGCACGGCCTTCGCCGCACAAATGGAATCCCCTCGCCAGCGATAGCGACGCCATGCGGCTGGCGGTCCACCTCGACATGACGACGCGCTTCTACGGCAATGCCTGCGCCCAGGCCACGCGGCCGGGCGGCCCTGCCGCCTACGAGACCGTGGACTATTCGGGCGGCGACCGCATGGCGGCCGCGCGCCGCGCCATCGTACTTGCCGCGGCAGTGATGGGGAGGGCGCCGTCGCCCCGCCCGTGCAGCAGGCCGAGCAGCACCGCCTGCGATGACCAACTACGGGAGGCCGATCATGGCTGACCGCACGGGCATCGAATGGACCAACGCGACCTGGAATCCCGTCACCGGCTGCACAAAGGTCAGTCAGGGTTGCAAGCATTGCTACGCGAAGCACCAGATCTGGCCGCGCCTGTCGGCCATGCCTAACACGGTCTACCACGGCCGCGAATTTGAGCAGGTGGAGTGCCATCTCGAGCGCCTGGCCCAGCCGCTGCGCTGGGCCAAGCCGCGCCGAATCTTCGTCAACTCGATGTCCGATCTGTTCCACGAGGCCGTGCCGGACGATTTCATCATCGACGTATTCGAGACGATGGCGCATGCCCAGCAGCACACCTTCCAGGTCCTGACGAAACGGCCGGCACGCATGGCGTACCTGCTGGGCCTGCAGAGCTGGGATGTGCAGATGGAGATACGCGACCGGCTCAAATACACCCCCGCCGCGGATACGCTCCAATGGCCCCTCCCCAATGTCTGGCTCGGCGTGAGCGTCGAGGACCAAGCCACGGCCGACGAGCGCATTCCGCTGCTGCTACAAGCACCGGCGGCCGTGCGGTGGATCAGCGCCGAGCCTTTGCTTGGGCCGGTGACCATTTTCGACCTCGACGGCCCAGTTGACGTCGCCGAGGGCATGGCGTCGCCCATCCACTGGGTGGTGGCAGGCGGCGAGTCCGGGCCTGGCGCCCGACCGATGAGCATACGGTGGGCGCGCGACCTCCGCGATCAGTGCGCCGCAGCAAGCGTGCCGTTCCTGTTCAAGCAATGGGGAGAGTGGGCTCCTGCGAGAGTTCGGCCGAGCGAGACATCAGGTCAATTCGCGTTCGGTGATTACGAGCATCAACCCGATCGCTTCGTCCTTACCGACCGATACCCGCGAGCCTTCACCAGCTTCGGCGCTCGCGCCATTGTCGAGCGCGTCGGAAAGAAGACCGCTGGCAGGCTGCTGGATGGGCACCTCCACGACGCCTATCCGGAGGTGCGCCATGGCTGATCGTGCACCCTTCACCACCGACGGCTGCAGCGGCGGTATGAGCTGGATCTGGCGCCGCGTGCTGCGCCGGCGGCCGCCGTGGGAGCACGCGTGCGTCTCTCACGACTTGGCGTACTGGCGCGGCGGCTCCGCGGCGGACAGGCGGCACGCCGACGCGATGCTGGCTGCCCGGGTCTGCATGAACGGCCACCCCGTCTGGGCCTTCACGATGTGGCTTGCCGTCCGGATCGGCGGCCACCCCCTTCTCCCGACGCCGTGGCGCTGGGGCTACGGCTTTCCCTATCCGACGAGCTATCGCAAATGATTCAGACCGAAATCACCCACTTCCATTTCTGCTGCGGGCTCGGCGGTGGCGCGGCCGGCATGAACGACGCCAACCCGCGCGTCGGCAACCTGCAGGCGAAATTCGTATGCCTTGGCGGCATCGACAACGACCCGGCCGCCATCCGCGACTTCGAGCGTCTCACCGGTGTCGCCGGCACCGTGATGGACCTGTTCACGCGCCAGCAGTACACCGCGTTTCACGGCAAAGAGCCACCACACGGCTGGACGGAGGCAACGCCGGCGGACATCCGGCGCGCGGCCCAGAACCGCCGGCCTGACATCGTCTGCATCTCGTCGCCCTGCAAGGCCGCCTCGGGCCTCACGCCCGAGAGCCTGAGCATCACCCCGAAGTACGTTGCGCTGAACGAGCTCACGCTGCGGTGCGTCTGGCTGATGCTCGAGGCGTGGGCAGACGATCCCGTCCCGCTGATCGTGTTCGAAAACGTCCCGCGGCTGGCATCCCGAGCTCGGCACCTGCTCGACCAGATCATCGCGCTGTTCGCCGCATACGGATACGTCGCGAACGAAACCAAGCACGACTGCGGCCAGATCGGCAGGCTGGCCCAGAGTCGCAAGCGCTTCCTCATGGTGGCCAGGCACGCGGCGACAGTGCCGCCGTTCCTGTACGAGCCGGAGCAGCACCGCCTGCAGGGCGTGGGCACGGTCCTCGGCCGTATGCCGCTACCAGGTGATCGCACCGGAGGCCCGATGCATCGCGTGCCAGCGCTGCAGTTCAAAACCTGGGTGCGCCTAGCCTTCGTCGAAGCTGGCAAGGACTGGCGGAGCCTTGAGCGCCTTGCGGTCGAGAACGGGCACCTGCGCGACTACCTGATCGTGCCAGCTCGGCACGACGGCTACCTCGGCGTGCGCCGCCGGGACGAACACACTGGCGCCGTCTGTGGCGCCAGCGGGCCGAGCAACGGCGCATTCTCGGTCGCAGATCCACGGCCGGTCGGCATGGCCGAATACAGCCAGTACGGCGTGCTCGAATGGGAGCGGCACGCTGGTGCTATCAGCGGCCAA
Source organism: Chitinimonas koreensis (assembly GCF_014353015.1). NCBI lineage: Bacteria > Pseudomonadati > Pseudomonadota > Betaproteobacteria > Neisseriales > Chitinibacteraceae > Chitinimonas > Chitinimonas koreensis. The sequence continues at coordinate 3,200,353 of NZ_CP060704.1, forward strand.
TCAAAGCCCGGTGGTGGCAGCTATTCGGTGGCCGACCCGCGCGTCGACGGCGTGCGCCACAACAACGTCTTCCGGGTCGTGCCGTTCGACGAGCCGGCCGGCACCGTCACCGGTGGCGTCGGACCAACCAGCGGTGGCCAGGCTGTCGCCGATCCACGGCGGGCCGGCCCTACCTTCGGCAAATACGCGGTGACGGACTGGGCCAGCCACGCCGGCACGGTGATCGCTGGCAGCACGACCGGACAGGGCGCGTACGCAGTGGCCGACCCGCGATCGGGTCTTAACCGCGGGCGCGGCGACCACTACCTAACCGGCGGCCACTACGGCGTGGTCGGCTGGGACGAACACAGCGGCGCCGTCACTGCGGCTGCCTGCCACGACAACGGCCGATGGTCCGTGGCCGACCCTCGCATGCCGGCGAGCAATGACCGTCTGGTCGCCGTCATTCAGTCGCTGGACGGCACTTGGCATCGCCCATTCACGACGCTCGAGATGGCCGCCCTGCAGAGCCTGATCGAGCCCGAGGAATACCTCGAGCTCGACGGTTTGAACGACGAGGCATGGCGCGAACGGATCGGCAACGCGATCCCGCGCAAGGCCGCCAAGGCGATCGGCGAGGTGATGGGCACCACGCTGCTGCTGGCCAGGTCCGGGGAGACTTTCGTGCTCGGCTCGACGCCAATCTGGGTCCGCGACGTGGCCCTGGCGCTCACCCTGCCCGGCAACCTCGAGGGGCTGGCGCCATGACGAAGTTGGAAAACCAGTGCTATTTCGGGGACTGCCGCGAGCTGCTACCGGCCATGGCGCAGGAAGGGCTGAAGGCCCAAATGTGTGTCACGAGCCCGCCGTATTTCGGCCTTCGGGACTACGGGGTCAACGGCCAGATCGGTCTCGAGGGAACGCCAGAGCAGTACATCGAGCACCTCGTTGAGGTTTTCCGCCACGTGCGCCAAATCTTGAGCGACGACGGCACGCTGTGGCTGAACATCGGGGACAGCTATGCCGGTGGTGGAAATGGCGGTGGCGGCAGCTTCGCGATCGACGGCATCCGAGGGGCTCGGCTGGGCGCCGACAAGAATAAGGCCCTCCGCAAGAACGCTCGGGGTGCCGTGGGCACTTGCAAACCGAAGGACTTGATCGGCATCCCGTGGATGCTGGCATTCGCTCTGCGCGCCGATGGCTGGTACCTGCGCCAGGACATCATCTGGTCCAAGCCGAATCCGATGCCGGAAAGCGTGCGCGACCGCTGCACGAAGGCGCACGAGTACCTGTTCCTGCTGAGCAAGTCCCCGCGGTACTTCTTCGATAGCGATGCCCTTCGCGAACCGGCCGCGGAATCGAGCCGACAGCGATGGACACAGGACATCGAGGCCCAGGCTGGAAGCGACCGGGTGCCGGGCAAAACCAACGGGCCGATGAAGGCAGCGGGGGGGGCTCGCAGCAGCCGCAACAGCTTCGCCCGAGCCACCAAGGACACCAGCGGCCAGTCAGGGCAGAAGCCCCAGCACCGCGAAGACCGTCCGGACGTCCACTACGACCAGGTACGCAACAAGCGCAGCGTCTGGACGGTGGCCACACAGTCGTACAGCGGCGCCCACTTCGCGACATTCCCGGAGGCACTGGTCGAGCCGTGCATTCTCGCCGGCAGCAGGGCCGGCGACATGGTGATCGACCCATTTTTCGGCAGCGGCACGACTGGGCAGGTTGCTCAGCGACTGGGCCGGAAATTCATCGGGTGCGAGCTGAACCGCAGCTACGAATCGCTCCAAGCTCAGCGGCTGCGCCAGCTTGGTCTAGTGCTGCACAAAGAAGCTACTGCCAATGTTTGAAGACGAGGCCGACCACATGAAAAACGCCAACATCAGCGCGGTGTCACACCAAGGGCTCAGCATTGTAGACAGCGCCGGCCGGCCAGCGCGCCTGGCGATCGTAGATCAGGACGGCACCATCATCGATGACGGACCCGAAATCGCACGGACAGTCTGGGAAGTGTCCCTACAGAGCTACCGTAACTACCTGCGCGGACAAGGCTACCTGCGTGTCCACGCGGCCCCACCCGGCGCGGACATCCAGCAACCGAAGGCTGCGGCGTAACCACCCAGCCGATAACGCAAAGCCCAGCATCGCTGGGCTTTTTTCTTCGTCGCGCCAAAGTATAGATTCAGAATCTTATGGGCAACCAAGGCTAACAAATCCGACTTTGGGGCGTGCATGTACGTCTATCCTTCGTCAAAAAGCAGGCGGGCGTGTCGCTCGACACGCCCGCCATCGGGAAAAGCGATTTTAAATCAGAGAACTAAGGCCGTCACTTCTTGTCGCTGCCGGCCGGCGGGAAACCGAAGCCCGACCACATGTTCTTGGCGCGGTCCTGCAGCTGCTGCTGCATCTCGACGAACATATTGGTGCTCTGCTCGAGGTAGCTGGTCATCATGTTCTGCATGGCCGGCGCCTGGAACTTCATGAACTCGCCCCACAGGTTGGCGTTGGCCGCCATCGGGTTGTCGCCGCCGTAGACCGACTTGGACTGGTCCTGCAGGCGCTGCTGCATCTGGCTGAACAGCTGCAGGTTCTTTTCCAGGTAGTTGCCCATCAGGCCCTGCATCGCGTGGCCGTAGAAGCGGATGATCTGGGTCAGCACGTCGTAGGTGAACATCGGCGCGCCGCCGCTTTCCTCTTCGAGGATGATCTGCAGCAGCACGCTGCGGGTGATGTCCTCGTGGGTCTTGGCGTCCTCGACCACGATCTCGACATTGTCGAGAACGAGCTGTTTGACGTCGTCGAGCGTGATGTAACAGCTGGTGGCGGTGTCGTAGAGGCGGCGGTTGGGGTACTTCTTGATCACGCGCTTGTCGTTGTTGTCAGCCAAGTTTGTCTCCGTGTTGTTCTGCGAATCAATGACTTAACATGCAAACCGGCGTATGCTGCATTGCAGCACCATTTCTTGACGGTGCCGGATTCGATTCCTAGAATGAATCCTGTTGTGCGAAGCAGCATAACTATATACGCAAGGCGTCAGGCACGACACCCCCGGAGTCCAAGCGTGCGTCGCCGGCGACACCGTCCACGACGCCAAGCCACTCGCCGCCAGCCTGCGATGGCCCACCCATGAGGAGCACAGCATGACCCAAGTCCCCTATTCCGATCTGACCCAGCAGCAGCTCGAAACCGCGATCCGGGTGGCCCACATCAGCCTGGCCGGCGCCGAACGCGTGCTGCGCCTGCAGTTCGAGGCCGCCAAGGAAGCGCTCGAGCAATCGGCCCAGAGCGCGGCCAAGCTGGCCGACGCCACCGACGTGCAGAGCGCGCTGGCGATCCGCACCGAGGTGGCCGAGCAGAGCATCGGCTCGCTGCTGGGGCTGTCGCGCCACCTGTACGAACTGGCCTCGCAGACCCAGGCCGAATTCGCCAAGCTGGCCGAGGAGCGCACCGGCGCCTACCAGAAATCGCTGCTGAACAGCCTGGAAAGCCTCGGCAACGCCGCACCGGCCGGCTCCGACGTGGCCTCCTCGCTGTTCAAGTCGACGCTGTCGGCCAGCCAGGCCGCCTTCGACAGCCTGTCCAAGGCCGCCAAGCAGGTGACCGAGTTCGCCGACGCCAGCGTGAAGGCCGCCACCACGGCGACCACCGACGCGGTACAGAAGGGTACGCGCGCCGGCCGCTAAGCCGCCACGCAGCCCACACCACCCGACGCCGGCCTTCATGGCCGGCGTTTTCTTTGCCCGGCCGCCGCCGCGGCCCTACCCCGCATAAGAAAAAAGCCGCCTTGCGGCGGCCTGTCAATCAACACGGCGGACCGGCATCGAGCGCCGGCCGCCCTGCCTACCCATCAGTTCCGGCCGGGAATCGCGGCCAGCAGCTTCTGCGTGTACGGGTGCTTCGGATCGCGGTAGAGCTCGTCGGCGTTGGCGTACTCGACCATCTCGCCGTGGTTCATCACCAGCACCTCGTCCGAGATGTACTTCACCACGTTGAGGTCGTGCGAGATGAACAGGTAGCTCATGCCGTACTCGTCCTGCAGCTCCTGCAGCAGGTTGAGCACCTGCGCCTGCACCGAGACGTCGAGCGCCGACACCGATTCGTCGCAGACCAGGATCTCCGGCTTCATCGACAGGCAGCGCGCGATGCTGATGCGCTGGCGCTGGCCGCCCGAGAACTCGTGCGGATACTTGTGGAAGGCGCGCTCGTCGAGGCCGACCCGTTTGAGCAGCTGCAGCGCGTGCTCGCGGCGGTCGCGGTCGTTGTCGTGGATGCGGTGCACGCGCATCGGCTCGAGCAGGATGTCACCCACCGTGAAGCGCGGGTTGAGGCTGGCGTACGGGTTCTGGAAGATGATCTGCATCCGCCGCTTGTAGGGCTGGAATTCCTTGTCCGACAGGGCCATCAGGTCGCGGCCGTCGAAGCTGACCTCGCCGCCCTGGCAGCTGTGCAGCCGCAGGATGGTCTTGCCCAGCGTGGTCTTGCCCGAGCCCGATTCGCCGACGATGCCGACCGTCTTGCCGCGGGCCAGCTTGAAGCTGACGCCCTTGACCGCATCGACTTCGCGCCGGCCAAACAGGCCCTGCTTCACGCTGAAGCTCTTCCGCAGGTTCTTCACCTCCAGCACGATCGGATCGGCCGGGTTCACGCCGCGCTGGCGCTCGCCGCGGGGCAGCTCGTGCTCGCGGCCGGACAGGAAGTCGTCGACCACCGGCAGCCGGATCGGCCGCTTGTCGATCGACGGCCGGCAGGCCAGCAGCGCCCGCGTGTACGGATCGGCCGGCGCGGCGAACACGTCCTTCGAGGCGCCCTGCTCCTTGATCACGCCGTGGTGCATCACCACCACGTGGTCGGCGGTCTCGCGCACCAGCTCCAGGTCGTGGGTGATGAACAGGATGCTCATGCCGTGCTGCTGCTGCAGCTTCTTGAGCAGCTCGACGATCTGCTTCTGCACCGTCACGTCGAGCGCGGTGGTCGGCTCGTCGGCGATCAGCAGCTTGGGCTCGCAGGCGATCGCCATGGCGATCATCACGCGCTGCTGCTGGCCGCCCGACATCTCGTGCGGATAGCTGTCGATGCGCTTCTCCGGATCGGGGATGCCGACCTCGCGCAACAGCTCGATGGCCCGCGCGCGCGCAGCCTTCTTGCCGATGTCCTTGTGCAGCTTCAGCACCTCGACGATCTGCTCGCCGACCCGGTAGACCGGGTTCAGCGAGGTCATCGGGTCCTGGAAGATCATCGAGATCTCCTTGCCGCAGCGCTTGCGGTTGGCGGCGTCGGACTCGCGCAGCAGGTCGCGGCCTTCGAACAGGATCTGGCTCTGCGCGCCGAACTCGGTATTGGACTTCGGCAACAGGCCCATGATGGCCATCGCCGAGACCGACTTGCCCGAGCCCGATTCGCCGACCAGCGCGACGGTGCTGTGCGCCGGGATCACGTAGTTGACGCCCTTGAGCGCGTCGAAGCGCTCGCCCTTGCCCATGCGGAAGCTCACACGCAGGTCTTTGACTTCAAGCAGGTTGTTTTGACTCATGTTCGGTTTTCCCGGCTTATCGGCGGCTGGCCTTGGGGTCGAGCGCATCGCGCAGCACGTCGGTGAACAGGCCGAAGCACACCACGAAGGTGGACATCACGACGGCCACGGTGGCGAGCTGCCACCACTTGCCGAGCACCAGCTCGACCATCACCTCGTTGATCATCACGCCCCAGGAGATGGAATCGAGCGGCACGCCGAAGCCGAGGAAGGACAGCACCACTTCGGCCTTGATAAAGTCGATCACCAGCTGCGACAGCTGGACCAGGATCAGGTGGGAGACGTTGGGCAGGATGTGGACGAACATCATGCGGCTCTGGCTCGCGCCGATCGCGTTGGCGGCCTGCACGTACTCGCGGCTGCGCTGCTTGATGTACTCGGCGCGCACCAGCCGGTAGACGCTGGTCCAGCCGGTCAGGCCCAGCACCATGATCACCGTGCCGATGCCCTTGGTGCCGAGCGCGCCGGCGATGGCGAGCACCAGCAGGAAGTACGGCATGGCGGTGAAGATGCTGTAGAACCACTCGAGCAGGTCACCGATCCAGCGGCCGAAATAACCGCTGACCGCGCCGAGCACGGTACCGATGGCGACCGCCAGCAGCGCCGCCAGCACGCCGACGGTGATCGACACCTCGCCGCCCTTGATGGCCTTGTCGAGCACGTTGCGGCCCCACTTGTCGCCGCCCAGCGGCAGCGTCCAGGAACGCTGTTCCTCGACCTGCGGGTAGGCCTTGGCCGCCTGGTCGATCTGGTCGTAGTACGGCGCCAGCGGATCGACCGCGCGCGCCTCGGCGTCCAGCGGCACTTCCTCGGGCTTCATCTGGCTGTTCTTGCCGAACGGGTTCGGCTCGTCGGCGATGAAGCTCGGGTTGGCGAACGACACGCCGGTGCCGCGGTTCCAGTCGGTGGCGACCAGGCCGAGCTTGGAGGCGATCGCCAGGCCGAAGTAGAACACCAGCACGACGATGCACAGCTTGGCCAGGTTGTCGCGCCACAGGCGCTGCCCGGCTGCCCGCCAGAAACTCTGCGATGCATTTTGAGACATGGCTTCTTTTCCCTCGCCTTATTTGAGTTCGACGCGTGGGTCGAGCCACTTGTAGAGCACGTCGACCAGCAGGTTCGCGATCATGGTGACCATCGCGGTGTAGACCGTGATGGCCTTGATGATCGGGAAGTCGTTGTTCGACACGGCGGTGACGATCTCGCTGCCCACGCCGGGGATCGAGAAGATCTTCTCGATCAGGAAGGAACCGACCAGCAGGCCCGGCAACTGCAGGCCGAGGTTGGTGACGATCGGCACCGCCGCGTTGCGCAGCACGTGCACCACCATCACCCGGCCTTCGCTGGCGCCCTTGGCGCGCGCGGTGCGGACGTAGTCCTGGTTGGTCTCCTCGACCACGAAGGAACGGTAGAGCCGCAGGCTCGGCGCCACCGACACCAGCAGCATCAGAATCACCGGCAGCGGCACGTAGCGGGCCAGGTTGGTCCACAGGTCGCCCTGCGCCCAGCCCGAGACCGGGAACCAGCCCAGCACGCGGCCGAACACGAACTGGCCGACCACCACGTAGAGCAGCAGGCTGATCGACATGGCGGCGGTACAGATCGCGACGATGCTGCGGTCGGTCAACGAGCCGCGGCGGTAGGCCACCCAGGCGGCCAGGCTGACGGCGATCAGCGCGTCGAACAGCCATACCGGCAGCATCACCGTCAGCGTCACCGGCGCGCGCTGCAGCAGCAGCGCGGAGACCGACTCGTTGGTGCTCCAGCTGCGGCCGAAGTCGAAGGTCACCACCTGCTTGGCGAAGATGGCGAGCTGCACCCACCACGGATCGAGCAGGCCGAGCTGGGCCTGGATCGCGGCGATCTTCTCCTTGTTGGGGAACTTGCCGGCCAGGATCACGCTCGGGTCGGAGCCGAATACGTGGAAGATGACGAACACCAGCAGCATGACCCCGATCATGGTCGGGATCATCTGCCAGATGCGGCGGATCAGGTAAGCGCTCATCGGGCCACCTCGGCCTGGCCGGTGATCTCCTTGAAGAACGCCTCGGAGTTCGGTTCACGGCCGAGGAACTGGCGCACCAGGTCCATCTCGGCGACTTGCGAGCCGTTCTCGAGGATGGTCTGGCGGAAGCGCAGGCCGACTGCCGGGTCCATGAAGTTGCTGCCGAAGGCGGTGCGCATGTCGAGCGCCAGCACTTCCGACCACATGTAGCCGTAGTAGCCGGCCGCGTAGCCGCCGACGATGTGACCGAAGGTGCCGGGGAACTCGGTGCCCTTGACGTAGCCCAGCGGCGTGGCGCCTTCCATCTTCTTCCACAGCTTGAGCGGGTCCTGCGGGATCGGGCCGGCCAGCGCCATGTCGTAGGCGGCGTACAGCCACTGGCGGGCGTACTTGGTGCCCTGGCCGAACTGGCGCGCCTCGTTCATCTTGGCGACCAGCTTCATGTCGATCGGCTTGCAGCTCGGGCAGATCTCGTTCCACAGCGCCAGCGAGGCCGGGTTGCGGCTCCACCCCTCGTACATCTGCGACGGCGCTTCGACGAAGTCGCGCTTGGTGTTGGTGCCGGCGTTCAGGGTGTAGCGGGTACGGCTCAGCACGCCGTGCATGATGTGGCCGAACTCGTGGAACAACGTCTCGAGCTCTTCCTGGTCGAAGCCCTTGCGGCTGAAGTTGGTCACCAGCGTCGAGATCGGGGTGTTGCCGACCAGGGTGCTGGCCTGGCGCACGCTGAAGGCGGCGGCGTGCTTGTACTTGCCGTCGCGCGGGAACAGGTCGAGGTAGAAGGTCGAGCGGTATTCGCCGCTGGCCTTGTCGAACACGTCGTAGGCCTTCACGTCGTCGTGCCACACCGCCAGCGTGGTGTTGGGACGGAACTCGACGCCGTAGAGCCGGCTGGTCACCGCCATCATCCAGGCGATGGTCGGCTCGGTCGGGAACTGCTCGCGCACTTCGGCCTGGTCGATCTGGTAGCGCGCCTTCTGCACGCGGCGTTCGTAGAAGGCCTGGTCCCAGCGCTCGATCCTGGCCTTGGCGTCGCCGGTGAAGCGGGCCTTCTCCTGCGCCAGGTCGGCCAGTTCGCGCTTCTCGACTTCGGTCACGGTGTGCTTGACCTTGTCGAGGAAGCCGAGCACCACCTCGGGCTTGCCGACCATATTGTTGCGCGTCGCCCAGGCGGCGAACGAGGGATAGCCCATCAGCGTGGCCAGCTGCTTACGCAGGTTGGCCACCTCGTGCAGGATCGCCAGGTTCTTCGGGCCGCCGCGGCGGGTGTAGGCGTACTGCAGCTTGCGGCGGGTCTCGCCGTTCTCGGCGTTTTCCATCACTGGCAGGTATTCGGGTAGTCGAAGCCGACCAGGTAGTTGCCCTTGCCGTCCTGCTTGAACGACTTCAGCACCTCGTCGGGCACGCCCTTGAGCTCGGCGGCGCTGAAGGCCAGCTTCTGCTTGTTCTCGCGTACGTTGCGGGCGAAGTCCTGCTGCAGCTTGTCGAGCCGGGCGAACAGCTTGGCCGCCTCGGCGCGGCGCTTGGGCGGCAGGTTGACGCCCTTGTCCTCGAACTCGGCCAGTACGCCCTTCAGCGTCTCGGCGTCGATCGCATCGGCCGGCTTGACCGCCTTGAAGCGGGCGTACAGCGCGGCGTCCTGCATCACGCCGTTCATGGTCTCGGACAGCTTGAGGTCGCAGGCCTCGTTGGCCTGGCGGATCTTCTCGTCGGGATGGACGTTGGCGATCAGGCCGCCGCCCCACCAGAACTCGACCAGCTCGCCGCTGGCGACGCTCCAGGGCTTGAGCACGGTGGCCGGGGTGGCCTGGTCCAGCGGCAGCTTCTGCAGCTCGGCCACGGTGGCCTTGATCTTGGCCGCGGCCTCGTCGCACAGGCGCGGCACGTCGGCGGCCGGGGCCTGCAGGATGCCGCCGCGCGGCAGGGAGCCGAGATCGGCGGCGAGCGTCGACGGTGCCACCAGTGCAGCGGCGACCAGCAGAGAGAGTCTGTTCATTTGCGTCTCCAGGAATCTTGTGTGAACGGGCGGCTGGCGCCGTTTACTTGGGTTGGCTGCCGAGCGCCTTCAGGCGCTTGTCCATATCGATGTCGATGTACATGAAGTGCGCCATCTGGTCCGGGTGCGGTCTGAAGCCGCTGACCCAGGGCTGCGCCAGGTGGGTGTCGACCTTGTGCATCTCGTAGACCCAGGGCACGTAGGCGCCGACGATGCGGCTCATGCGCAGCAGCTTCTGGTTGCGCTCGGGCGAATCGGGCATCGAGGCGATGTCTTCGTACAGCTTGTCGAACTCCTTGTTGCGGAAGCGCGCCTCGTTGGCCGGGCCGGCGTTCGGGCCGTACAAGAGCTGCATGAAGTTCTCGGCATCGGGGTAGTCGGCGTTCCAGGCGCCGTAGGTCATCTGGTACTTGCCGTTCTGCCGGGCGGTGACCAGGTCGGGGAACTGCACCTTGCGCACTTCGCCGCGGATCTTCAGCAGCTTCCAGGTGTTGACCGTCAGCTCCTCATAGTCGCGGGTGTCCTTGCCGGTCGAGTACAGGAAGGTGATCGTCAGCGGCTTGCAACCGGGCGCCTCGCGCCAGCCGTCGCCGTCGCAGTCCTTGTAGTTGAACACGTCGAGCAAGGCGTTGGCCTTGGGTACGTCGTAGCGCAGGAAGGCGTTACGGAAGTTGGCGTCGTAGCCGACGATGTTCGGCGCGATCGGCGAATGCGCCTGTTCGACCGTGCCCATGTAAACCACCCAGTTGTTCCAGGCGGTATTGAAGGCCATCGAATAGGCACGGCGCAGTGCGACCTTCTCGGGCGTGTAGCCGCCGACCACCGGGTCGTCCATGTTGAACTGCTTGTACTGGATGCTCTGGCTGAGCTCGCGGTAGCTGTGCCAGTCGCGCTTGGCGTATTTCTCGATCAGCTGGCCGCCCGGCGCCACCATGTTGGCGAGGTTGGGATCGAGCTCGACCATCACGTCGAGGCCGCCGTCGTCGAAGGACAGGAAGGCCGATTGCGGCGACTCGATGATGCGGATGTCGATCACGCCGATGCGCGGCAGCGTCTTGTCGCCGATCTCCTTGACCGCGGTCTGGTCGATGCCGGTCGCACCCTCGGCCGGCACGTAGCGGTAGCCGCGATAGTTCGGGTTGGCCTCGAGCACGATGCGGTTGCGGCGCTGCCAGTCGCGCAGGCGGTAGGCGCCGGTGCCGACCGGGTGGGCGTCGAGGTCGTCGCCGTACTTCTCCACCACCTCGCGTGCGGTGATGCCGGTGGCCGGCACGGCCAGAATCTGCGGCAGCAGGAAGTCCGGCCGCTTCAGGTTGAACTGGACGGTATAGCGATCGATCGCCTTGATGCCCTCGATCGGCTTGTCGTATTCGAACTTGTTGGTCTTCTGGGCGACGGCGATCTTCTCGTCGAGGCCGATGAACTTGCCCTTGAACAGGAAATCCCACGGCGCGCCGCGGTTGGCCGGATCGACCATGCGCTGGATCGAATAGACCACGTCCTGCGCCACCAGCTCGCGCTTCTTGCCGCCGAAGGCCGCGTCGTCGGCGAACAGCACGCCCTTCTTCAGGCGGACCGTGTACTGCCGGCCGTCCGGGCTCATCTGCGGCATGCCGTCGGCCAGCCGCGGCACCAGCTTCATCGGCCGCGCCAGGTAGTCGTAGTCGTACAGCGCCTCGAAGATCGAGTAGTTGACCATGCCCGAATAGTGGTCGGTGTACTTGGCCGGGTCGAAGCCGGCCTCCGCGGCCCTGAAGTAATAGCGGAGCACCTTGTTCATGTCCGCCGATTGGGCGGCGACGGGCGCGGACATGCCGAGGGTGAGGCAGGCCAGGCCGAGAAGGGTGGAGATGGGTTTCATAAGTGACTTATCGCGGGAAATTGCGGGTGCGGCGGCCGCTTCGGACTGACCGCGGCCGGTACTCGAATCCTGGCGGAAGCGTCGATCCATGGCGTGCCGTAGACATGGCCCGCGCATGCGGCGGCAGCGCGAACGCGAACCCCGTCATGCCGATGACGCCGCCGCCGGTCATGCCGAGGCGAGAAGAACGGGAATGGACCGCGGCGAGGCGGCCCCGGATCGATCGGCCGGCCGCGACGACGCGCGGCCGCGGTACGACGGCGCATGCCGCCGCATTGCGGCCGAAGTGGCGTGCCGGGCGACGCCCTGTCCTGGCTGCCGGCAAGCCCGGCCCGGCATGACGCCGGCCCGGACCGTGAACGATGGATGATCCATGAAAGGCATTCGCAAAAAACAGCGTTGAATCAACGCCTCATCAAAACACGCCCTGGTCGGGCGCTCGCCAAACCCGGCGGCCGATCGGCCGCCGGGCCTTCACCGATGATGCTGCGACGCAAAGCGGCGGCATGCTGATGCATGCCGCCGCGGAGACTACCTGTCGTCGATTACTCGACCAAACCGAACTTGGTCACGCCCGTACGCTGGGCCAGTGCCATCACCATGGCGACCGTGCGATACGGCGTCGCCTTGCGCGGCTTGATATGCACTTCCGGCTGGTTGGCCTGCTTCGCATAGCCGATGAAGGCCGCCTCGAGCGCATTCTGGTCAATCACCACGCCATCCATGTAGATGGCGCCAGCTTCATCGATATCGAGCCGGTGAACCACCGGTTCGGTCAACGGCGGGGGCGGGTTGCCCACCGGGTTGTCGGTATCGATCGAGTGCAACTGCACCGGGATCGTGATGATCAGCATCACCAGCAGAACCAGCATCACGTCGATCAGGGGGTGGTGTTCATCTCCCCATGACTTCCATATCGCCGGAACCGCTTCCCGAACCAACATTCATGCCCATGGCATTACTCCCATTCTGTCCAGCGGAGCCGGATCAACCACGCGGCGGCGGCTCGATGATGAAGCCCACCTTGAGGATCGCTGCGCGCTTGCAGGCCCGTACCACCCATTGCACCGATTCGTAGTTGGCGTTCATGTCGCCACGGATCTGGATCTTGGGTTGCGGTACCTGCTGCGACACTTCGTCCTTCAGCTTCGCCGTCAGCGTCTTCTCGTCCGCGATCAGGCTCTGGTTCCAGTAGACCTTGCCGGCCCGGTCGATCGACAGATTGACGTTGATCGGCGTGGTCTCGTTCGGCTTGGTCCGTTCCGGCGGCAGCTTCACCGGCACCACGTGCGCCGCGACCGGGATCGTGATCAGGAAGATGATCAGCAACACCAACATCACGTCCACGAGCGGCGTGGTGTTGATTGCCGATACCACCTCGTCTTCACCGCCGCCATCACCTCCGACGCTCATGCCCATGACTTAACCCCGCTTGGCTTGACCGCCACCCAGCACGACGCTGTGCAGGTCGGCACCGAAGGCGCGGACTTGCTCCATGCCGCTCTTGTTGCGACGGACCAGCCAGTTGTAACCGAGCACCGCCGGAACCGCGACGGCCAGACCGATGGCGGTCATGATCAGCGATTCACCGACCGGGCCTGCGACCTTGTCGATCGAAGCCTGGCCCGACATGCCGATCTGCACCAGCGCACCGTAGATACCCCACACCGTACCGAACAGGCCGATGAAGGGAGCGGTCGAACCGACCGTCGCCAGGAAGGCCAGGCCATCCTGCAGGCGGTTCTGCACGTTCTCGATCGCACGCTGGATCGACATCGTCACCCAGGTGTTGCGGTCGATCTGCTCGAGCAGCGCGCCTTCATGGTGTTCGGTGGCGGTCACGGCGCTTTCGGCGATGTAGCGGAAGGCGCTGCCCTCTTCCAGCGTGTCGACGCCGGACTTGACCGAACCGGCCGACCAGAAGCCTTCACGGGCGGCACGGGCTTGACGATACAGCTTGCTTTGTTCCCACAGCTTGGTGACCAGGATGTACCAGGTGCCCATCGACATGATGATCATGATGATCAGGGTGCCGCGGGCGACGAAGTCACCCTGTGCCCACAGGGCCTTCAGGCCATAGGGGTTCTCGACGGCGACGCCGTCGGCCGGGGCGCCGTGGGCGTCGGCTGCGGGCGCTGCCGGAGCGGGGCGGCGGCCGGGGCCTCGACCGGAGCGGCCGGTGCAGCGGCGTCGGCCGGAGCGGTGGCGGCGGCTTCTTCGGCGTAGGCCGACTGGGAAACAAACAGCGTCGCCGCAGGGGCAGCGACAAGAGTGACAGCCGCGAGGAAAGCGGACAAACGGTTTGTTACAGACATGATCCTTCCAGCTCCTTAGCTTGGTTACTCGCCCGCCCCGGCAAAAGGAGCGGAACGAGACAATCAACAACGAAATTAAGACAAGCATCCCTGAAGACGACCCGGGGCCGGGCCATCCGCCAAACGATCTTTTAGTCAGCCAGCCTGAACGTGGTCTCGAACAGCAGCCAGTAGTCAGTACCGGTCGCCTGGCACTTCAGGCGACGCAGACCGCTCGCGGCCAGCCGGCCCACCGCGGAATTACCGGTCTGGGTGATCTGGACATCCTTGACTTCGCCACCCGAACCGATCAGCACACGAGCCCGCACCGGAACCGGATCCGTGATCCCTTCCTTATCGGCCAAGGCGGACCATTTGTCGCCAAGGGTTTGCATGGTGTCGGAAGCATTCGAGCAGGCACCGGCGACTGTCGCGGGCTGCTGCGGCGCCGGCTCGGCCTTGGGCGGCGGCGGCGGTGCCGGCGGCGTCTCGACGGCCGGCGGCGCGGTGTTCTGGACCGCCATCTGCGGGACCTGAACGGGCGCTGCGACCTGGACTTCCGGCGGCGGTACGTAGGATTCGGGAGGAGGCGGAGGCGCCTTTACATCAGGAGGAGGTGGGATTTCCTTGGGCTCTTCCGGCGGGGCGGAGGTGGCGGCTCGTCGATCAGCTTAACTTCAAGCTCTTTCTGGATCAGCTTGATGCCTTCCTTCGCCAAGCCATTGATCAACGCATACACAATCCCGACATGCAGAAGAACAACGAAGCCGATACCGACCAAGTGCTTCCCCGGCTTCCTCTGCTGCTGCGCAAAATCCATGTTTTACCCTCTGCACCTGCCACGCGGTATAGGCAGGGTTAAGCAATGTAAACAAGCCCAAACGGATCACGATGGACTTGCCATCAAGCGACCGTCGAACCCTGGTGGAATGTAACACCACTTTAACACCACACGGAACACGACGGGAACTTTTCGAGCTTAGCGCAAGCGACCGCACGACCATGTAGGCAAGATCAGCAACAACTCAAGTACTTCGACCCCGGCAGCAGCCGGATCAGCAATGCTTCATATCCGATGGAAACGTGAAGCAACGGCGTGACCCGACAACAACCTTAACACCACTTTAACACCACAATTCACGCTGCGTAAATGTGCAGTGCAACATAAGTCGGGGTAGCACTTGAGCTGCGACAGGATGCGACAAAAACCTCGGCGTCGCAATCGACTATTGGCGTAAACCCAAACTCAGGACGATAGCAAGAAAATAAGCCGCCATGAATATGGCGTTCGAGAAGATACAGATATGTTGCCTTGAAACAACACAAAATTGAAACATGCGCAGGACGCGCAGATACGACAAAGGCCACTTGCGTGGCCTTTGTCGCGGTCTTGAATCTGGCGCGCCCGAAGAGATTCGAACTCCTGACCCCTTGGTTCGTAGCCAAGTACTCTATCCAGCTGAGCTACGGGCGCGATGCCTTGAAAAGTTCTGAATGAATCGAATGGCGCGCCCGAAGAGATTCGAACTCCTGACCCTTGGTTCGTAGCCAAGTACTCTATCCAGCTGAGCTACGGGCGCGCGGTACAACACATTCAGTTTGGCGGAGAAAGAGGGATTCGAACCCTCGATACAGGTTTATGCCCGTATGCTCCCTTAGCAGGGGAGTGCCTTCGACCTCTCGGCCATTTCTCCGTTCAAGGAGGCGAGACTATAGCCTCCCCGATCGAACCCGTCAAGCGTTCATCAAGCTTCTTGATCGAGTCCGAATGCCTTGTGCAGTACGCGCACCGCCAGTTCGAGATATTTCTCGTCGAGCACGACCGAAATCTTGATTTCCGAGGTCGAGATCATCTGGATGTTGATGCCCTCTTCCGCCAGCGTGCGGAACATGGTCGAGGCGATGCCCACGTGCGAGCGCATGCCGACGCCGACCACCGAGACCTTGCAGATCTTGTCGTCGCCGGAGATCGACTTGGCGCCGATATGGCCCTGCACGCCCTCCAGGATGGCCAGTGCGCGCTGGTAATCGTTGCGCGGCACGGTGAACGAGAAGTCGGTGTGGCCTTCGATGCCGACGTTCTGGATGATCATGTCGACGTCGATGTTGGCGTCGGCCACCGGACCGAGGATCTGGTAGGCGATGCCCGGCTTGTCCGGCACGCCGGTGACGTTGATGCGCGCCTCGTCGCGGTTGAAGGCGATGCCCGAGATGATGGCCTTTTCCATATTGTCTTCTTCCTCGAATGTGATCAGGGTGCCCTCGCCTTCCTCCTGGAAGCTCGACAGCACGCGCAGCTTGACCTTGTACTTGCCGGCGAATTCGACCGAGCGGATCTGCAGCACCTTGGAGCCCAGGCTCGCCATCTCGAGCATTTCCTCGAAGGTGACGGTCTTGAGCCGGCGCGCTTCGGGCACCACGCGCGGATCGGTGGTGTAGACGCCGTCGACGTCGGTGTAGATCTGGCATTCGTCGGCGCCGAGCGCGGCCGCCAGCGCGACGCCGGTGGTGTCCGAGCCGCCGCGGCCGAGCGTGGTGATATTGCCGTCCGCATCCACCCCCTGGAAGCCGGCCACGATGACCACCCGGCCGGCCTTGAGATCGCCGCGCATGGCGGCGTCGTCGATGTGCTGGATGCGCGCCTTGGTGTGGGCGCTGTCGGTCAGGATCTTGACCTGGCTGCCGGTATAGCTGCGCGCGTCGAGGCCGATATCCTTCAGCGCCATCGCCAGAAGGCCGATGGTGACCTGTTCGCCGGTGGAGATGATCACATCGAGCTCGCGCGGATCGGGCTGGGCCTGGACCTCCTTGGCGAGTGCGATCAGGCGGTTGGTTTCGCCGCTCATGGCCGAGACGACCACGACGACGTCGTGCCCCTGGCCTTTGTATCTGGCGACGCGGCGGGCGACGTTCTTGATCCTGTCGGGCGAACCCATCGAGGTGCCGCCGTATTTCTGGACGATCAGCGCCATGCACTTCCCTCTGGCATGTAAAGAAAAGACTCTGAATCTAAAGAAAGCGCCCTGTGAAGACAAGGCGCGTGCGGGAGGAGAAGCTAGAACTTTTGGACCGGGGCAAAGCACCGACGGCTATATTCTGCCGCCGCGGAATCGGCGCGGGCCGGATCGCCTCAATGATGGTGGCCGCTGCAGCGGGCAGCGCGGCGATGGCGGTAGTGGGCGAACAGGAGGAAGACGACGGCGATGCCCAGCAGCACCAGCAGACCGGTCTGGCCGCGGCCGACCCACATCAGCAGCCACTCGCGGTTGTAAGCGCCGAAATAGCCGAGATAGACCCAGGCCGGCACGCTGATCAGCGCAGCCAGGCCGTCGAGCAGCAGGAAGCGCCAGTACGGCACGCGCCGCGTCATGCCGGCGGTGAGGAAGATCGCACTGCGCAGGCCCGGCAGGAAACGGGCCACGAACATCAGGCGGTTGCCGTAGCGGGCGAACTTGTCCTGCACCGCGCAATAGCGCGCCGGCGTCAGCAGCTTGGCGACGAAGCGCCAGGCCAGCACCTTTTCGCCGAACAGCCGGCCGATGGTGAACATCGTCGCATCGCCGATCAGCACGCCGAGCATGCCGACCACCACCATCCAGTGCACGTCGGCATAGCCGAGCCCGGCGATGACGCCGCCGGCCACCAGGCTGATGTCTTCGGGATGGGAATGCCGAAACCGCAAATCAGCAATACCGTGAACACCGCGAGATAGCCGTAGTCGGTGAACAGGCTCAAGAGGATGGTGAGGAAATCCATCTTTGCGGGACGAAGAAAGGGTCGCCATATTAGCACAGGCTGTCGTAGTGGCCGGCAGCGGCGGTTTGCATCGCCGTGCCCCGGCGAGGGATGCGCATCCTCCGGCCACCGCCCGATACAGGAACCGAGCGACGGCTGGCGAGCGGCTCCTGCGCGCAGACTGCAATTTCATCGAGGATTCGCGCCATCTATGGTAGAAGACGCGCTTTCCCGCCCGACGATCGTCCGCATGAACCGAGGCTTCTACACCATCCTGCTGGCGCAGTTCCTGTCGGCACTGGCGGACAACGCGCTGTTCATCGCGGCCCTCGCGCTGCTCAAGAGTCAGCAGGCGCCCGAGTGGCACCAGTCGATGCTGCTGTGGTGCTTCACCGTGTCCTACGTGCTGCTCGCGCCTTTCGCCGGCTCCTTCGCCGATTCGATGCACAAGGGCCGGGCGATGATGATCTGCAACGGGATCAAGCTGTTCGGCTGCGTCGGCATGCTGTTCGGCCTGCCGCCGCTGCTGGCCTATGCGGTGGTCGGTTTCGGCGCCGCAGCCTACTCGCCGGCCAAGTACGGCATCATCACCGAGCTGCTGCCGCACGAGCAGCTGGTCGCCGCCAACGGCTGGCTCGAGGGCGCCACGGTGGCCGCCATCATCTTCGGCACGGTGATCGGCGGCCTGGTCGCCGGCCCGCGCATGGCCGACTGGCTGGCGGCCTCGCCGCTGTCGATGCTGTCGGCGCCGGTGTTCGCCATCATCGTGCTGTGCCTGCTCTATCTGCTGGCCGGCTGGGTCAATCTCTACATTCCCAAGCTCAAGGTCGAGCTCAAGCCGATCCATTTCAATCCGGGCTACCTGGTGCGCGAATTCGCCGACTGCCTCGCACGGCTGTGGCGCGATCCGCAGGGCCAGCTGTCGCTGTCGGTCACCACGCTGTTCTGGGGCGCCGGCGCCACCATGCGGCTGGTGGTGATCAACTGGGCGGTGATCTGGCTCGGTTTCAATCTCGAGGAAGCGACCCGGCTGGTCGCGGTGGTGGCCTTCGGTACCGCCGCCGGTGCTCTGGTCGCCGGCCGCTTCATCCCGCTCAAGGATGCCTTCCGCGTATTGCCGGCCGGCATCGCGATGGGCGCCATGGTGGTGTCCATGCTGCTGATCCACGACGTGATGGTGGCCGCGGTGCAGATGTTCCTGGTCGGAGCGCTGGCCGGCTTCTTCGTCGTGCCGCTCAACGCGATGCTGCAGCACCGCGGCCATATGCTGATGGGCGCCGGCCACTCGATCGCGGTGCAGAATTTCAACGAGAACCTCGGCATCCTGGTCATGGTCGGCGCCCATGCGCTGCTGGTGCGCTACCTCAGCGCGCCGCTCAGCGACACCATGCACGGCCACGCGCTCGCCTACTTCCAGCACGCCGGCGGCGTTCCGCCGATGCACGGCATCATCATCGGCTTCGGCCTGCTGGTGATGCTGACCATGGTCTACATCACCATCCGCTACCGCCGCGGCCTGGCGGCCGGCATCATGCACGACTGAACGCCGCCCTTCTCGCCGACACACACGCAGGAAACCACCGACATGATCGAGATCACCGACCTGGCCGCACTCGGCCGCACCCTGCCGGTCGACCACGACCACCTGCTGACGCGGATCAAGGACGGCGCCGCGCTGCTGATCCATCTCGCGCCGCCGGTCGAATACCCCTACGAGGCGCACCAGGTCGAAGAACGCATCGTCTGCCTGCACGGCCAGCTCGCCTTCGAGACCGAGGCCGGCGAACGCTTTCCGCTCACTGCCGGCCAGATGGCCAGCATCGCGCCGGGTACGCGCCATCGCTTCGCCGCCAGCAGCGATGCGGTGATCTTCACGCTGTTCGGCGGCGCCTGAGGCGGCCGGCGCGCGGCCTCTCTCTAAATAGATAAATACGAAAGGAGCCGCGCAAGGCGGCTCCCGATCGGCAGGACGCGCGGCGGCGCTCAATGCTTGCCGGTACTGCCGAAGCCGCCCTCGCCGCGTTCGCTGGCGTCGAACTGCTCGACGAAATTGAAGCCGACCTGCACCACCGGCACCACCACCAGTTGGGCGATCCGCTCGAGCGGCTGCACCACGAAGGTCTCGGTACCGCGATTCCACACCGATACGAACAGCTGGCCCTGGTAGTCCGAATCGATCAGGCCGACCAGATTGCCCAGCACGATGCCGTGCTTATGGCCCAGGCCCGAGCGCGGCAGGATGATGGCCGCGTATTGCGGATCGGCCAGGTGGATGGCCATGCCGGTCGGCACCAGCGCGGTGGCGCCGGGCGCCAGCGTCAGCGGCGCCTCCAGGCAGGCGCGCAGGTCCAGGCCGGCGGCGCCGGGCGTGGCGTAGGCCGGCGGCTGGTGCTTGAGGCGCTCGTCGAGCAGGCGGACGTCGATCTGTTTGGTCATGACTGGTACTCACGGTAAAGCTTGGCGGCATGCCGCACGATGGTGCGCGCGATCTCCTGCTTGGGCGCGCGCGGCAGTTTGTGCTGGCCCTGGTCGTCGAGCAGCCAGACTTCGTTGTCGTCGGCGCCGATCGCCGACTGGACCTGGTTGGCCACCAGCAGCGGCAGCTTCTTGCGGCGGCGCTTCTGTTCGGCGTATTCGAGCAGGTTCTCGCTCTCGGCGGCGAAGCCGACGCAGAACGGCGGCGCGGCCAGGCCCGCCACGTTGGCGAGGATGTCCGGGTTGGGCGCCAGTTCCAGCGTCAGGATGTGCGCGTCCTTCTTGATCTTCTGCGCCGACGGGTTGAGCACGTAGTAGTCGGCCACCGCGGCCACGCTGACGAAGATGTCGATCTTCGCCACCTCGGCGTTGACGGCCGCCAGCATGTCCTTGCTGCTCTCGACGTCGATGCGTTTCACGCCGGCCGGCGTCGCCAGCGCGGTCGGCCCGGCGATCACCGTCACCTCGGCGCCGGCCTCGAGCGCGGCGCGGGCGATGGCGAAGCCCATCTTGCCGGAACTCGAATTGGTGATGCCGCGCACCGCGTCGATGCGCTCGAAGGTCGGCCCGGCCGTGATCAGCACCCGGCTGCCCTGCAGGTATTTGGGCTGGAAGAAGGCCTCGACGTATTCGAACAGCGCCTCGGGCTCCAACATGCGGCCGAAGCCGGTCTCGCCGCAGGCCTGCTCGCCCTGGTCGGGCCCGAGCACGATCACACCGTCCTGTTCGAGCTGGGCGACGTTGCGCAGATTGGGCGGGTTCTCCCACATCTGGCGGTTCATCGCCGGCGCCACCAGCAGCGGGCAGTCGCGCGCGCTGCACAGCGTGGACAGCAGGTCGTCGGCCGCGCCGTGGGCGATCTTGAACATGAAATCGGCCGTGGCCGGCGCCACCAGGATCAGGTCGGCGCCGCGCGGCAGATCGATGTGCGCCATATGGTTGTCGATGCGGTTGTCCCACAGGTCGGTGAACACCGCCCGGCCGGACAGCGCCTGGAAGGTGGCCGGCGTGACGAAGCGGGTGGCCGCCTCGCTCATGGCGACCTGCACGTCATAGCCCGCCTTGACGAACAGGCGGGTCAGTTCGGCCGCCTTGTAGGCCGCCACGCCGCCCGTTACGCCGAGCAGGATGCGTTTGGGCCGGGGTTGCGCCTCGCGCATGGGAATTCCTTTGCAAATGAGCTGGGGTAGGCCGAAAGTGTAATTCATCGCCCTACTCCGCCCTAATCCGTGATCCAGACCGGGATCCAATCGACAGACAAGAAGAGCAAGACATGGCAATCACCGACTGGCCCATGGCCGAGCGCCCGCGCGAGAAGCTGCTGCATCGCGGGGCCGCAGCCCTCTCCGACGCCGAACTGCTGGCGATCTTCCTTCGCGTCGGCGTCCCCGGCAAAAGCGCCGTCGACCTGGCTCGCGAGCTGCTGTCGCGCTTCGGCTCGCTGACCCGGCTGTGCCACGCCAGCCGCAGCGAGCTCGCCGCCGTGCGCGGCATGGGCGCCGCCAAGTTCGCCCAGCTCCAGGCCAGCGTCGAGATGAGTCGCCGCGCACTCAAGGAAGAGCTGTCGCGGCCCGAGGTGATGAGCAATCCGCGCGCCGTGCGCGACTACCTGCGGCTATGGCTCGGCGGCGAGGCGCGCGAATGTTTCGGCGCCCTGTTCCTCGACAGCCAGCACCGCCTGCTGTCGGCCGAGCTGCTGTTCCTCGGCACGCTGGACCAGGCCGCCGTGCACCCGCGCGAACTGGCGCGCCGCGTGCTCACGCTCAATGCGGCGGCGGTCATCGTCGCCCACAACCATCCGTCCGGCGTGGCCGAGCCGAGCGCCAGCGACATCGCGCTGACCCACCGGCTGACCGAGACGCTCGCCCTGCTCGGCACCCGGCTGCTCGACCATTTCGTGGTCACCAGCAGCGAAGCCGTTTCCCTGGCCGAACGCGGATTGATCCAGGCCAGCCGCAAGATCGGCTTTATCGACTGATCGAAATGTTAACGTAACCACATACGAACCCAGCATGCCACCCGCCCCTCCGATGATCGCCCTGGAGCGCCGCGCGCAAGGCGCGCATGTGTTCCGGCCGCCCATCGGCTTGTTACCCGTCCGCTACCGCAACCGCAACGCTTGGCCATCAAGTTGTCGTCGTTCCCGCCGATAAACCCGGCATAAAAGGCCGTGACAGGCGGCCAGGAGAACGATCATGAAAATCCAGCAATCCCAGGTGCAGCTCGCCGGGCAGCACGAGGCTGCGCGCCAGCATCAGGTCCAGTCCAGCGTGAGCATGGAGACGCGCAACGCGGTGGCCGCGCCGCGACAGGCCGACCGGGTCGACCTCTCGGCCGAGGCGATGGCGGCGCAGCAGGCCGAAAGCAGCCTCGACCTGCGCAGCCAGCTCGAAAACAACCCCTTGTGGAAACTGATCAAGCAGCTGGTCAAGAAGCTGACCGGCCGCGACATCGATCTCGACGACATCGTGCCGAGCCAGCGCGGCGGCGGCGCGCAGCAGGCCGCCCCGGCCAGCCAGACCAGCCAGGCCGCAAACGGCGTCGAGTGGCAGGTCGACTACCACTACCGCGAGGAAGTGCACGAAACCGAGTACACCCAGTTCGCCGCGGCGGGCAGCGTCACCACCGCCGACGGCCGCCGCATCGACTTCAGCGCCTCGCTCGAGCTCTACCGCGAATACAGCCAGGTCAGCGAAACGCGGCTGACCATCGCCACGCCGGGGATGAAGAAGGATCCGCTGGTGATCAACTTCAACGCCCCCTCGGCCAGCCTGAGCCAGGACAAGATCGATTTCGACGTCGATGCCGACGGCAAGCTCGACAAGGTCTCCTTCGTCGGCAGCGGCAGCGGCTTCCTCGCGCTCGACAAGAACGGCGACGGCAAGGTCAACGACGGCAACGAGCTGTTCGGCGCGCAGAGCGGCGACGGCTTCGGCGACCTGGCGCAATACGATGACGACGGCAACGGCTGGATCGACGAAGGCGACGCGGTGTGGGGCCAGCTCAAGCTGTGGGTGCGCGACGAGCAGGGCCAGGACGCGCTGACGGGCCTGGCCGCGATGGGCATCGGCGCGATCCACCTCGGCAGCGCGCAAACCGACTTCTCGCTGACCGACCAGCAAAATCAAGAACATGCCCAGATCAGGCGGTCCGGAATTTATATTCGCGAAGACGGCCAGCTCGGCACGGTCCAGCAAATCGATCTCGTCGCATAAGGGAAAACCCGCCGCAAACCCTTGCTCCATGCGGTATCCATGGCCGCAACACTAGGGTTCCCCGCGCGTTGACAAGCGCAAAAACAAGGGCGCAATATTCCGCACGCATTTTGGCTCACAGGGAAGTCCCGCCAAGGGGTGGGACTTCTGTCCATTCGCAGTATCGCGTTTAGTCAAAAGGGGAACATACATGACCTTGGCTCGTTACAGCCTGATCGCTACCGCCGTCCTGGCACTGGCCGCTTGCGGCGAGAAGAAAGCCGAACCGGCGGCCGACGCCGCGCCTGCAGCCGCACCGGCCGCAGCGCCCAGCGAAGAAGTGATCAAGATCGGCCACGCAGCACCGCTCACCGGCAACATCGCCCACCTGGGCAAGGACAATGAAAACGGTGTCCGCCTGGCCATCGATGAGCTCAACGCCGAAGGCGTCGAGATCGGCGGCAAGAAGGTCAAGTTCGAAATGCTGTCGGAAGACGACCAGGCCGACCCGAAGACCGCCACCACCGTGGCCCAGCGCTTCGTCGACGCCAAGGTCGCCGGCGTGATCGGTCACCTGAACTCGGGTACCACCATCCCGGCCTCCAAGATCTACTCCGATGCCGGCATCCCGCAGATCTCCCCGTCGGCCACCAACCCGGCCTACACGCAGCAAGGTTTCAAGACCGCCTTCCGCGTGATCGCCAACGACGTCGCCCAGGGCGGCGCGCTGGGCGAATTCGCCGCCACCAACCTCAAGGCCAAGAAGGTCGCGATCATCGATGACCGCACCGCCTACGGCCAGGGCCTGGCCGACGAATTCGAGAAGGCCGCCAAGGCCAAGGGCGTCGACGTGGTCGGCCGCGAATTCACCACCAACCAGGCCACCGACTTCATGGCGATCCTGACCACCATCAAGGGCAAGAAGCCCGAAGTGGTGTTCTACGGCGGCATGGACGCCCAGGCCGGCCCGCTGGCCCAGCAGATGAAGAAGCTCGGCATCAACGCCAAGCTGATCGGCGGCGACGGCTTCCAGACCGGCGAGTTCATCAAGCTGGCCGGCGACAACGCCGAAGGCCAGTTCGCTTCGCAGCCCGGCATGCCGAAGGACAAGATGCCTGGCTTCGCGGCCTTCAACGACAAGTACAAGGCCAAGTTCAACACCGACATCCAGATCTACGCGCCGTTCACCTACGACGCGACTCGTCTGATGGTCGAGGCGATGAAGAAGGCTGGCTCGGCCGACCCGGCGAAGTACCTGCCGGAGCTGGCCAAGACCGATTACCAGGGCGTGACCGGTCCGATCAAGTTCGACGACAAGGGCGACATCCTGGGTGGCCAGGTGACCGTCTATCAGGTCAAGGCGGGCAAGTGGGAAGCCGTCGCGACCGTCGGCGGCGCGCCTGCGCCGGCAGCGGCTGCGGCGCCTGCCGAACAGCCGAAGCAGTAAGCCTCTCCCCAAAAGGCGGCGTCGAAAGACGCCGCCTTTTTCACTTCCGGTTTTCCCCAACTACAACGGTATTCACACCGCAGTCACAATCCGGCCGCGCCGATAAATATAAATCCACCGGCGCAGGGGTTTCGTGCCCACGAGGTACGAATTCGGGGTTCTCCCGCACGCACACAGACGAGGAGTCAACGCGTGGACATTTTCATCCAGCAACTCATCAACGGCCTGGTCGTCGGCAGCATTTATGCGCTGATCGCTCTCGGCTACACCATGGTCTACGGCATTCTTCAACTGATCAATTTCGCTCACGGCGAAATCGTGATGATGGGCGCCATGATCACCATCTCGGCCATCCAGGTGCTGACCGCCAGCGGAGTTGCGCTGCCCGGCCCCCTGATGGTCATCGCCGGCCTCCTGATCGCCATTCCGATCACGATGCTGCTCGGCTTCCTGATCGAGCGCATCGCCTACCGGCCGCTGCGCAAGGCGCCTCGCCTCGCCCCGCTGATCACCGCCATCGGCATCTCGATCGTGCTGCAGCAGCTCGCAGTGCTGATCTGGAAGAACAACCCGCGCTCCTTCCCGGACCTGCTGCCGCATGAGGCCCACAACTTCATGGGCGCCATCATCACCGACCTGCAGATCGTGATCGTGGTGCTCGCCATCCTGATCATGGCAGGCCTCCTGGTGATGGTCGAAAAGACCAAGCTCGGCCGCGCCATGCGCGCCGTGTCGATGAACCAGGCGGTCGCCAGCCTGATGGGCGTCAACATCAACTACGTGATCTCGATGACCTTCGTGATCGGCTCGGGCCTCGGCGCCATCGCCGGCGTGATGGTCGGCGCCAACTACGGCCTGGCCTACCCCACCATGGGCTTCATGATCGGCCTCAAGGCCTTCACCGCGGCCGTGCTCGGCGGCATCGGCAACCTGGCCGGCGCCGTGGCCGGCGGCATCCTGCTCGGCGTGATCGAGAGCGTCGGCGCCGGCTACCTCGGTCCGCTGACCGGCGGCGTGCTGGGCAGCCACTACCAGGACATCTTCGCCTTCATGGTGCTGATCCTGGTGCTCGTCTTCCGCCCGTCCGGCCTGTTGGGCGAACGCGTGGCCGAACGCGCCTGATCTCCGGGAGACCATAGACATGCAAGCCATCAAGCAATCCAAGCCCGCCGCCTACGCCGGCATGGCCATCTTCGCCGTGGTGCTCGCGGTGCTGCCCTTCATCATGGGCGGCGTCCTGGGCAACACCTGGATCCGCAACCTCGACCTCGCCATGCTCTACATCATGCTGGCGCTCGGTCTCAACATCGTGGTGGGCTACGCCGGCCTGCTGGACCTCGGCTACATCGCGTTCTACGCGGTCGGCGCCTACACCTACGCGCTGCTCAACTCGCCGCACCTGGCGCCGTTCCTGGCCGGCACTTCGTTCGAGTGGATGCTGCACGCGCCGATCTGGTTCGTGCTGCCCGTGGCGGCGCTGCTGGCCGGCCTGTTCGGCGTGCTGCTGGGCTCGCCCACGCTCAAGCTGCGCGGCGACTACCTCGCCATCGTGACGCTGGGCTTCGGCGAGATCGTGCGGCTGTTCATGAACAACCTCGACCGCCCGATCAACATCACCAACGGCCCGCAAGGCGTGAACCTGATCGAACCGGTGAGCCTGTTCGGCCACAAGTTCTCGCAGGCGATCACGGTGTTCGGCATCGAGTTCCGCAACGTCCACCTGTACTACTACCTGTTCCTGGCGCTGGCACTGCTGATCATCGTGGTGTCGATCCGGCTGCAGAGCTCGCGCATCGGCCGCGCCTGGGTCGCCATCCGCGAAGACGAGATCGCCGCCCAGGCGATGGGCATCAACACCCGCAACGTCAAGCTCCTGGCCTTCGCCATGGGCGCCAGCTTCGGCGGCGTGTCGGGCGCGATGTTCGCCAGCTTCCAGGGCTTCGTCTCGCCCGAGAGCTTCATCCTGATGGAATCGATCGTGGTGCTCGCCATGGTGGTGCTCGGCGGCATGGGCCACATCCCCGGCGTGATCCTCGGCGCGGTGCTGCTGTTCCTGACCCCCGAAGTGCTGCGCGACATCGTCAACCCGCTGCAGGACAAGCTGATCGGCGAGCGCGTGGTGAATCCGGAGAACCTGCGCATGCTGCTGTTCGGCATTGCCCTGATCTTCGTGATGCTGGTGCGCCCGGAAGGCCTGTGGCCGTCCAAGCGCCGCAAGGCCGAGTTCCACGAGGCCGAGGAAGAAGCCGCTGCTGTCGACGCCAAGAAGGAGGCCGCCCATGTCTAATTCCGCCAAGACCGAGCTGCTGCTCGAGATTTCCGGCATCCACAAGCGATTCGGCGGCCTGCATGCGCTCAACGACGTCGCGCTGTCGATCAACAAGGGCGAGATCTACGGCCTGATCGGCCCGAACGGCGCCGGCAAGACCACGCTGTTCAACGTGCTGACCGGCCTCTACCAGCCCGACGAAGGCAAGTTCACCTTCAAGGGCATCGACCTGTTCCGCAAGAAGCCGAACGTGGTGGTCGAGAGCGGCATCGCCCGGACCTTCCAGAACATCCGGCTGTTCCACAACATGACCGCGCTGGAAAACGTGATGGTCGGCCGCCACGTGCGCACCTCGGCCAGCGTGGTCGGCGCCGTGCTGCGCGATCCGAAGACGCGCAAGGAAGAGAGCGAGATCCGCGATCGCGCCCTGTCGCTGCTCGAATACGTCGGCATCAAGAAGCACGCCACCGAATTCGCCAAGAACCTCTCGTACGGCGACCAGCGCCGGCTCGAGATCGCCCGTGCGCTGGCGACCGATCCGCAGCTGCTGGCGCTCGACGAACCGGCCGCCGGCATGAACCCGAAGGAGACCGACGACCTCAAGAAGCTCATGGAGAAAATCCGCAACGATGGCGTGACCATCCTGCTGATCGAGCACGACGTGAAGCTGATGATGGGCCTGTGCGATCGCATCGCCGTGCTCGACTACGGCAAGAAGATCGCCGAAGGCGTGCCCCAGGAGGTCAAGAGCAACCCGCGCGTGATCGAGGCCTACCTCGGCGCGTCGCCGGAATGAGTCGGTGAGGACATAGCATGAGCGAACAAAAGACACTGCTCGAAGTCAAGGGCCTGCAGGTCGCCTACGGCGGCATCCACGCGGTCAAGGGCATCGACCTCGAGATCAAGCAAGGCGAGCTGGTCGCGCTGATCGGCGCCAACGGCGCCGGCAAGACCACCACGCTGAAGACGCTGGTCGGCATGGTCAAGCCGGCCGCGGGCACCATCCGCTACGACGGCCAGGACAGCACCCGCATCCCGGTGCACCACTACGTCTCGCGCGGGCTGGCCATGGTGCCGGAAGGCCGCGGCATCTTCCCGCGCCTGACGGTGGAAGAGAACCTGTACATGGGCGCCTACTATCGCAACGACAAGGCCGAGATCCAGAAGGACCTCGAACGCGTCTACGAACTGTTCCCGCGCCTGAAGGAACGCTACAAGCAGCTGGCCGGCACGCTGTCGGGCGGCGAGCAGCAGATGGTGGCCATGGGCCGCGCCATCCTGTCGCGCCCCAAGCTGCTGCTCTTGGACGAGCCGTCGATGGGCCTCGCGCCGATCATCGTGCAGAAGATCTTCGAGATCATCCGCCAGATCGCCGCCGAGGGCGTGACCATGCTGCTGGTGGAGCAGAACGCCAAGCTGGCGCTCAAGACCGCCAACCGTGGCTACGTGATGGAAAGCGGCCGCATCACCTATGCCGACAGCGCCGAGGCGCTGCTGGCCAACGAGAAGGTGCAGCACGCCTATCTCGGCGAGTGAGTTCGATCACAGGGAAGTACGTTCGGCCCGCCTCGTGCGGGCCGTTTTTATTCGCGGCCACGGCGAGTGCTAGGATGCCCTCCCCTACCCTGCCGCAGGAGGTTGCCATGTCCCCATCGTTCGGTGCCGTCATCGTCGGCGACGAGATTCTGTCCGGCCGGCGCGAAGACAAGCATCTGGCCGCGCTGGCCAGAGAACTGAACGGCCGCGGACTCACGCTGAGCTGGGCGCGCTACGTCGGCGACGACCCGGCCGCCCAGGCCGCGCTCTACCGCGAGACGCTGCAGGGCGACGCCATCGTATTCAGCTTCGGCGGCATCGGCGCCACGCCGGACGACCACACCCGTGCGTCCGTCGCCGCCGCGGCCGGCGTCGCGCTGATCCAGCATCCCGAGGCCACCGCGCTGATCGAAGCACGCTTCGGCGAGGCAGCCCGGCCTCACCGCATCCGCATGGCGCAGCTGCCGGACGGCTGTACGCTGATCCCCAACCCGGTCAACCAGGTCGCCGGTTTCACGCTCGGCCGCCATCACTTCGTGCCGGGCTTCCCCGACATGGCCTGGCCGATGCTGCGCTGGGTGCTCGATACGCATTACGCCGGCCTCGGCGAAGCGCGGACGACCCTCGGCTTCATCGTGCCCGGGGCGAAGGAAGGCGATCTGATCGAGACGATGGAGCGCATGGTCGCCGCCCATCCGGAGGTGCGGCTGTCCTGCCTGCCGAGCTACGGCAACGCGCGGCATGCCGGGCCGCATATCGAGTTCTCGTTCACCGGCGCGCCGGAAGCGGCGCGGACGGCGAGCGACGCGCTGCGAGCGGCCTTGGCGGAACGCGGCTATGCGACCCTCGCCGCGCCCGGCGCGAGCTGAGCGGGGCCGTGTGCGGCCGCCGGGCTAGCGCAGCGAGCGGCCGGCCCGCATGGCCGCCACGCTGTCGCGGATCAGGTGGCCGGCGATGCTGAAGCGCGGCGGAATGCCCGGCAGCGCGTCGATATGGAACCAGCCGGCCTCCTCGATCTCGCCGGGCTGCGGCACGATCTCGCCGCCGACCCATTCGGCCGTGTAGGCCAGCATCAGGCTGTGCGGAAACGGCCAGCTCTGGCTGCCGTAGTAACGCAGCCGGTCGACGCGCACGCCGACCTCCTCCATCACCTCGCGCGCCACGCATTCCTCGACCGATTCGCCCGGTTCGACGAAACCGGCCAGCGCACTGAACACCCCGGGCGTGAAGCCGGGCGAGCGCGCCAGCAGGACTTCTTCGCCGCGCCACACCAGCGCCATCATGGCCGGACTCAGCCTCGGGTAGGCGACCTGCCGGCAGGCTGGACAGGCGCGCGCACGCTCCGCCTCCATGCGCTCGGTCGGCGTGCCGCAGGCGCCGCAGAAACGATGCGCGCGATCCCACTCGATCACCTGGGCGGCACGCGCCGCCAGCATCATCAAGGGCGCATCCAGGCCCATCATCGCGCTGCGCAGCGGTACCGCGCGCCAGCCGGCCGGCTCGGCCTCGAGCGTGCAGGCCCAGCAGTCGCGGCCTTCGAGCCGGCCGAGGTAGTGGGCATCGGCCGCCGCCGCGGCGAATTCCGGCCAGGCCAGCGGTGCCAGCTCGATGGTTTCGGCCTCGCGCACCAGGAAGCGGCCGGCGACGAAGGCAAAGCGCCAAACCTGCTCGCTGGCGGGTTCGACGGGACGGATCGAAGGCTGGAAAACGGCCATGGACGGGACACCAGACGGGAAAGCGGCAGTATATCGTCCACCGTCATCGCTTATAGTGATTGCATACGCCATCATCATTGGCAGCACGAGCACAGGGGAGATTCATACATGCCGCAATTCAGGGACTGGTCGCTCAAGGCCAAACTGCTGGCGATGTTCTTCGTCGCCAACCTGATCACCGGATTGTTGTACACCGGCTACGCCTACTACCTCAAATCCCAGGCCGTCCTGGCTGGCATCGACGGCCGCCTGGCCGCCGCCGCCAACGCGGCGCCGGACCTGGTCGGCGACAGCTACCTGCAGCGCGGCAACGGCGCCAACACCATTTCCGACAGCGAATACACGCGCAACGGCGTCAAGCTCGACCAGTTGACCGACAAGGTCGGGCTCGCCCACCTGTATTTCATGACGGTGAACAACGGCAAATACGTCTTCCTCGCCGACGCCTTCAACGAGGAAGAGAAGAAGAAAGAGCTCTACCGCAAGCATTTCACGGCCCATCCCGCGCCCACGGCCGGCCTCAAGCGCGCCTTCGCGCAGAACAGCCAGAACTACGACGAATACAGCGACCAGTACGGCCATTTCCGCTCGGTCTTCATTCCCAAGAAGACCGAACAGGGCCTGCTGTACGTGATCGGCGCCGACGTGAACATCGACCACGTCGCGGCCGAACTGCGCAGCACGCTGATCCAGTCGCTCGGTATCGGCGCGGTCGGTTTCCTGATCGGCATGGGTATCTCCTATGGCCTGGTCACCCTGCTGGTGCGCCGCGTGCAGGGCATCAGCGGCACCATCGACCGCATCGCGCGCGACAAGAACCTGGCGCTCAAGGTCGACGCCAGCCAGCGCGACGAGCTCGGCAATATCGCGCGCAACCTCAACGAGCTGACCACCAGCTTCC
The DNA here is from genome assembly GCF_014353015.1 of Chitinimonas koreensis. Lineage (NCBI taxonomy): Bacteria > Pseudomonadati > Pseudomonadota > Betaproteobacteria > Neisseriales > Chitinibacteraceae > Chitinimonas > Chitinimonas koreensis. Next base: position 3,231,290 of record NZ_CP060704.1, read on the forward strand.
GCGCCGCGCTGGCCGAGGCCAAGTCGGCCGCCAGCGGCAATGCCGCGCTGTCGACCGAGTTCGCCGAGCAGACCGCCGCGATCTCGCAGGACACCATCGGCGCGTCCGAAGGCCTCGACGAAGTGACTCGTCGCGCCGACGAGATCGCGGCGGTGACCGCCAACTCGGCCGAACGCGCCGGCAGCCTGAGCCGCGAGATCGGCCAGGTCGAATCCAAGCTGGCCGAGGCGCGCCGCCAGATCGAATCGATGACCGGCCAGATCGAGGCCGGCGCACGCGCCAACCGCGAATTCACCGGCGCGTTCCAGACGCTGTCGACCAATGTGCGCGAGATCACCGGCATCCTGCGCACCATCGCCGACATCTCGGACCAGACCAACCTGCTGGCGCTCAATGCCGCCATCGAGGCCGCCCGAGCCGGCGAACAGGGCCGCGGCTTCGCCGTGGTGGCCGACGAGGTGCGCAAGCTGGCCGGCCAGACGCAGGAGACGCTGGGCAAGACCAACGACATGGTCAATCGCATCCTCTCCACCATCGAAGCCACCAGCCGCCAGGTGAACGACCAGGCGCGCCAGATCGACGGCCTGGTCAGCGCCTCGAGCACCGTCGACGAGGCGATCGCCAGCACCGCCGAGCTGATGGCGCAGACCAGCGGCGTGGTCGGCGAGACCGCGACCGATGCCGACGCGGCACGGCAGGCGGTCGAGGCGATCCGCGGCGCGCTCGGCGCGCTCAACGACACCATGCACGCCAACCGCGACAAGGCCGAAGGCATGGGCGAGGCGGCGCGCCGGCTCGGCGAGACCTCGACCCGGCTCGACCGTACGCTGGCGGTGTTCCGCACCGAATAGCGGCGTAGGCCGACCAAAACAAACGGCGACCTTTGGGTCGCCGTTTGTTTTGGGAATACCTGGATACGTCGGGTCAGCTGACGATCTCGACGATCTCCACCCCGATCTCGTAGCACACGCCGCGCTCGACCTCGTGGCAGCGCCGCACCCGCACCCGCGCCGTCATCGGCTGCGGCGCCAGGTTGGCACCGCGCGGCGGCATCACGGTGACCTCGAGTTCCTCGTCGTGCTTGGGCACGAAGCTGCTCTGCAGCGTCAGGCCGCCGACCGACAGGTCGGTGCAGGTGCCGTAGTGGCTCGGGCCGAGATCGAGGGTACGGATCCGGGCCGGGCAGATGACCGGTACGCGACGCGCGGTGCGCTGGTCGCGGCTCATGCGGATGACCTCGGGGCGATTGGCTTCATGGTGAAAGGAAGGGACTGGAAACTACATCAGAATAAGCTAAACCAGCCTCATCCGGCCACCCTGCGTCCTCGACCGACGGTTTGTCCGCCGCGCTGCAGCCGATGTATATTGAACAAAGCTGATCCACTTATAAAAGACAGGAGCCCACGATGGCCGATCTCAACGCGGTACGGAACTTCAGTTCCAGCATGTCGCAAAGCCTGCACGAATCGGTGCGGCTGGTGATGAACGATGTGCAGGCCAACGTGAACCGCCTGGACAACAAGAAGCAGGCCATCTCCCAGGCAGGGCTCGAGCGGGTTCAGCAAGCCAACCAGACATCCAGCATGATGGCCAAGCAGCGCAGCAAGATCGACGTCTACGTATAAAGGACGCGTGCGATAGACCACGGGCCGCTCAAAGCGGCCCGTTTCCTTTTCCGCCGCCGTTCCGGCCGGAATCCGGCGTGCGCCGGGCCGTATAATCCGCGCCCATGACCACCGAAACCTACGCCGTCGACCATTACGAGAATTTCCCGGTCGCCTCGCTGCTGCTGCCCCGGCCGATGCGCCGGCCCGTCTCCATCGTCTACCGCTTCGCGCGCAGCGCCGACGACTTCGCCGACGAGGGCGAGCGCACGCCGGCCGAACGCCTGGCGCTGCTCGACGGCTACCGCGCCGAGCTCGACCGCATCGAAGCCGGCCAGGCCCCTCAGACACCGCTGTTCCGCGATCTCGAACGCGAGGTCATCCGCGCGTGCGACGTGCCGATCGGGCTGTTCCGCGACCTGCTCGACGCCTTTTCCCAGGACGTGGTGAAAACCCGCTTCGCCGACTTCGGCGAGGTGATGCAGTACGCGCGCCGCTCGGCCAACCCGGTCGGCCGCATCGTGCTGCACCTGGCCGGCCAGGCCAGCCCGCGCAACCTGGCCTGGTCCGACGGCATCTGCTCGGCGCTGCAGCTGATCAACTTCTGGCAGGACATCGCCATCGACTGGCGCAAGGACCGCATCTACCTGCCGCAGGACGAGATGGCGCGCTACGGCGTCGACGAGGCCGCCATCGCGGCCGGCCGCAACGACGGCCCCTGGCGCGCGCTGATGGCCTTCCAGCTCGACCGCACGCGCCGCATCCTGCGCGCCGGTTCTCCGCTCGGCACCGCCCTGCCCGGCCGGCTCGGCCTCGAGATCCGCCTCACCGTGCTCGGTGGCGACCGCATCCTGCAGAAGATCGCGGCGGTCGACTACGACGTGTTCGAGCGCCGGCCGACGCTGACCGGGCGCGACTGGCCCGGACTGGTGCTGCGTGCGCTGTTGCCGCGGCGGATCCGCTCATGAGCCTGTTCCGCTTGCTGCAGCGCGCCTGCGGCGGACGCAGCTGGAGCGTCCGCCTCGGCGCCGTCGCCGCACTGGCGGTCGCAGCCTTCATGGCCTGGCAAGGCGAACTCGGCGGCGCCTTCGGCGCACCGGTGGCCGGCACCGAGCTGCACGGCCGCGTCATCGGCGTGGCCGATGGCGACACGCTCGAAGTGCTGACCGAAGCCGGCCAGCGCGAACGCGTGCGGCTGGCCTATATCGACGCGCCCGAGCACGACCAGCCCTGGGGTACGCGTGCCAGGCAAGCGCTGGCCAAGCAGGTGTTCGGCCGTGCCGTCGTCGTGCGCGAACATGGCCGCGACCGCTACGGCCGCCTGCTCGGCGACGTGCTGGTGGAGGGACGCGACGTCAGCGAAGCCCAGCTCGCCGCCGGCATGGCCTGGCACTACCTGCACTATGCGCGCAAGGATCAGCCTGCCGACTCGTTCGAACGCTATCAGGACGCCGAGCGTACTGCACGCAACCGGCAGGAAGGGCTGTGGCACGACGACGCGCCGACCGCGCCTTGGGACTTCCGCCACGCCGGCCGGCGCTGAGCCTCAGCGCTTGGTCAGATTGGTGATCAGGCCGCTCGCCACGATCAGCAGCATCGCCAGGCAGCTGGTCGCGCTGAGCGCGTCGCCCCAGATCAGCCAGCCGAACAGGCTGGCGCCGACCACGGTGGTATAGGCCAGGCTGGCCACCGCCAGCGTGCGGCCGCAGCTGTAGGCGCGCGTCAGCGCCAGCTGCGCGGCGGTGGCGCAGCCGCCCATGCCGATCAGCAGCCAGACGTTGCGCCAGGTGACCGGGCTGAAGCGGTCGAACACCATCCAGACGCCGGCCGCCGCGGTCGCGATCAGCGAGAAGTAGAACACGGTGCGCCACTCAGGCTCGCCCGACTCGCCCAGCATGCGCACGTTCAGATAGGCGATGCCGGCGCCGAAGCCAGACCCCAGCCCGAGCAGGCCGGCCAGCCACTGCTCGCGCTCGAAGGTCGGCCGCAGCAGCAACACCGCCCCGACGAAGCCCAGAGCGACCGCGCCCAGCAGTTGCGGCGACGGGCGCTCGCGCAGCCAGAGCGTGGTGAGCAGGGCGAGGAATAGCGGCGAGGTGTAGTTGAGCGTCACCGCGGTGCCGAGCGGCAGGTGCACGATGGCGTAGAAATACAGCATCAGCGAGGCGGTACCGGCGATCGCTCGGGTGAACTGCTTGCCCAGCACCGGCGAAGCCAGCGAACCGCCGCGCAGGACCACCACGCCGCCGACCGCCAGGAGGCCGATGAAGCAACGGTAGAACACCAGCTCGGCCGGGCTGAACTGGCCGGCGCCGAGCTTGACGAACACGCCCATGCAGGCGAACAGGAAGGACGCGACCAGCATCCAGAACGGACCTGAGCGGGACAAGGCGGGCGGAACTCGAAGCATGGCCGCATTCTACCGTGCCGCCCCTCCCCGCCCTGCCGCTGCACCGCAATATAAGCGCCGCCCCGGCGTTCAGGCCTTGAGCATCAGCGCGCCGGACAGGAGCTTGAGCAGCTCGCCCTGGCGATGGGTGCCGGTCTTCCAGAACATCGACTTGAGCTGGGTGCGCACCGTCGAGACCTGGACCGACAGGCGAGCGGCCGCCTCGCTCGGCGTCGCGCCTTCGAGCAGCAGCGCCGCCAGCCGGCATTCGGCCGGCGAGAGACCGTACAGGGCGGCCAGCACGTCGAGCGGCTGCGCTTCCGCCGCGTTCGGATCGTGCGCCATCAGGAGCGCCAGCGGGCGCTGCCAGTCGACCACCAGCGGCGAATCGGCCGGCAGCGGCGCCACCAGCACCGTCAGCCGGCCGCCGTCGGGCCGGTCGAGCGCCAGCGCGCCGCTCTGCGCCGTGCGCTTGGTCGCGTCCTGCAGGCGCTGCGCCAGCCGGGCCGCCACGCTGGCGGTCTCGGCCACCAGCTTGCCGTTCCGGACCGACACGCCCGGCAGCACACCGCCCTGTTCGGCCGCACTGTTGGCGAACAGCACCCTGCCGTCGGCATCGACCACCCACAGCGGCGCCACCAGCCGATCGAGCGCCTGGCGGGCGACCGCGGCCTGCATGCGCAGGCGCGAAAACTCGGTGGACAGCCGGCAGGCCAGCTCCAGGTGCGGCGACAACCGGCTCAGCAGCTCCAGCTCGGCGGCGCCGAAGACCTGCGTGCCGATGCCGCGCTGGAAGCCGATCAGGCCGTCCGTGATGCCGTCGTCGAAGGTCCGGGTGCCGACGATGTGGCGCAAGCCGTTGGGCAGCATGTAGCGCTGGAAGAATTCATCGCCGGCGACGAAGCGGTCGTCGAAATGCTCGTGCTCGGCCACCCAGCGGCCGACCGGATAGCGGCTCACCACCGCCGACCACGGATCGAGCGCGATATAGCGCTCGATGTAGGCACGCCGGACCGACTCCTCCAGCCCGAAGGCGTGCCATTGCGTCGGCATGCCGTTCGAGCGATCACGCAGGTAGAACGCACCGGAACAGGCATCGACGGCTTCGCCGATGCGCTTGAGCAATCCTTCCCATTTCGACGGCTCGAGCACCGCCGCATGGATGGTGGTGACCAGCGTGTCGTATTGTTTCAGCTTGTTATCGACCATCTGCGGTCGCTCCCTCGCGACCCTGGCATATCTGACATGCCGCAGTATTCTTTCCTGGACTACGTGGCATAAGCCTTTCGGCAGAAATGGCCTCGCCTGACTTTATGTCGACAGAGCCTAACAGCGTTGCGGCAATATTCAAGATGATTCCGTAGCAAGCCCAAATGTCCACCATATGGGGATGACGGCCCCATTGCAGGCGACTACATTCAAGTCTCCGCCCGAGGAGGAGGAATCTCGGGGAGGGGAAGTCCCTCGCGGCCGGCGACCTAGTCGATGGCCATCGGATTCCGCAGCGAGACGCCTCAACGATCGGCGCCATGCGGAAACAAAAAAGGACGGGCGACTCAGATGAGTCGCCCGATCCATTTCCACCGTCCGATTTCCCGGCGGCTGATCCGAAGATCAGATCAGGTTCTGCTCGGCGACCCCGACATTCATGTCCAGCACCCGGCTGCCGCTGTCCGCATCCTTCGACAGCGGGCTCGCACGGCGGTTTTCCATCTCGGCCAGGTAGGCCTCGTCGACATCGCCGGTGATGTACTCGCCCGAAAAGCACGAGGTCTCGAAATACGAGATCTTGCCGCCGCTCGCATCGGTCACGGCCTGCACCAGCGCATCGAGATCCTGATAGAACACCGCGTCGGCGCTGATTTCCGCGGCGATCTGCGCGTCGTTGCGGCCGGTCGCGATCAGCTCGGCGCGGGTCGGCATGTCGATGCCGTAGACGTGCGGATAACGGACCGGCGGTGCCGCGGACGCGAAATACACCTTGTTGGCGCCGGCTTCGCGCGCCATCTGTACGATTTCCTTCGAGGTGGTGCCGCGCACGATCGAATCGTCGACCAGCAGCACGTTGCGGCCGGCGAACTCCACCGCGATCGGGTTGAGCTTCTGCCGGACCGACTTCTTGCGCGTCGCCTGGCCCGGCATGATGAAGGTGCGGCCGATGTAGCGGTTCTTCTGGAAGCCCTCGCGATACGGCAGGCCGAGGTGGTTGGCCAGCTGCAGCGCGCTGGCGCGGCTGGTGTCGGGGATCGGGATCACCACGTCGATGTCGAGCTCGGGCAGCTCGCGGCGGATCTTGTCGGCCAGGTTGTCGCCCATGTTGAGGCGGGCCTGGTAGACCGAGATGCCGTCCATGACCGAATCGGGCCGGGCGAAATAGACGTGTTCGAAGATGCAGGGCACCAATTGCGGCTTGTCGGCGCACTGGCGGCTGTACAGCTCGCCGTCCATGGTGATGAAGATCGCCTCGCCCGGAGCGATGTCGCGCACCATCTTGAAACCCAGCGTATCGAGCGCGACCGATTCGGATGCGACCAGCAGCTCGCGGCCGTCGGCGGTGTCGTGCTCGCCGAGCACCAGCGGCCGGATGCCGTGCGGATCGCGGAAAGCCACCAGGCCGTAGCCGGCGATCACCGCCACCACCGCGTAGGCGCCGCGCACCCGGCGATGTACCGCGGCGATCGCGTCGAAGATCGTGTCGGGCTTGAGCGCGAAGCCGACCACCCGCTTCTGCAGCTCGAAGGCGAACACGTTGAGCAGCGCTTCGGAATCGGAATGCGTGTTGATGTGCCGCAGATCGTTGCGGTACATCGCCTCCTTCAATTCCTTGTGGTTGGTCAGGTTGCCGTTGTGGGCCAGCACGATGCCGAACGGACTGTTGACGTAGAACGGCTGCGATTCGGCCAGGCTCGAGGCCGAGCCGGCGGTCGGATAGCGCACGTGGCCGATGCCGACGTTGCCCATCAGCGAACGCATATTGCGCGTGCGGAACACGTCGGCCACCAGGCCCTGCCCCTTGTGCATATGCATCACGCCGTTGGGTTCGGCCGTAACGATGCCGGCGGCGTCCTGGCCGCGATGCTGCAGGACGAGCAAGCCGTCGTAGAGCAGTTGGTTAACGGGTGTCTTCGCCACCACACCGAGAATGCCGCACATGATGCTTCCTTGCTTTACTGAATCCGGAACCGGCCGGCGGCCGGCTCATTCAAACTTGATACGGCTGGCCAGCTCGGCCGGCAGCCAGGGCTTGAGCGTAGCCGCCAGCGCCTCGAGCGGCGGGCTGAACATCGCATCGCGCCAGATCGGCTGGCGCGGCAGCGTGGTCATGCCGGCCACCAGCACCAGTGCCAGCGTGATCAGCACGCCGCGCGCCAGGCCGAACACCGCGCCGAGCAGCCGGTCGACCGGCGCGAGGCCGGTCGCCTTGATGAACTGGGCCAGCGTGATGCGCACGATGGCCGAAACGAACCAGACGCCGAGCAGGATGCCGACGAAGCCGCCGATCAGCCGCAGCTCCGGCGTCGGCACGTCGGCCGGCAACATCGCCCCGACCGTCGCGGCATAGCGCTGCGCTAGCCAGAAGCCGAGCACCCAGGCCGCCAGCGACAGGATTTCCGACAGCCCGCCCCGCAGCACCGCCAGCAGCACCGAGATGCCGAGGATGGCCAGTACCGCGTAGTCGAAGCCGGTCATTTACCGATGACGCTGCTGGTCACGCCGACGCCGGCCAATCGCTCGTGCGCCTTGTCCGCCAGCTCGCGGCTGGCATAGGGGCCGGCGCGCAGACGAGTCAATTCGCCCTTGTCGGTCCGCACCGTCTCGGACTGCAGTCCGACGCCGGCGCCGCGCGCCTTGGCGATCAGCGCGTCGGCCTTGCTCTTGTCGGCGAAGGCGCCGATCTGGAGATAGAACTTGCCGGCCGGCTTGTCGTCCGCCTGCGGCACAGGCTTCTCGGTCGGCTTGGCGGCGGTGTGGGCGGGCTCTTCGGCGCCGGCCAGGATGCGGGCGGGATCGCGCTTGGGCTCGGTCGGGCGGGTTTCGGATGGCTTCTCGGCCGGCTTGGCCGGTTCGGGCCGCAACTCGGGTCTGGGAGTGGGCGTCGGCAGCGGGGTCGGAACCGGCGTCGGCTTCGTCGGCACGACCTGCGGCGCGAGCGTCGGCGCGGGTTGGCTGGAGGGTGCCGCCGGCGGTACGGCCTCGACGGCGGGCACCGGATGAACCGTCCCCGACAGCGCCGGCGTATTGCTGACGATGGCGACCGGCTGGGTCACCAGGCTCTGCGGCGGCTTGTCGTCCATCACCGTCCACAGCACGACCAGGGCGGCGAGGACCAGCGCGATGGCGCCGACCAGGCGGCGGCGCGCACGTTTCTTGAGGGCAGTGAGTTCTTCGCTGATCGGGGCGTCGGCCATGGGCGATGGTCAGCGTGGTCCGAGCGCGAGGACGCCGGCCACGGTATAGAACGATCCAAAGGCCGCGATTCTATCATTTTCGCCGGCCGCCGACCGCGCGGCGGCGAAGGCCTCGGCGATCGAGCCGTGGATCTGCACCCTGCCCTGCGCGCCGGCCGCTACGATCGCCCGCGCCAGCGCCTCGGCCGTGGCCGCGCGCGGCGTATCGAGGGTCGCCACGTGCCAGACCTCGATGCGGTCCTTCAGGCAGGCCACCACGCCGGCGATGTCCTTGTCGGCCATCATGCCGAACACCGCATGGGTGGCCTGGAAGAAGCCTTGGTTGAGCAGGTTCTGCGCCAGCGCCGCCGCCGCGTGCGGATTGTGGGCCACGTCGAGCACGATCGACGGCCGGCCCGGCAGGACCTGGTAGCGCCCCGGCAGTTCGACCTCGAGCAGGCCGCGCTTGAGGTCGCCGATGCCGACCGGCAGGCGCGCGTACAGCGCATCGAGGATCGCGATCACCAGGCTGGCGTTGCCGAGCTGGTAGGCGCCGCGCAGCGCCGGGAACGGCAGGCCGGGCTTCTGACCGTTGCGGCCGCGCCAGCGCCACTGGGTGGTCTCGTTGACATAGCCGAAATCGCGGCCGATCAGCTGCAGCTCGGCACCGATCCGCTCGGCCTGCTCGACCAGCGCGCGCGGCGGATTCGGATCGGCGCAGAAGGCCGGCTTGCCCGGCCGGAATATGCCGGCCTTCTCGAAGCCGATGCTCTCGCGGTCGTCGCCGAGAAAGGCCTGGTGGTCGATATCGACGCTGACCACCGCGGCGACGTCGGGCTCGAACACATTGACCGCGTCGAGCCGGCCGCCGAGGCCGACCTCGAGCACCGCTACCTCGACGCCGGCCGCGATGAACTGGTGCATCGCGGCCAGCGTGCCGAATTCGAAATAGGTCAGCGAAGTGTCGCCGCGGGCCGCCTCGACGGCGCGGAAACCCGCCACGATGGCCGCGTCGTCCGCCGGCAGCAGGTCGATCGCGACGCGCTCGTTGTAATGCAGGATGTGCGGACTGGTATAAGTGCCCACCTTGAAGCCGGCCGCGCGGTACGCGGCGGACAGCATGGCGCAGGTCGAACCCTTGCCGTTGGTGCCGCCAACGACCACCACCGGGAAATCGGGCGCCAGGCCCATCGCGTCGCGCACGCGCGCGACACGCTCGAGGCCCATGTCGATGGCGCTGGGATGCAGTTGCTCGAGGTGGGCCAGCCAGGCGGCCAGGCTGTCGGCGTCGAAAGACATGTCGGATGCGCGCTCGCGGGCGCCCTCAATGGATCGGGGGACGCGAAGGATATAAGGCTTTCGCCCGTTTGTATCCTTCGCGTCCCCCGCGATCGGCCAAAGGCGGAATCAGGCGATGGCCGGCTGCCGCATCAGCAGGGTCAGGAGATCGGCCAGCTTCTGGCGCAGCTCGCGGCGATCGACGATCAGGTCGATCGCGCCCTTCTCCAGCAGGAACTCGGCGCGCTGGAAGCCTTCCGGCAACGTCTCGCGCACGGTCTGCTCGATCACGCGCGGGCCGGCGAAGCCGATCAGCGCGCCCGGCTCGGCCAGCACCACGTCGCCGAGGAAGGCGAACGAGGCCGACACGCCGCCCATGGTCGGGTCGGTCAGCAGCGAAATGAAAGGCAAGCCCCTGTCGGCGAGCTTGGTGAGGATCGCGCTGGTCTTGGCCATCTGCATCAGCGACATCAGGCCTTCCTGCATGCGCGCCCCGCCCGAGGCCGACACGCAGATGAAGGGACAGCCGTTGTCGATGGCGGCCTGTGCGCCGCGCACGAAGCGCTCGCCGACCACCGAGCCCATCGAACCGCCGATGAACTTGAATTCGAACGCGGCGATCACCACCGGCAGCGAATGGATCGCGCCCTGCATCACCACCAGCGCATCCTCTTCGCCGCTCGAGTCGCGCGCGGCGTCGAGCCGCTCGGGATAACGCTTGGAATCCTTGAACTTGAGGAAATCGGTCGGACGGACCTCGCTGCCGATCTCGACCCGGCCTTCGACGTCGAGCATCAGGTCCAGCCGGCGCCGCGCCGATACGGCATTGTGATGGCCGCACTTGGGACAGACGTCGAGGTTGTTGTCGAGGTCGGTGCGGTACAGCACCGCCTCGCAGGCGGAACACTTGCTCCACAAACCCTCGGGCATCGACTTGGACGGACCGGTGGGCTTGGCCTTGATCTTGGGGGCAACAGCTTTTGCAACCAACTCATGCTTCATCGTCTCCGGCGCCGGCCGCAATTCGACCGAGCGCTTGAAAATACAAAGGGCCGCAGCAGCGGCCCTGGGATTTTACTGCCTTGCAGCATCCATCGCGGTACGCATCTCGCGCAGGAAAGCCGTCAGCCTCGGCGCGGCGTCGGCGCCGTGCTCCTCGATCTCCTGCACCAGCCGGCTGCCGATGATGACCGAATCGGCCACGCGCGCCACGGCCTGGGCCGACGCCGCGTCGCGGATGCCGAAGCCGACGCCGATCGGCAGGCTCAGCGCGCCGCGCAGTTCGCCCAGCTTGGCCGCCACGCTGGCGAGATCGAGCGTCGCCGCACCGGTGACGCCCTTGAGCGACACATAGTAAACATAGCCGCTGGCATGCTTGGCCACCTCGGCCACGCGCCACGACGGGGTGGTCGGGGCCAGCAGGAAGATCGGATCGAGCCCGTGGCACTTGAGCGTCTCGGCCAGGCCGCCGGCCTCTTCGGGCGGCAGGTCGACCGTCAGCACGCCATCCACGCCAGCCTCGCGCGCGCGCGCTGCGAACGCCTCGTAGCCCATCGATTCGACCGGGTTGGCGTAGCCCATCAGCACCACCGGCGTCTCGGCATCGCGGCGGCGGAATTCGCGCACCATGTCGAGCACGTCGGCCAGGCTGGTGCCGTGCGCGAGCGCGCGTTCGGACGCCTTCTGGATCACCGGGCCGTCGGCCATCGGGTCGGAGAACGGTACGCCGAGCTCGACGATGTCGGCGCCGCCGGCGACCAGGGCGTGCATCAGGCCGACGGTCGCCGCCGGGTGCGGATCGCCGGCAGTGATGAAGGGGATCAGCGCCTGCCGTTGATGTTCGTTCAGACGCGCGAAAGTGTTCTGGATTCGGGACATAAGCCTGGGAACGGTAGCCGGCCGCCGCGGCGGCCGGTGTTTGAAGGTGTGCGCGGGGTGTCTACAGCTCGATGCCGGACAGCTTGGCGACCGTCGGGATGTCCTTGTCGCCACGGCCGGACAGGTTGACCAGGATGATCTGGTCGCGCGCCATCGTCGGCGCGACGCGGCGGGCATAGGCCAGCGCATGGCTCGACTCGAGCGCGGGGATGATGCCCTCGGTACGGCACAGCTCGTGGAAGGCCGCCAGCGACTCGTCGTCGTCGGCCGCGGTGTATTCGACCCGGCCGATGTCCTTGAGATAGCTGTGCTCGGGGCCGACGCCCGGGTAGTCGAGGCCGGCCGAGATCGAATGCGTCTCGATGATCTGGCCGTGTTCGTCCTGCATCAGGTAGGTACGGTTGCCGTGCAGCACGCCGGGCCGGCCGGCGCTCAGCGGCGCGGCATGGCGGCCGGTCGCGACGCCGTCGCCGCCGGCTTCGACGCCGACCATGCGCACGCCGGGCACCTGGATATAGGGATAGAACATGCCGATCGCATTGGAGCCGCCGCCGACGCAGGCCACCACCATATCGGGCTGGCGGCCGGCCAGGTCCAGCATCTGGACCTTCGACTCCTCGCCGATCACGGCCTGGAAGTCGCGCACCAGCATCGGGTAGGGATGCGGCCCGGCCGCGGTACCGAGGATGTAGAAAGTGTGGTCGACGTTGGTGACCCAGTCGCGCATCGCTTCGTTGAGCGCGTCCTTGAGCGTCTTGGAGCCGCTCTCGACCGGCACCACGGTGGCGCCGAGCAGCTTCATGCGGTAGACGTTGGCGGCCTGGCGCTTGACGTCCTCGGAGCCCATATAGACCACGCACTCCATGCCGTAGCGGGCCGCCACGGTGGCCGAGGCCACGCCGTGCTGGCCGGCGCCGGTCTCGGCGATCACGCGCTTCTTGCCCATCCGCCGCGCCAAGAGCGCCTGGCCGATGGTGTTGTTGATCTTGTGCGCGCCGGTATGGTTGAGGTCTTCGCGCTTGAGATAGATCTGCGCGCCGCCGAGCTGCTCGGACCAGCGCTTGGCGTGGTAGATCGGGCTCGGCCGGCCGACGTAGTGCTTGAGCTCGTAGCGGTATTCGGCCATGAAGTCCGGATCGACGCGGGCCTTCTCGTATTCGGTACGCAGCTCGTCCAGCGCCGCCATTAGGGTTTCGGCGACGTAGATGCCACCGTAGTCGCCGAAGCGGCCGCGGCCGTCGGGCAGGTCGTAGCTGGCGGGAATGGGCAGATCACTGATATGCATGGGTCTTTCCGTGAAACGGTGGCGCGGTCAGCGGGTCGCGTGGACGGCGTCGATGAAGGCTGCGATGCGGGCCGGGTCCTTGACGCCGCGCTCGGCCTCGACGCCGCTGGAGACGTCGACCGCCCAGGGCTGGACCGAACGGATCGCCTCGCCGACGTTATCGGGCGACAGCCCGCCGGACAGCACGATCGGCAGCGACAAGTCCTTGGCCAGCAGGCCCCAGTCGAAGCGCTCGCCGGTGCCGCCGGGCGCGGCCGGCGACCAGGCATCACACAGGAGGCCGCGCGCGTCGGCGTAGCGGTCGGCGAATTCTAGCAAATCGACACCGGGTTTCACCCGTACCGCCTTGATGTAGGGCAGGCCGAAAGAGCGGCAGTATTCGGGCGGCTCGTCGCCGTGGAATTGCAGCAGGTCAAGCGGCAGGGTGCGCAGCACGCCATCGACCAGCGAGTGCTCGGCATCGACGAACAGGCCGACGCTGGTGACGAAGGGCGGCAGCGAGGCGACGATCTCGTGCGCCATATTGATCGAGACATGGCGCGGGCTCGGCTCGTAGAACACCAGGCCGATGGCGTCGGCGCCGAGCGCAGCCGCCTTGTTGGCCATGGCGACGTCACGCAGGCCGCAGATTTTGACTCGTGGGTGCATACCGGGAAGCTGCAGGAAATATCAGACCAGATAGTGGCGGAAGCACGGCTCGCTGGCAATCTCGAAGGCGGCCGGGTAGCTCACTCCGGCGAAGTAGAGGCCATCCGGCATGAAGGTCGGCGGCGCCACCGTCCGGTCGCGCAATGCCAGCAGTTCAGCCATCCAGTCCGGCGGCATGGCGCCCTTGCCGATATGGATCAGCGCCCCCATCAGGTTGCGCACCATATGGTGCAGGAAGCCGCCAGCGGACACGTCGAAGCGCAGCAGGTCGCCGTCGCGGGCGATCTCGAACCGGGTCAAGTGCTTGACCGGGCTGGCCGCCTGGCACTCCGAGGAACGGAAGCTCGAGAAGTCGTGCTCGCCCAGCAGCAGCACGGCCGCGGCCTGCATCGCCGCCAGGTCGAGCGGCGCATGGTGCCAGCCGACCCGTCCGGCCAGCAGCGCGGAGCGGACCGGGTGGTTGAGCAGCAGGTAACGGTAGTGCCGCGCCGTTGCGGAAAAGCGTGCATGGAAGGCCTCGTCGACCTCGCGCGCCCAGCGTACCGCGATGCTCGGCGGCAGGAAGCTGTTCACGCCGCGCACCCAGGCGGTCAGCGGGCGGACTGCGCCGGTGTCGAAATGGGCGACCTGCAGGCTGGCATGCACGCCGGCGTCGGTCCGACCCGCCGCATGCAGGCGCACCGGCGCGCCGGCGAGACGGGCGATGGCGGTCTCGAGCGTGTCCTGCACCGATAGTCCGTTCGGCTGCGACTGCCAGCCGCAGAAGGCGCGTCCGTCGTATTCAAGGCCGAGCGCGATGCGCATGCCGTCTCCCGGTTGCGGCGGATCGCGGCCGCCGGACAAAACAAAAGGCGTGGACCGCTGAGCGGTCCACGCCGACAGGAAGTATAGCGGGCGCTTAGAGCTGGGCGAGCAGCGATTCCGCCGTCGACTTCTGCTCCGAGTTCCCTTCGTGCAGCGCCTCCTGCAGGATCTCGCGTGCGCCTTCCTTGTCGCCCATGTCGATATAGGCGCGGGCCAGGTCGATCTTGGTGGTCACCGGATCGTCGAGTTCGGCGCCGAAATCGATGATGTCGCTGCCGTTGGCCGGCTCCGGCGCCACGTCGAGATCGATGTTCATGTCGCCCAGGTCCAGCGCGGCGGCGTCGATCGAGGCATCGCCACCGGCAGCGGCCGGCTCGCCCAGGTCGAAGTTGAAGTCGAGATCGGAGGCCAGGTCGGGCGATTCGAGCTCGGCCGGGGCGAGCACCGGTTCGGCCAGGTCGAACGAAGGCATGGCCGGCTGCTTGGCATCGCCGCCCAGTTCCAGCGGAATGTCGAGCGACAGGATGCCGTCGTTGATGTCGGGCCGTGCGACCGGCGCCGGGGCCGGCTCGGCCGCGGCGGCCGGCAGGTCGAGGTTGAAGTCGCCGAGGTTGAAATCGAGCGAAGCATCCTCGGCCGGCGCGACGTCGACCATCGTGGCTTCGACCGGTTCGGGCTGCGGAGCCGCAGCCTGCGGCACGGGAGCTGGCGCCGGCGCAGCCGCATTGAAGCCGAGGTCGAAGTCGAGCGTGTCGGCCTCCGCGGCAGGCGCAGCAGGTTCCTCGATGTCGCCGAGCTGGAAGTCGAGGTCGCCCGCCACGTCCACCACCGGCTGGGCGGTGTCGAGCAGGTTCTCGGCCTTGCCTTCGGCCAGCGCGCTCAGCGTGCCGGCCGACAGCACCATGGTCTTGTCGAGATCGTTGGTATCGACCGGTGCCTGGTGCTGGTAGAGCGAGTTGTGCGGATCGAGGCCGCGGCCCATCTCAGCCGCCTGGGCCCACAGCGGGCCCTGGCCCTGGGTGCCGGCGTAGAGCTCCTGGGCGAGCTGTTCGAACGCCGCGACGTTCTTGCGGCCGCTGTAGATCTCGAGCAGCTTGAGGCGGACTTCCTGGCGGCTGCCGTCGCGCGTCAGCGCATCCTTGAGGATTTCCTCGGCCTGGGCATCGCGGCCGTAGGCCATGTAGACCTCGGCTTCGGCGATCGGGTCGACCTCGTCGGTATCGATGGTGCCGAGGCCGGCGCGGCTGAAGTCGGTCAGGAAGGAGTTCTCGGTCACGCCGGTGCTGATGACGGCTCCGCCGGTGTTGCCGACCATGGTGTTGGACTTGAGGTCGGAACCGGTGATCACGCTGTCTTCGAAATTGCCGCGCTTGCGCCGGCGCATCGCGAAGACGGCGCCGCCGATCGCGGCCAGCACGGCGAGCGCACCGCCGCCGAGCACCAGCGGGTTCTCGAGCAGCGAAGGTTCGGGTTCCGGCTCCGGCACGAAGACCGGCTTCTTCTTGGGCTTGGGCGTCTCGGCCGGCGGCGGGGCCAGGACCGGAGTCGGCGCCTCGACCGGCTTGGCCTCGGCGGCCGGCTCGGCTGCCGCGGGCTCGGCCGGCTTGGCCTCGACCTTGGGCGGTTCGACCGGGACCGGCGTCGGAGCCGGGGTGGGCGCCGGCGTCGGGGTCGGCTTGACCTCGGCCGCCTTCTCCACCGGCTTGGCCGCGGCCGCCTTGGCGGCTTCGGCCTGCTTCTGCAGCTCGGCGCCCTGCTTGTTCTTGAGCGCCAGCAGCTCTTCGAGCTTCTTGTTGGTCTTTTCCAGCTCGCTGACGCGCTGGTTGGCCTCGGCCAGCGCCTTCTGGCGGGCGGAGGCTTCTTCCTCGAGCGACTGCATGCGCTCGCGCAGCTTGCCCTCGTCGCCCTTGGACAGTTTGAGCGTGTCCTTGGCGGCCGGCAGTTGCGAGGCGGCCTTGTCTTCGACCTTGGCGGTGATCTTGCCGCTGCCCGGGGCCTGGTCGGCCTGCGAGGCACCGGCCGAACCGGCCAGCTTGGCACGGTAGCTGCGCCAGTCGTCGGCCTGGACCTTGACCTCGCGGATCGCTGCCTGGCGATCGACCTCGGTCAGCGTCTCGCGGCTCGGCACAGTAAGAATCCGGCCCTTTTTGAGCCGGTTCATGTTGTTGCCGTCGAATGCGCCCTGGTTGGCGCGGTAGAGCCCGACCAGCATCTGCTCGAGGCTCACGCCGTCGACCTGATTCTGGCGGGCGATGCCGGCCAGGGTCTCGCCCTGCTGCACGGTATGGGTCTGGCCCGACGGCGCCGGAGCCGCTTCCTGAGCCGGCTTGGCGACGGGTTCGGGCTTGGCGGCCACCATCGGCTTGGCCGGCTGCGGGGCCAGCGTGGGCTGCGGCCTGGCCGGCGCGGCGGCCGGCCGGCCGGCCACCGGAGCGGCGGTCACGCCGTTGGGGTTATAGCCGACCGGGTCGAGCAGCGCGGTATATTCGCGCAGCACGCGGCCGCCGTCCCATTTCAATTCGACCAGAAAATCGAGAAAGGGCTCGTTCAGCGATTGCGCCGAATTAACCGCGATGAAATATTGCCCGTTCGGGCGCTTATCCAAATTGAAACGCAGGCCGAGCGCGGTCGGCGGGTAATCGATTTGCGCTTCGCGGTAGGCTTCGACCGAGGCGAGCGCCGCGCGCAGCGACTCGACTTCGCCCGGCTGCACGGCGACCAGGTCGATTTCCGCGCGCAGAGGCTGCCCGAGCCCGGACAGCACATTCAATCGACCCAAGCCAGCCGACTGCGCAGCGAGTGGAATCGCTGCCATCGCCACGGCCATGACGGTGGCTTTGAGTTTTGATTTGATTCGCACGGCTCCCACCCTTTTGCGGATTCGTTATTGCAACAAGTAAATTAACATCATGGGGTTACCCACGCAAGCTCAGGCGCCACCTGAGTTTAGACACGGTTTGGGCCAAATAAAAACCCGCGTAAATTTGCCCATTATATTTCAATGGATACATGACATTGGCGTGAAACTTACCCAGGTCATCTACCCATCCATGATGGCGCGTTGCCGCGGTACGACACCGAGCCGCCAATGCGCGAACGCCCACCGCCACACCTCCGCCGGCGCCGCGCCGCGCAGCCCGGCCGGCGGCTGCTGGCCCAATATCGTCAACGCCTGCCATAACTCGAGCCCGGCGCGCTCGATTTCGAGCGCCGGTGCGCGGGTCTGCTTGCTGAGCTTCTCGCCGGCCGCGTTGGTCAGCACCGGCAGGTGCGCATAGCCGGGCAGCGGACTGCCGAGCGCCTGCTGCAGATAGATCTGTCGCGGCGTCGAATCGAGCAGGTCGGCGCCGCGCACGACGTGGCTGACGCCCTGCAGCGCATCGTCGACCACCACGGCCAGCTGATAGGCGAAGTAGCCATCGGCGCGCAGCAGCACGAAGTCGCCGAGGTCGCGCGCCAGCACCTGCGACTGCCAGCCCTGCACCGCGTCGAGGAATCCGGTCTCGCCCTCGCCCACCCTCAGGCGCCAGGCACGCGGCGCCCGGCCTGCGGCGAGGCCGGCGCGGCAGGTGCCGGGATAGACCGGACCGTCGATGCCGCGCAGGCTCGAATCGGCGATCTCGCGACGGGTGCAGGCGCAAGGATAGGCCAGGCCGGCCGCCACCAGGCGGTCGAGCGCGGCGCGGTAGTGGTCGAGCCGGCGGCTCTGGTAGACCACCTCGCCATCCCATTCGAAACCGTAGGCTTCCAGCGTGCGCAGGATGCCGCAGGCCGCGCCCGGCATTTCGCGCGGCGGGTCGAGATCCTCGATGCGCAACAGCCAGCGGCCGCCGGCCGCCCTCGCCTCCAGGTAGCTGCCGACCGCGGCGAGCAGCGAGCCGTGGTGCAGCGGCCCGGTCGGGCTCGGGGCGAAACGGCCGACGTAGGCCGCACTTATGCGGGGCGCATCTTTGGTAATAACCATGCCGAACGGGAGAGTGGGAGGGGGCTTCTGCTACAATCGCGGTCGTTTTAGCGCGCCGCAAAATCGAGGAAAAGAGAAATGACTTACGTGGTGACCGATGCCTGCGTGAAGTGCAAATATACCGACTGCGTCGATGTCTGTCCGGTCGATTGCTTTCGCGAAGGCCCGAACTTCCTGGTGATCGATCCCGACGAGTGCATCGACTGCACGCTGTGCGTGGCCGAATGTCCGGTCGAAGCGATCTATGCCGAGGATGACGTGCCGGCCGACCAGCAGATCTATATCCAGCTGAACGCCGATCTCTCCAAGAGCCCGAACTGGACGCCGATCGTCGAGAAGAAGGACCCGCTGCCCGACCACGACCAGTGGGCCGGCGTGACGGGCAAGCTGTCGCAGCTGGACCGCAACGGCGCCTGATCGACGCGCCGCCCGCCGCACCACGACAAGCCCGGACCCGACCGGGCTTGTTGCTTTTCGGGCGGTGCGAATTCGTATGAGCACAGTGCGCCGGCTGGGTGACCATCGCCTCCATTGCGCGGCGCGAGAAAAACTTTCACCGCAGAGGACGCCGAGGCCCGGAGGAAAAGCGGCCTGGCTCGGCTCACTGCCCGCGGTCGGCTTCACCGAACTTGCTGTTCTCCGTGCCCTCCGCGTCCTCTGCGGTGCATCTTTTAGATTTGCCGCCTCAGCGGCGCAGCAGGCGCCACAGCGTGGTCCGGCTGATCCCCAGCCGTTCGGCCGCCACGGTGCGGTCGCCGCCACATTCGGCCAGCACCGCCTCGACGTGGCTACGGCGCACCTGCTCGGTGGTGGCGGCCAGCGCCGCATCGTCGCCGCCGGCGCGGCCGGTCAATTCGGGCGCCAGCCGGCGCACGTCGGCATCGAGCAGCCGGCCGGCCGCGCGCAGGAAGACCGCCAGCCGCTCCACCACGTTCTGCAATTCGCGCACGTTGCCGGGCCAGCCGTAACCATCCGCAACCGACAGCAGCGGCGCCACCAGCCGTTCGGCCGGCACCTCGGCCGACAGCCGCGCCAGCGCATCGCCGGCCAGCCGCAACGCCAGCAGCCGCACGTCGCCGCCGCGGCGCGCCAGCGCGGGCAAGGGCAGCGTGAGGATGGCCAGCCGGTAATACAGGTCGGCGCGGAAACGGCCGGCCTCGACCGCGGCGCGCAGCTCGGCATGGGTGGCGGCGATCACCCGCACGTCGACCGGGATCGGCTCGCCGGCCCCCAGCCGCAGCACCTCGCGCTCCTGCAGCACGCGCAGCAGCCGGGTCTGCAGCGGCAGCGGCATGTCGCCGATCTCGTCGAGGAACAGCGTGCCGCGGTCGGCCAGTTCGACCAGGCCGGGCTTGCCGCCGCGGCGCGAGCCGGTGAAGGCGCCCTCCTCGTAGCCGAACAGCTCGGACTCGAGCAGGCTCTCCGGGAAAGCCGCGCAGTTGAGCGCGACGAAAGGCCCCTCGGCACGGCGCGAAGCCTGGTGGATGCCTTGGGCGAACAGCTCCTTGCCGGTGCCCGATTCGCCCTCGATCAGCACCGACGAATCGGAGCCGGCATAGAGGGTGGCCAGCTCGCGCGCCGCCTCGATCAGCGGCGACTCGCCGAGCACGTCGGCCAGCGCGTAGCGCGCGCGGAACGGGCTCTTGCGCGCTTCGGCGCGCAGCTTGCGATCGGCGCGCTCGATCGCGGCCGATTCCTGTAGCGTCAGCACCGCGCCCGACTGCTGGCCGGCTTCGAACAGCGGCAGCCGCTGCGTGACCAGCTTGCGGCCGGCCACCGTGACCACCTCGTCGCGGCGCGGCTCGCCGCTCTTGAGCACGCCGGCCAGCGACAGCGCCGGCGCCAGTTCCGACAGGCGCCGGCCGACCGCCCACTCGGCCGCCACGCCGACCAGGCCGGCCAGCGCCGGGTTGATCGCCTGCACCCGCTCGTCGAGGTCGACCGCCGCCACGCCTTCCGACAGGCTTTCCAGGATGCGGTCGAGCCGCTCGCGCTTGGCCTCCTCGAGACTGGCCACCCGGGTCAGCTCGAGCGCCGATTCGAACGCCGCCATCACCGATTCGACCGAATAGATCAGTACCGCAGGCAGGTCGTACTGGCTGGCCAGGTGGACGATCTGGCTCGAGCCGACCACCACCGGCCGCACCGCGCGCGACAGGGTGTCGAGATGGCGGCGCGCGTCATCGTCGCCGTCGTACAAGAGCGGCGTCAGCTCGAAATTGAGCAGCGGCTTGAGCACTTCGAATTCGCCGGCCAGCCGCCTGCGCGTCAGCAGCACCGCGCGCGGGTTATGGCGGCGCGCCTCGGCCAGCGCGCGCAGGATGTCGTAGCCGGTCACCGGGATCTGCGTCACCGGCACGTCGAGCGCGGCGCGCAGCACCTCGGCGCCGCGGCCGGCCGCGATCACCGCGTCCAGGAGGCCGGCCTGCGCCATTTCGCGCGCGACCGGGATCGCCTCTTCGGCGCTCTTCTCGATCAGCCGCAGCTCGAAGCGGCGGCCGAGGCCGGAGGCGAGATTGCGCACCATGTCGGCCAACGCGCGAGTGGCGACAACGCCGAACTGGGGAATGGGCTGACGGGCCATGATCGATTCAATTGCGAAACCGGAATGTTTCAGATTATGAACAATCGCATTGCCGGGCAAGCTTTTATCTTTTGGCACGCTCCGCCCGGTGAGCGCCCCTTTCCCGCGCCCGGGGAGGTGGACCAAGCTGCCGTCGAACCTTGCCATTCGTCCCTCTCCCGCTCGCGGGATGGGCCTGCGGGGTCGAATGAGCGGGGCTCTTCGTAGAACCGGCCATCACCCCAACCCCTTTCCCGTGCAAGGGAGAGGGGCTTGCTTCCTTTCCCTCCCTAGTTCCTTAGCGAACCCTTGCGATCGCCATATTCCGCAAGCAAAGCTTCAGACCAAGCCACGCCGCCATCGAAGCAGTGCGATCCCGGTCCCTCGAGGCAACAATCGTTTCATCGATGTAACATTCGATTTCAGCAAGAAACCCGATCAGCGGGCCACTCGACGGGCCACCGCAGTGCACCCGACGATCTATGCTCATGATTCGACGCGACTTTCCGTTGCAATCCCGCTCACCGTCACGGCCTGGCGCGGCTTTTGCACTGCTGCCGGCCTCTTCGCCCAAGGAAGCACCATGGCCCTGTCCTCCCCGGCGCGCGTTTCCGCGCTGCCGTCGAAGCCGAGAAACCGCTGCAGATCGTCGGCGCCATCAATGCCTATGCCGCGCTGCTGGCCGAGCACAGCGGCCACAAGGCGCTCTACGTGTCGGGCGGCGGCGTGGCCGCCAGCTCCTGCGGCATCCCCGACCTCGGCATCACCACGCTCGAGGACGTGCTGATCGACGTGCGCCGCATCACCGACCGCACCGCGCTGCCGGTGCTGGTCGACATCGACACCGGCTGGGCGGCGCCTTCAACATCGCCCGCACCGTGCGCGAGATGATCCGCGCCGGCGCCGCGGCGGTGCACATCGAGGACCAGGTGCTGGCCAAGCGCTGCGGCCACCGGCCGGGCAAGGCCATCGTGTCGGCCGAGGAGATGGTCGACCGGGTCAAGGCCGCTGTCGACGCCAAGACCGATCCGGACTTCGTGATCATGGCGCGCACCGACGCGCTGGCGGTCGAGGGGCTCGATGCCGCCATCGAGCGCGCCTGCCGCTGCGTCGAGGCCGGCGCCGACATGATCTTCCCCGAGGCGATGGAAAGCCTCGAGATGTACCGGGCCTTCGTCGATGCCGTGAAGGTGCCGGTGCTGGCCAACATCACCGAATTCGGCAAGACCCCGCTGTTCACCCGCGACCAGCTCGGCTCGGTCGGCGTCAGCATGATGCTCTACCCGCTGTCGGCCTTCCGCGCGATGAGCAAGGCCGCGCTGAACGTCTACGGCCATATCGCCGCCGAAGGCACCCAGCAGAACGTGCTCGACAGCATGCAGACCCGCATGGAGCTGTACGACCACCTCGGTTACCACGACTACGAGCAGAAGCTCGATGCGCTGTTCGCGGCGGAGAAGCGCTGATGGCGTTCGAACTGCGCGGCGAGCGCGTGATCCTGCGCGACTGGCGCGACGAGGACCTCGACGCCTGGGCGGCGATGAATGCCGATCCCGAAGTGCGGCGCTACTTCCCCGACCTGCTCAGCGCGCAGGAATCGCGCGAGGCGGCCGACCGGCTGCGTGCCCATGCCGAGCGCGAAGGCTTCACCTTCTGGGCGCTGGAGATTCCCGGCGTGGCCGATTTCGCCGGCTTCGTCGGGCTGCTGCGCACCAGTTTCGAGGCCCACTTCACGCCCTGCGTCGAGATCGGCTGGCGGCTCGCGTCGAGCTGCTGGGGCCGCGGCTACGCCACCGAGGCGGCGCGGCTGTCGCTCGACCACGGTTTCGGCACGCTCGGCCTGGAGCAGATCGTGGCGCTGGCGGTCATGGACAACCGGCCTTCGCACGCGGTGATGGAACGCATCGGCATGCGGCGCGACCCGGCCGCCGACTTCGACCATCCGCGCCTGCCGGCCGGCCATCCGCTGCAGCGCCACCTGCTCTACCGCATCGACCGCGCCGACTGGCTGGCCACGCGCCGGCCGGCGGCCTGAACACGCATCGCCCGGCCCCAGCCGGGATCGTCATGACAACAGGAGACACCGCATGACCGAAGCAGTCCTGCCCAAGCCCAAGAAATCCGTCGCGCTGTCCGGCGTCGCCGCCGGCAATACCGCGCTGTGCACCGTCGGCCGCACCGGCAACGACCTGCACTACCGCGGCTACGACATCCTCGACGTGGCCGCCGCCTGCGAATTCGAAGAGATCGCCCACCTGCTGGTGCACGGCAAGTTGCCCAACGCGGCCGAGCTGGCCGGCTACAAGCAGAAGCTGCGCGCGCTGCGCGGCATCCCGGCCAGCGTCAAGGCCGTGCTCGAGGCCCTGCCGGCCGCCGCCCACCCGATGGACGTGATGCGCTCGGCGGTGTCGGCGCTCGGCTGCGCGCTGCCCGAGAAGGACGACCACAACGCCGCCGGCGCACGCGACATCGCCGACCGGCTGATGGCCTCGCTCGGTTCGATGCTGCTGTACTGGTACCACTTCAGCCACAACGGGCGCCGCATCGAGGTCGAGACCGACGACGACAGCATCGGCGGCCACTTCCTCCATCTCCTGCACGGCAAGAAGCCGTCCGACAGCTGGGTGCGGGCGATGCACACCTCGCTGGTGCTCTACGCCGAGCACGAGTTCAACGCCTCGACCTTCACCGCCCGCGTGATCGCCGGCACCGGCTCGGACATGCACAGCGCCATCACCGGCGCGATCGGCGCGCTGCGCGGCCCCAAGCACGGCGGCGCCAACGAGGTCGCGTTCGAGATCCAGAAGCGCTACGACACGCCGGACGAGGCCGAGGCCGACATCCGCGCCCGGGTCGAGCGCAAGGAAGTGGTGATCGGCTTCGGCCATCCGGTCTACACCGTCAGCGATCCGCGCAACGTGGTGATCAAGGAAGTGGCGCGCACGCTGTCGCAGGAAGCCGGCAACAGCAAGATGTTCGACATCGCCGAGCGGCTCGAGAGCGTGATGGCCGAGGTCAAGAAGATGTTCCCCAACCTCGACTGGTTCAGCGCGGTGAGCTACCACATGATGGGCGTGCCGACCGCGATGTTCACACCGCTGTTCGTGATCGCGCGCACCAGCGGCTGGAGCGCCCACGTGATCGAGCAGCGCATCGACGGCAAGATCATTCGTCCGAGCGCCAATTACATCGGCCCGGAAAACCTGGAATTCGTGCCGCTGGCGAAACGCTGAGGCGGCATGTGGCGCACCGGCTCTTGTGCTAACTTTGCCGCGCTGTCCCGCAGCCATCACGGAGCGGGCCGGCGCGGACACGACACAAGGGAGACAAGACGTTGAACGCGATACTGCGCAAGAGCGAGGCCGGCCTGCAGGCACTGCAGATCCGCGAGGGCGAGCACAAGCTGCCGGCCCGGCTGCGGACCCTGCTGTTGCAGGTCGACGGCAACAAGTCCATCGACCAGCTCAAGGCCCTGGCGGTCTCGCTGGGCAATCCGGCCGAGCTGGTCGACCGGCTGCTCGAGCAGGGGCTGGCCGAGGTGGTGCCCGGCACCGAGGAAGCGCAGCCGGCACCCGAACCGGCAGCGCCGACGGCAACGGCCGTCGCCGCTCCGGTCGCGGTGCCGGCCGCGGCACCCGAGCCGGCGGCGACGCCCCAGGCGGCGGCCGAAGCCGAGCCCGAAGCCGACGAGCTGCCCGACCTGCCGGTCTCGGCCAAGCTGCCCGAACACCTGCGCCCGGTCGCGGCCGAGATGCGCCGCGTGGTCGAGCAGCATGTCGGCCTCAAGGGCGTGCTGCTCAAGCGCCGTATCAGCCATTGCGACACCGAGGCCGAGCTGCGGCTGGCGCTGGTGGCGCTGACCGAGGCGGTGGCCAAGGCGCGCGGCAGCGAGGAGGCCAAGCTCATCCTGCAGGAAATCAACACCCATCTACCGATGATCGGGCTCAACCGGGCCCAGACCTTCCGATAGAGAAATACCGAGGAATACCGGGCCGGCCAGGCAGTCGATTTTCAGCCCGGCACCCGGCCAGTCCGCGGCGATTCGTCCGGCTCGCCGCCGATCGATTCACTCCCCCGCCCTCGCCGCCCCGGGGTCCCCGCACAGCCGGAGACCTCGCGGGCGATCCGAGGGAACCTCGCCGAGGCTCGCGAGGTGTTTTGTCCAAAGCTCCCAAACAAGGATCTGTCATGTCCGCCCATATCTCCAACGTCCGCCCCGACCCCGATCAGGTCCTGGTCGACATCGCCGACTACGTCTGGAACTACGAGATCCAGTCCGACGAGGCCTACGACACCGCCCGCCTGTGCCTGATCGACACGCTGGGCTGCGGCTTCGAAGCGCTCGAATACCCGGCCTGCACCAAGTTCCTCGGCCCGGTCGTGCCCGGCACCGTGGTGCCCAACGGCGCCCGCGTGCCCGGCACCCAGCACCAGCTCGACCCGATCCAGGCCGCCTTCAACCTCGGCGCGATGATCCGCTGGCTCGATTTCAACGACACCTGGCTGGCGGCCGAATGGGGTCACCCGTCCGACAACCTCGGCGGCATCCTGATGGCGGCCGACTGGCTCAGCCGCACCCGCGTGGCGCAGGGCAAGGCCCCGCTGCAGATGCGCGAAGTGCTGACCGCCATGATCAAGGCGCACGAGATCCAGGGCGTGCTGGCGCTGGAGAACAGCTTCAACCGCGTCGGCCTGGACCACGTCGTGCTGGTCAAGGTCGCCTCGACCGCAGTGGTCACCAAGCTCCTGGGCGGCACGCGCGAGGAAGTGATCAACGCGGTGTCGCACGCCTGGCTCGACGGCCAGGCCCTGCGCACCTACCGCCATGCCCCCAACACCGGCAGCCGCAAGAGCTGGGCCGCCGGCGACGCCACCAGCCGCGCCGTGCGCCTGGCGCTGATCGCCCTCAAGGGCGAGATGGGCTATCCGGGCGTGCTGACCGCCAAGACCTGGGGCTTCTACGACGTGCTGTTCAAGGGCCAGCCGTTCAAGTTCCAGCGTCCCTACGGCAGCTACGTGATGGAACACGTGCTGTTCAAGATCAGCTTCCCGGCCGAGTTCCACTCGCAGACCGCGGTGGAATGCGCGATGACGCTGCACACCAAGCTGGCTGCCATGGGCAAGAGCGTGTTCGACATCAAGAAGATCACCATCCGCACCCACGAGGCCTGCATCCGCATCATCGACAAGAAGGGCCCGCTCAACAATCCGGCCGACCGCGACCACTGCATTCAGTACATGGTGGCCGTGCCGCTGATCTTCGGCCGCCTGACCGCCTCCGACTACGAGGACGGCATCGCGATCGACCCGCGCATCGACGTGCTGCGCGACAAGATCGTCTGCGTCGAGGATCCGCAGTTCACCGCCGACTACCACGATCCGGAAAAGCGTTCGATCGCCAACGGCCTGACCGTGGAGCTGAACGACGGCACCGTGCTGGCCGAGGAAGTCTGCGAATACCCGATCGGCCATCGCCGCCGCCGCGCCGAGGGCATCCCGGTGCTCGAGGCCAAGTTCCGCACCAACCTGGCGCGCCAGTTCCCGCCCAAGCAGGCCGAGGCGATCTACGCGCTGTGCCAGGACCAGGCCAAGCTCGAAGCCACGCCGGTGAACGAGTTCGTCGATCTGATGGTGATCTGACGGCGCCTCGTTCGCGCCACGGCGAAGAAAGGGGAGGCTTCTAGGCCTCCCCTTTTTCGTATGTCCGGCGCCCTCCCTGTCCGCGACCGCGGCGGAGCGGACCGTCGGCGAGCGGATTCCCCCGGCCGCGAAACCTCGACCGGCCGGCGGCGTCCAAGGCCGGACCAGGCCCGGTCGGCCGTGGCCCAGGCCAATACGCCACAAGAGAAGCCGTGTCCCCTATACGCCGCCCGCCGTGCAATGCGCTCGCCCAACCCATCGAACCCGGAAGCCTCGAAAACCATGAACGCGCAAGAACGTGAAGCGCTGCTGCATACCCTGAAGACCCGCTTCGAGCGGCACGCGCAACGGCACGCCGGCCTGGCCTGGACCGAGGTACGGGCCAGGCTGGAGGCCCATCCCGCCGCGCTGAAGTCATTGCACGACATGGAAGCGAGCGGCGGCGAGCCGGACGTGATCGGCCGCGACGATGCGACGGGCGGCTATCTGGTTCTGCGACTGCTCGGCCGAAAGCCCGGCCGGCCGCCGCAGCCTCTGCTACGACCGCGCGGCGCTGGATGCGCGCAAGGCGCACAAGCCGGCGGACAGCGCCGCCGATCGCGCCGCCGCGATGGGTGTCGCGCTGCTGACCGAAGAACAGTACCGGGCGCTGCAGCAGCTGGGCGAATTCGACCTGAAGACGTCGAGCTGGATCGATACGCCGCCGGAGCTGCGCGCACGCGGCGGCGCGCTGTTCTGCGACCGGCGCTACGGCCGGGTGTTCACCTATCACAACGGCGCGGAGTCCTACTACGCGGCCCGGGGCTTCCGGGCCGCGCTGGTCGTCTGAAGGCCGTTCCAGACGCGATCGCCTACGATTCGACAGACCGGGCGATCCCCGCTTCCGTCCTCGACAAGGAGCAGACATGCAACTCGGCAACTTTTCGGTCAGCCTGGCCGTGAAGGACATCGCGGCGTCCCAGGCCTTCTACGCGAAGCTCGGCTTCGAGGTCTTCGCCGGCGACGCCGCGCAGAACTGGCTGATCCTGAAGAACGGCGACTGCGTGATCGGCCTGTTCCAGGGCATGTTCGAGCGGAACATGCTGACCTTCAACCCGGGCTGGGACGGCAACGCCGACCGCCTCGGCGAGTTCACCGACATCCGCGAGCTGCAGCGCCGGCTGAAGGCGCAGGGCGTGCCGATCGCGACCGAGGCCGACGAGACCGGCCAGGGACCGGCGAGCTTCATGGTCGTCGATCCCGACGGCAATCCCATCCTGCTGGACCAGCACGTCTAGGCGCCGGCACGCGCGGGACGCCCTCGCCGGCTTGCGGCGCATCCGCCCTGTGCTACCTTTGCGATGGGCCGTAGCGAAGACATCGGCATAAAACGATATTCCAGGAGACAGGAGCGCAGCGATGAGCGAGGCAATCTTCCACAAGACCGAAGCCGGCGGGCAGGCGCTGCAGGACCGCAGCCGCTGCCCGGCGCTGACGCCGCGGCTGCGCAGCCTGCTGCTGCAGGTCGACGGCAAGCGCGGCGGTGCCGAGCTGCGCGAGCTGGGCCGGGCGCTCGGTGCGCCGGACGATGGCCTCGCCACGCTGCTGACGCTGGGCCTGGTCGCCGCCGACGGCGCAACCCCGGCCTCGCCGTCATCGCCGGCCGCTTCGGCCGCCCCGACCGGGCCGGCCGGCGACACCGCGGCAGCGCCGGCCGATGCCTTCGCCCGCCTGCAGGAGGCGACCCGCCTGATGAACAAGGCCGCGGCCGACCACATGGGGCTCAAGGCGCTGTTCTTCACGCTCAAGGTGGAAAAGGCGGCCAACCGCGAGGAGCTGCTGGGCCTGCTCGGCGACCTGCGCGCCGCCATCGCCAAATCGCGCGACGCCGGCCAGGCCGATCGGCTGGTCGACGAGATCCGGGCCTTGCTGGCCGGCTGAGCGTTCCCCCTCCTCCCCGTCCGTATCGCCCACCTGAATACGCTCCCTGTCCGCCGGCAGGATGCGGCCGCTCGTCGCGGCCGCCGCCCTGCCGCGCTGGCCGCGGATGCGGCCGGCAGTGGCGCCCGGTGCCGGTAGGCGCCAGGCCGGTCCGGTCGGCTTCGTGGGCTGCAGAGGCTGCACGGACATGGATTGCGTGGATGGAAATGTACCGCTCCGGGCGCGGAATAGGCTTCTCTCTTGCGACCCGATCGGCATGAAATGCAGAACATTCATCCGTGTTAAATTCGATAACCGGAAGAACGTTCACAAGGAATCGCATGACAGCCAAGAACCGTCCGCTCGACAGCCAGGACCGCAAGATCCTGCGTGCGCTGCAGGACAATGCCCGGCTCAGCAATGCCGAGCTGGCCGAACAGGTCGGCCTGTCGCCGACCGCCTGCTGGAACCGCACCCGTTCGCTCGAGAGCGAGGGCTATATCCAGGGCTACGTCGCCCTGATCGACCAGCGCAAGCTCGGCCTGGCCGACACGGTGCTGCTGGAGGTGACGCTGGACCGCCACGAGGACAATGCGCTGGCGCGCTTCGGCGAAGAGCTGGCGGCGCTGCCCGAAGTGCTCGAGGCCTATCTGGTCTCGGGCGACTACGACTACCTGGTCAAGGTCGCGGTCGAAGGCACGGCCGGCTACGAGCGCTTCCTGCGCGAAAAGCTCTACCGCATCCCCGGCATCCGCCACAGCCGCTCGATGTTCGCGCTGCGCTGCATGAAGTGGGTGCCGTCGGTGCAGATCTAGCCGGGCCTGCCGCAGGCGCAGCTCCGGCCGCAGCGGAGGCTTCGCGCCGCGTCCGCCCAGCCGCGGCCGAAGCCGTGCCCGCGCAGGGCAGGCCCGCTCACAGGTGCTGCAGGATGTTGAGCAGCCGGCCGAACGGATCGCGCACGTAGAAGCGGCGTACGCCCCAGGGCTCGATGGCCGGGCCGTATTCGATCGCGATGCCCGCCGCCAGCATGCGCGCCAGCGCCACGTCCAGGTCGTCGACCTCGATCGACAGGTCGGGCACCGCGGTCCCCGAGCCGCCCTCGGCGGCGATGCTCAGCTGCACGCCCATCGGCTGTTCCGAGCCATAGGTGCGGATCCAGCCGTGATCCATCAGCAGCTCGAGCCCGAGCAGGTCCCGGTAGAACGCCTCGGCCCGTGCGGGTTCGGCCGTGGCGATGTTGGCGACGATCCGGCGGACTTGCATATCGGCTCCTTCGGTCGAATTCGATCGGCCCTCGGCGGGCTCGGGCGGCAGGCCGGCCAGCGCCTCGATCACCGAGACCACCAGCTGCGGCTCGCTGAACTGCGGAAAGTGGCCGCTGCGCGATGCGATCAGCTGGGTGCCCAGCGGCGACAGCCCGGCCAGCGCCTGCTGGTGCACGCGGCGCGCCGCCAGCGCCGCCGGCGGGGTCGCCCAGGCCATGACTGGCCGGCCGCCGGTGACGACCCGCAGCGGAATGGCGGGAAAGCCCGGCGCCGCCTCCAGCTCGGCGACGGTGGCCGGCAGATGCTCGGTCTCGGCGTGGACATGGGGCGGCGAGATCCAGCGCAGCAGGCTGCCGAGGTGGCGATGCAGCGCGCCCTCGTGCTGCGACAGCGTCGCGATGTCTTCCGGCGCCGTCGCCTCCAGCAGGACCACCGCCGCCACCTCCTGCGGGTGCTGCCGAGCGAACAGGTTGGCGATGAGCCCGCCCAGCGAATGGCCGACCAGCACATAGGGCGGCGCCAGCTCGACCTCGGCCAGCGCCGCCCGCAGCACGGCCACCATGCGCGCGCCGGTCTGGGGCGCCGCCGGCGGGCCGCTGCCGCCCAGGCCGGGCCGATTGTAGGCGAATACGGTGGCGAAGCCGGTCAGCGGTTCGAACACCCTGTGCCAGCCCTCGATGGGTCCGCCGGAACCGTTGATCAGCACCACCGTGGCGTTCCCCTCCCCGGCCAGGATGTATTCGATCCGTTCGTCGAGGACATTGCACCTGCGCTTGGGCGGAAACTTGAACATGCGGCACTTCCCGGTTGGATGGCGGCACGCCCGATCAACGCCGAAATCATGCCGATGAGGACGTGACCGGAGCGGAGCCCGCTCCGTTCCACCGGGCCGGCGAGCGGCGATCCGCGGCGCGCGGAAACGACGACGCCACCCGGTGGGTGGCGTCGTCGTCGGTCGCGAGTGCGAAACGGCTTACTTGATCATGCCCTTGCTCTTCAGCAGTTCGAACATGGTCTTGCCGATCTCGGCCGGGCTACGGGTGTAGGCGATGCCGGCCTTCTCGAAGGCGGCGAACTTCTCTTCCGCCGTGCCCTTGCCGCCCGAGATGATGGCGCCCGCATGGCCCATGCGCTTGCCCTTGGGCGCGGTCACGCCGGCGATGTAGCCGACCACCGGCTTGGTCACGTAGGACTGGGCGAACTCGGCCGCCTCTTCCTCGGCCGAGCCGCCGATCTCGCCGATCATGATGATCGCGTCGGTGTCCGGATCGTCCTGGAACAGCTTCAGCGAATCGATGTGGCTGGTGCCGGGGATCGGGTCGCCGCCGATGCCGATGCAGGTCGACTGGCCCAGGCCCAGCGCGGTGGTCTGCGCCACGGCTTCGTAGGTCAGCGTGCCGGAGCGCGACACGATGCCGATGCGGCCGGGGTTGTGGATGTGCCAGGGCATGATGCCGATCTTGCACTCGCCCGGGGTGATCACGCCGGGGCAGTTCGGGCCGATCAGGCGGATGCCGGCTTCGTCGACGGCCTTCTTCACGTACAGCATGTCGATGGTCGGCACGCCTTCGGTGATGCAGACCACCAGCTTCACGCCGGCGTCGATCGCTTCGAGGATCGAATCCTTGGCGAACGGGGCCGGCACGTAGATCACCGAGGCGTCGGCCTGGGTCTCGCGCACGGCGTCGCGCATGGTGTTGAACACCGGCAGGCCCAGGTGGCTGCTGCCGCCCTTGCCCGGGGTGACGCCGCCGACCACCTTGGTGCCGACCTTCAGCGCCTGCTCGGCGTGGAAGGTGCCATTCTTGCCGGTGAAGCCTTGCACCAGGACTTTGGTGTCTTTGTTGACGAGAACGCTCATTTCTAAATCCTTTGTGAGGGGTGAGGTGTGAGGGGCGAGGCGACGCGTCTCGGCGTCTCCTTCATCTGCCGCCACAGCTCACGCGGTACACGATTGCGAAAAGTCCGGTTCAGGCCGAGGGGTTCAACCCCTCACGCCTGACGCCTCACTCCTCACTTGCCGCCAACGGCGGCAACGATCTTCTCGGCTGCGTCGTTCAGGCCCTGGGCCGAAGTCAGCTTGAGGCCCGATTCGTCGAGGATCTTGGCGCCGAGTTCGGCGTTGTTGCCCTCGAGGCGGACCACCACCGGCACGGTCACGTTGACTTCCTTCACCGCGGCGATGATGGCCTCGGCGATCATGTCGCAGCGCACGATGCCGCCGAAGATGTTGATCAGCACGCCCTGCACCGATTCGTCGGCCAGGATCAGCTTGAAGGCCTCGATCACGCGCTCCTTGGTGGCGCCGCCGCCGACGTCCAGGAAGTTGGCCGGCTGGCCGCCCTTGAGCTTGATGATGTCCATGGTGGCCATCGCCAGGCCGGCGCCGTTCACCATGCAGCCGATGTTGCCTTCGAGCGCGACGTAGTTGAGGTCGAATTCGGAAGCCTTCAGCTCGCGCTCGTTCTCCTGCGACTTGTCGCGCAGCGCGACGATCTGCGGCAGGCGGAAGGCGGCGTTGCTGTCGATGCCGATCTTGGCGTCGACGCAGGCCAGCGTGCCGTCGCCGCGGATGGCCAGCGGGTTGATCTCGAACAGCGCGAAGTCGTTCTCGACGAAGG
The DNA here is from genome assembly GCF_014353015.1 of Chitinimonas koreensis. Lineage (NCBI taxonomy): Bacteria > Pseudomonadati > Pseudomonadota > Betaproteobacteria > Neisseriales > Chitinibacteraceae > Chitinimonas > Chitinimonas koreensis. The sequence goes on from NZ_CP060704.1 coordinate 3,263,516, forward strand.
CCTTGTAGGCGCCGAGCATCAGGCCGACGAACTGCTTGATCTGCGCGTCGTCCAGGCCCAGCGCGAAGCCGACTTCGCGGGCCTGGTAGGGCTGCAGGCCGACCAGCGGGTCGACCACGGTCTTGATGATCTTCTCGGGCGTGTTGTGGGCGACTTCTTCGATCTCCACGCCGCCTTCGGTCGAGGCCATGAACACGATCGAGCGGGTCGAGCGGTCGACCACGGCGCCCAGGTACAGCTCGCGCTGCACCGGGTACATGTCTTCGCAGACCAGGAGGCTGTTGACCGGTTGGCCCTTGGCGTCGGTCTGGTAGGTCACCAGGCGCTTGCCGAGCAGCGACTTGGCCACCTCGGCGGCCTCGTCGGCGCTCTTCACCACCTTCACGCCGCCGGCCTTGCCGCGGCCGCCGGCATGCACCTGGGCCTTCACCACGGCGAACTTGCCGCCCATCGAGCGGAAGGCGTTGGCGGTCTCTTCTGGCGTGGTGGCCAGGATGCCCTTCTGCACCGGCAGGCCGTATTTGGCCAGCAGGTCTTTGGCTTGGTATTCGTGGAGGTTCATTGCGTGTTTCCCTTTTGAGAGAAGTTGCTGTTAGGGAAGGGCGAAGGGAGGAAAGCGCGGGAAGGGAGAAGAGGGAAGGGGGAAGGGTAAAACCCTCGCTCCTGCCGCCAGCGTCTTCCTGATGCCTTCTCCCCTCCCCTTCTCTCAAATGCGAGTCCGGAGAACGGAGCGCCGGGAAGCGAACCCTTCCCTCTTCTCCCTTCCCCCTTCTCAATCCTTAGCTATGCAGCGTCCGGCCATCGCAGCCCAGCGCCGCTTCGTGCAGCGCCTCGCTGAGCGACGGGTGGGCGTGGACGATGCGGGCGATGTCTTCGGAGCTGGCCGAGAATTCCATCGCGACCACCGCTTCGGCGATCAGCTCGGAGGCGAACGGGCCGACGATGTGGACGCCGAGGATGCGGTCGGTCTTCTTGTCGGCCAGCATCTTGACGAAGCCCTTGGCCTCGCCGAGCGCCAGCGCGCGGCCGTTGGCCGAGAACAGGAACTGGCCCTTCTTGTATTCGACGCCCTCGGCCTTGAGCTGCTGCTCGGTCTTGCCGACCCAGGCGATCTCGGGGCTGGTGTAGATCACCCACGGGATCACGCCGAAGTCGATGTGCGGATGCTGGCCGGCGATGCGCTCGGCCACCGCCACGCCTTCTTCGCTGGCCTTGTGCGCCAGCATCGGGCCGCGCACCACGTCGCCGATGGCCCAGACGTTGGGCAGGCTGGTGCGGCAGTCGTCGTCGACCTCGACCTGGCCGCGCTCGGTCAGCTTGAGGCCGACCGCGTCGGCATTGAGGCCGGCGGTGTTGGGCACGCGGCCGATCGAGACGATCAGCTTGTCGAACACCATCTTCTGTTCGGCGCCGGCGGCGTCGACGTAGTTGACGGTCACGTCCTTCTTGCCGGCCTTGATCTCGCCGATCTTCACACCGGTGCTGATGACGAGGCCGGTTTCCTTGGTCAGGAACTTGAGCGCTTCGCGGGCGACCTGGTCGTCGGCGGCGCCGAGGAAGGTCGGCATCGCCTCGAGCACGGTCACTTCGCTGCCGAGGCGCTTCCACACCGAACCCATTTCCAGGCCGATCACGCCGGCGCCGATCACGCCGAGGCGCTTGGGCACGGCCGGGATGGCCAGCGCGCCTTCGTTGTCGAGCACCAGCTTGTTGTCGATGGTCACGCCGGGCAGCTGGCGCACGCTCGAGCCGGTCGCCACGATCACATGGGTCGCCTCGATCTCCTCGACCTTGCCGTCGGCCAGCTTGGCCTCGAGCAGCCACTTGTCGCCGTTCCTGGCCTTGAAGCTGCCGGTGCCGTGGAACGGGGTCACCTTGTTCTTGCGGAACAGGAAGGCGATGCCGCCGGTGTTCTTGGCGATGATCTCTTCCTTGCGCTTGAGCATCTGCGCCACGTCGATCTTGACCGTGCCGGTGCTGATGCCGTGGTCGGCGAAGCTGTGGGCGGCGTGGTGGAAGTTCTCGGACGACTGCAGCAGCGCCTTGGACGGGATGCAGCCGACGTTAAGGCAGGTGCCGCCGAGGCTCTGCTTGCCTTCGGCGTTGGAGGTGGCGTCGATGCAGGCGGTCTTGAAGCCGAGCTGGGCGGCGCGGATCGCCGCGACGTAGCCACCGGGGCCGCCGCCGATCACGACGACGTCGAATTGTTGGGACATGGGCGAAAACCTTGTGAGGGGTGAGGCGTTAGGTGCGAGGTGTGCTCGCTCGCACCGGTCTGGTCATGGCTCGAAGGGTCGGGGCGAAGAGCGGACAACACCTCACTCCTCACCCCTCACGCCTTACAGATCCAGCAGCAACCGCGCCGGATCCTCGATCGCTTCCTTGATCGCGACCAGGCTCAGCACCGCTTCGCGGCCGTCGATGATGCGGTGGTCGTAGGACTGCGCCAGGTACATCATCGGACGCACCACCACTTCGCCGTTCTCGACCACGGCGCGGTCCTTGGTGGCGTGCATGCCGAGGATGGCCGACTGCGGCGGGTTGATGATCGGGGTCGACATCATCGAGCCGAAGGTGCCGCCGTTGGAGATGGTGTAGGTGCCGCCGCTCAGCTCTTCGATGGTCAGCTTGCCTTCCTGGGCGCGCTTGCCGAAGTCGGCGATCTGCTTCTCGATCTGGGCCAGGCTCAGCTGGTCGGCATTGCGGATCACCGGCACCACCAGGCCGCGCGGGCTGCCCACCGCCACGCCGATGTCGTAGTAGCCGTGGTAGACGATGTCGTTGCCGTCGACCGAGGCGTTGACGATCGGGAACTTGCGCAGCGCATGCACCACGGCCTTCACGAAGAAGCCCATGAAGCCCAGCTTGATGCCGTGTTCCTTCTCGAAGCGGTCCTTGTAGCGGTTGCGCAGGTCCATCACCGGCTTCATGTTCACTTCGTTGAAGGTGGTGAGGATGGCGGCGGTCGATTGCGATTCGACCAGGCGCTCGGCCACGCGCTGGCGCAGGCGCGACATCGGCACGCGCTGCTCGGCGCGGTCGCCGCCGGCGACCGTCACGGCCGGGGCCGGCGCAGCCTTCGGCGCGGGAGCCGGGGCCGGCGCGGGTGCGGCGGCCGGCTTGGCGGCGGCCGCCACCACGTCTTCCTTGAGCACGCGGCCGTCGCGGCCGGTGCCTTGCACCTTGTCGGTGTCGACGCCGAGGTCGGCGGCGGCCTTCTTGGCGGCCGGCATCACGGCGGTGCCGAAGCCGATGGCGTTCTCGGGCACGCCGGCGGCCGCGGCGGCGGCGGCCACGCGGCTCGGTTCCTGCGCGATCGGCGCGGCGGCCGGCGCCGCGGCGGCACCGGCGCCGGCCTTCGCCTCGGTGTCGATGGTGGCGATCACTTCATTGCTGACCACGGTGCTGCCGTCGCCCTTGACCAGGTTGACGATCACGCCGGCCTGCGGCGCGGGCAGCTCGAGCACCACCTTGTCGGTTTCCAGGTCGATCAGGTTCTCGTCGCGCTCGACGTATTCGCCGACCTTCTTCTTCCAGCTCACCAGGGTGGCTTCCGAGACGGACTCGGGCAGTTGGGGGACTTTGACTTCGATCAGCATGTTGTCGGCTCCATGCGTTGGGCAGTGGGGATAAGGCGAAAGGCCGCGCGAAGGCGGCCGTCGGTTCCGGGTTTACTTGGTCAGCGTCATCGCTTCGTCGAGGAAGGCCTTGAGCTGGGCGGTGTGCTTGCTCATGTAGCCGACCGCCGGCGAGGCCGACGACGGCCGGCCCGCGTAGGCCAGCGTCTGCTTGGGCGACATGCAGGCCTCGAGGCGATGGCGGATCTGGTGCCAGGCGCCCTGGTTGCGCGGCTCTTCCTGCACCCAGGTGATCTCCTTGGCCGCCGCGTACTTGCCGAGCTCGGCCTTGAGCTCGTCGGTCGGGAAGGGATAGAGCTGCTCGACGCGGACGATGGCGATGTCGCGGGCCTCGCGCTCCTTGCGGGCGTTGTAGAGGTCGTAGAACACCTGGCCGGCGCAGACCAGCACGCGCTTGACCTTCTTGGCGTCCGGCTGGTCCGGGTCGCCGATCACCGGGCGGAAGCCGCCCTGGGTGAAGGCGTCGAGGTTGCTCATCGAGTCCTTGTAGCGCAGCAGGCGCTTGGACATGAAGATGATCAGCGGCTTGCGGTACGGCCGCAGCTGCTGGCGGCGCAGCACGTGGAACATCTGGGCGGCTTCGGACGGCATCACGATCTGCACGTTGTGCTCGGCGCACATCTGCAGGTAGCGCTCCAGGCGCGCCGAGCTGTGCTCCGGGCCCTGGCCGTCGTAGCCGTGCGGCAGCAGCATGGTCAGGCCGCAGAAACGGCCCCACTTGGTCTCGCCCGAGGTGATGAACTGGTCGATCACCACCTGCGCGCCGTTGGCGAAGTCGCCGAACTGGGCTTCCCAGATGGTCAGCTCGTCGGGCGCCGAGGAGCTGTAGCCGTATTCGAAGGCCAGCACCGCTTCCTCGTTGAGGATCGAGTCGATCACCAGGAAGTGGCCCTGGTTGTCGCTGAGGTTGCGCAGCGGCACGCAGGCGCCGGCATCCCACTTCTCGCGGTTCTGGTCGTGCAGCACCGCGTGGCGGTGGCTGAAGGTGCCGCGGCCCGAGTCCTCGCCCGAGATGCGGACGCCGTAGCCCTTCTCCAGCAGCGAACCGTAGGCCAGCGTCTCGGCCATGCCCCAGTCGACGTTCTGCTTGCCGGCGCCCATGTCGCGGCGGGCGGCCAGCACCTTCTCGACGGTCGGATGCAGCTTGAAACCGTCCGGCACGCGGGTGACCTTCTCGGTCAGCCGGCCGATCTCGGCGGCCGACAGCGTGGTGTCGGTCGGGTGCGCCCAGTGGGTGCCCTTGTAGGCGCCGAAGTCGATGGCGAAGCTGCGCTTGAAGTCGGTCAGCGTGGTCTGCTCGACGTGCTCGCCCTTGTCCAGCGCGGCGCGGTATTCCTTGATCAGCGCGTCGGCGGCCTCGGCGCTCAAGAGGCCCTCGGTGACCAGGCGGTCGGCGTACAGCTTGCGGGTGCCGGGGTGCTTGGCGATCTTCTTGTACATCATCGGCTGGGTCAGCATCGGGTCGTCGCCCTCGTTGTGACCAAGCTTGCGGAAGCAGACCAGGTCGATCACCACGTCGCGGCGGAACTCGCGGCGGTAGTCGAGCGCGGCCTGCACCACGAAGCAGACCGCTTCCGGATCGTCGCTGTTCACGTGGAAGATCGGCGCCTCGATCATCTTGGCGATGTCGGTGCAGTACAGCGAGGAACGCGTGTCGCGCGTGTCGCTGGTGGTGAAGCCGATCTGGTTGTTGATGACGATGTGCATGGTGCCGCCGACGCCGTAGCCACGGGTCTGCGACAGGTTGAAGGTGCCCTGGTTGGTCCCGAGGCCGATGAAGGCCGAGTCGCCGTGCAAGAGCACCGGCATCACCTGGTCGCCGGTACGGTCGCCGCGGCGCTGCTGGCGCGCGCGGGCCGAGCCGACCACCACCGGGTTGACGATCTCGAGGTGGGACGGATTGAACGCCAGCGAGACGTGGATCGCGCCGCCCGGGGTCGGGATGTCGGAGCTGAAGCCCATGTGGTACTTCACGTCGCCCGACGGCAGGTCGTAGCTGTACTTGCCTTCGAATTCGGAGAACAGGTCGCGCGGCTGCTTGCCGAGCGTATTGACCAGCACGTTGAGGCGGCCGCGGTGGGCCATGCCGATCACCATCTCCTGCACGCCGGTCTCGCCGGCGCCCTGCACCAGGTGGTCCATCGCCGCGATCAGGCTCTCGCCGCCTTCGAGCGAGAAGCGCTTCTGGCCGACGTACTTGGTGTGCAGGTAGCGCTCGAGCGTCTCGGCGGCGGTGATCTGCTTGAGGATGCGCAGCTTCTTGTCGCGGCCGAAGCTCGGCGTCGAGCGCGCGTCCTCGAAGCGCTTCTGGATCCAGTGCTTCTGCGCCGAGTTGGTGATGTGCATGTACTCGAGGCCGATGCTGCCGCAGTAGGTCTGCTTGAGCCGGGCCAGGATGTTGGCCAGCGAATCGCGCTCGGGGCCGACCAGGCTGCCGCAGTCGAAGGTCAGCGCCATGTCGGCGTCGGTCAGGCCGTGGCTGGCCGGGTCGAGCTCGGGCATGGCCTGGGCGTCGAGCCGCTTGAGCGGATCGAGCGTGGCATAGCGCGAGCCGAGCACGCGGTAGGCCGAGATCAGCTTGAGCACGGCGACCTGCTTCTTCACCGTCTCGGTCTGCGCCGCGGCGCTGATGCCGCCGGCGCGCGGCTGCTTGGCGAGCTCGACGAACGATTGCTCGATGGCGGCGCGCGGGATGTCGCGGTCGCTGTTGCCGGGCAGTTGCTGCAGCTTGTCGAAATAGTCGCGCCACTCCTGCGCCACGGATTGCGGATCGGCGAGGTATTGCTCGTACAGCTCCTCGATGAACGGCGCGTTTCCGCCGAACAGGTGAGATTGAGCCTGGAATGCTTGCATCATGATGGGTTGGCCTTTGGCGTTTTTGCTTTTCGCTTGGGCGAGACGATTTCGACGGTCAGGTTGGAACGGGAATGCGGATGCGCAAAGGCGCGCCCGGCCGGAACCGGGCGCGCCGCAGGGCGATTACTTGCGCTGGTCGACCGGCACGTAGTCGCGGCGCGGCGAACCGGTGTACAGCTGGCGCGGACGGCCGATCTTCATCGACGGATCGGCGATCATCTCGTTCCAGTGCGAGATCCAGCCGACGGTGCGGGCCAGCGCGAAGATCGGGGTGAACATCGACACCGGGATGCCGATCGCCGACAGCACGATGCCCGAGTAGAAGTCGACGTTCGGGTACAGCTTGCGTTCGATGAAGTACGGGTCTTCCAGCGCGATCTTCTCCAGCTCCATGGCGAGCTTGAGCTTGGGATCGTTGTGCAGGCCGAGCTCGTTCAGGACTTCGTCGCAGGTGCGCTTCATGATGGCGGCGCGCGGGTCCATGTTCTTGTACACGCGGTGGCCGAAGCCCATCAGCTTGTAGCGCTTGTCCTTCACGCCCTGCATGAACTCGGGCACCTTCGACACGTCGCCGATCTCGTCCAGCATCTTCAGCACGGCCTCGTTGGCGCCGCCGTGCGACGGGCCCCACAGGCAGGCGATGCCGGCGGCGATGCAGGCGAACGGGTTGGCGCCCGACGAGCCCGACAGGCGCACCGTCGAGGTCGAGGCGTTCTGCTCGTGGTCGGCGTGCAGCGTGAAGATGCGGTCGAGCGCGCGCGCGGTGACCGGGTTCACCTTGTATTCCTCGACCGGGGTCGAGAACATCATGTGCAGGAAGTTCTCGGCGTAGGTCAGGCCGGCCTTCGGGTAGGACAGCGGCAGGCCCTTGTTGTAGCGGTAGGCCTGGGCGGCGATCGTCGGCACCTTGGCGATCAGGCGGAAGGCCGCCACTTCGCGGTGGCGCGGATCGTTGATGTCGAGCGAGTCGTGGTAGAAGGCCGACAGCGCGCCGACCACGCCGACCATCACGGCCATCGGGTGGGCGTCGCGGCGGAAGCCGCGGAAGAAGTTGTGGATCTGGTCATGCAGCATGTTGTGGCGCATGACGGTGTAGTCGAAGTGCTTCTTCTGCTCGGCGGTCGGCAGCTCGCCGTTCAGCAGCAGGTAGCAGACTTCGAGGTAGTCGCTGTTCTCCGCCAGTTGCTCGATCGGATAGCCGCGGTAGTAGAGCTGGCCCAGGTCGCCGTCGATGAAGGTGATCTTGGATTCGCAGCTGGAAGTCGAGAGGAAGCCCGGATCATGAGTGAACATGCCGGTCTTGCCGAAGGCGCGGATATCGACGACGTCCGGGCCCAGCGTGCCGGAGAGGACCGGCAGATCGATGCTGTTCTGGCCGTCGTTGTAGGAGAGCGTGACTTTGGACATGTGAAAAATGCTCCAGATTGAATTTCGGGTGAACCTGCGCAAGGCGTCAGCACGCCTGTCGTGGCCCTCGAACTAACCGCATCTTGTTATTTATTCGTTGTCTCGTACTTGCCAGCGCCGCAACCGCGCGACCAGGGGGTTCAGGCGCACGTCATCGGTTTCGGTTTTGCCGTCCACCAGGTCCAACAGATCGTTGTCCGGCAGCATCAGCAAGTCCTGGTAGGCGTCCAGTTCGGCGGGGCTCAGCGAGTCGAACTCGTGTTCCAGGAAAGGCTGGAACACCAGGTCGAGCTCAAGGAGCCCGCGCCGCGAACGCCAGCGGAGTCGATTCTTGTCCGCTTGGGTATGCATTGCGTCTGCCAACTCAGGCGATCCGCTTGACCATCAGTTCCTTGATCTTGCCGATCGCCTTGGTCGGATTGAGCTCCTTGGGGCAGACGTCGACGCAGTTCATGATGGTGTGGCAGCGGAACAGGCGGTACGGGTCTTCCAGGTTGTCCAGCCGCTCGTTGATGGCGGTATCGCGCGTGTCGGCGATGAAGCGGTAGGCGGCCAGCAGGCCGGCCGGACCGACGAACTTGTCCGGGTTCCACCAGAACGACGGGCAGGAGGTCGAGCAGCAGGCGCACAGGATGCACTCGTACAGGCCGTCGAGCTCCGAGCGGTCCTCGGGGCTCTGCAGCCGCTCCTTCTCGGGCGGCGGCGTGTCGTTGATCACGTAGGGCTTGATCGAGTGGTACTGCTTGAAGAACTGCGCCATGTCGACGATCAGGTCGCGCACCACCGGCAGGCCCGGCAGCGGGCGCAGCTCGATCGGCTGCTTGAGCGTGTCGATGTCGGTCACGCAAGCGAGGCCGTTCTTGCCGTTGATGTTCATCGCGTCCGAGCCGCACACGCCTTCGCGGCAGGAGCGGCGGAACGACAGCGTGTCGTCCTTCACCTTGAGCTTGACCAGGGCATCGAGCAGCTTGCGCTCGGTGGCGTCGACCTCGACGCTGATGTCCTGCATGTAGGGCTTGGCGTCCTTGTCCGGATCGTAGCGGTAGATGCTGAATTTGACGGTTTGCATGGTCATTTCGCTCGACCCCTTTTAGTAAGAACGCGCCTTGAGGGCGATGGTTTCGACGGTCAGCGGGGTCAGGTTCACCGGCTTGTATTCGAGTGTGTTGCCCTCGCGCTGCCACAGCGTGTGCTTGAGCCAGTTGGCGTCGTCGCGGCCGTTCGGACGCTCCGGCGTATCGGGCGCGTCGTCGCGGACGTGGGCGCCGCGCGATTCGGTGCGCGCCTCGGCCGAGATCATGGTGGCCTTGGCCACTTCGATCAGGTTGTCGAGCTCGAGCGCCTCGATGCGGGCGGTGTTGAAGACCTTGGACTTGTCGCCGATCTGGGTCTTCTTGACCATCTGCTCGACTTCCAGAATCTTCTGCACGCCTTCCTTGAGCTTGTCCTTGAAGCGGAACACGCCGCAGTGCGCCTGCATGGTGCGCTGCATGGCGGTACGCGCCTCGTTGACCTCGACGCCGCCGGTCTGGTTGTTGAGCCGGTCGACGCGGGCCAGCGTGCGGTCGATCTCGCCCTGCGGGATCTCGGGCAGCGCCTTGACCTGGGTCTTGACGTAGTCGATCAGCGAATCGCCGGCGCTCTTGCCGAACACCAGCAGGTCGAGCAGCGAATTGGTGCCGAGGCGGTTGGCGCCGTGCACCGAGGCGCAGGCCACTTCGCCGGCGGCGTAGAAGCCCGGCACCACCTGGTCGCCGACGATCACTTCGCCGCGGTAGTTGGTCGGGATGCCGCCCATCTGGTAGTGGCAGGTCGGCACCACCGGGATCGGCGCCTTGATCGGGTCGACGCCGGCGAACTTGATCGAGATCTCGCGGATGCCGGGCAGGCGGTGCTTGATGACTTCAGGGTCGAGGTGGGTGATGTCCAGCAGCACGTGGTCCTTGGCGACGCCGCAGCCGCGGCCTTCGTTGATCTCGGTCACCATCGCGCGCGACACCACGTCGCGCGAGGCCAGGTCCTTGGCCACCGGCGCGTAGCGCTCCATGAAGCGCTCGCCGTTCGAGTTGCGCAGGATGCCGCCCTCGCCGCGCACGCCTTCGGTGATCAGCACGCCGGCGCCGGCCACGCCGGTCGGGTGGAACTGCCAGAACTCCATGTCTTCGAGCGGGATGCCGGCACGGGCGGCCATGCCCAGGCCGTCGCCGGTATTGATGAAGGCATTGGTCGACGAGGCGAAGATGCGGCCGGCGCCGCCGGTGGCGAACAGCGTGGCCTTGGCCTGGAACACCACGATCTCGGCGGTTTCCATTTCCATGGCGATCACGCCCAGCACCTTGCCGTCGGCGTCGCGGATCATGTCCAGCGCCATCCACTCGACGAAGAACTGGGTGTTGGCGCGCACGTTGCGCTGGTACAGCGCGTGCAGCATGGCGTGGCCGGTCCGGTCGGCGGCGGCGCAGGCTCGGCGCACCGGCTTCTCGCCGAAGTTGGACATGTGGCCGCCGAACGGGCGCTGGTAGATGGTGCCGTCGTCGTTGCGGTCGAACGGCATGCCGAAGTGCTCGAGCTCGATCACCGCCTGCGGCGCGGCGCGGCACATGAATTCGATCGCATCCTGGTCGCCGAGCCAGTCCGAGCCCTTGACCGTGTCGTACATGTGCCAGTGCCAGTGGTCGGGCTCGGAATTGCCGAGCGAGGCCGACACGCCGCCCTGGGCCGCCACGGTATGCGAGCGGGTCGGGAACACCTTGGACAGCACGGCCGTCTTCAGGCCGGCCTCGGACAACTGCAGCGCGGCGCGCAGACCGGCACCGCCGGCACCGACCACCACCGCATCAAACGTTCGCTTGGGAAGATTCGCCATTACACACCCCACACCACTTTAACCGCGTAAACAAAGCTGCCGACGAGCCACAGGATGGTGGCGACATGGAGCGCGAGGCGCAGCCCCAAGGGCTTGACGTAGTCCATCCAGATGTCGCGCACGCCGACCCAGGCATGCAGCAGCAGCGCGATCACGGTGACGGTGGTGAAGACGCGCACCCAGGTGCAGGCGAACAGTTCCTTCCAGCCCTCGAAATTGGCGTGGGCAGCCAGGAACAGGAGGGCGACGAGGCCCACGGTGTAGACCAGCATCACCACGGCGGTGATGCGTTGCAGCAGCCAGTCGCGCAGACCGTAATGCGCGCCGATGACGTGACGATTTACCACAGGGCACCTCCGATGGTGGCCGTGAGCAGCAGGCTGACGACCATCACAGCCTTGGCGGTATTACGCGCGGTGGGGAGATCGATGCCCTTGTGCACGTCGAGGAACAGGAAGCGGACGCCGGCGCAGGCGTGGTGCAGGTAGGCCCACAAGAGGGCCAGCAGGGCCAGCTTGACCAGCGGGAAGCCGATGAAGCCGCGGAAGGCGTCGAATTGCGCCTGGCTCGACAGCGAACCGGCCAGGAGCCAGAACACGACGGGGATGGCGATGAACATGAGCGCACCGCTGACGCGGTGCAGAATCGAGACGATGCCCGGTAATGGCAACCTGATCTTGGGGAGATCCAGGTGTTTGGGCCGTGTTTTCTCCATGACGCGTTTCCTTTTTTTGTATCAAACCCGGCGAAGCCGGCACTGCGCACTGCCGACCGGGCCGCTGATTCGACCCGATCCGGCATGCCCTGGCCGGACGCGATCGGGTCCGGCCGGCCTGGGCAAAGCCTTTCGATTGTAGCAAACCGGCACGCCGCTACCGGCCCAACTCCATCCTTGCAATCTCACCGCCGTGGCGGCTCAGACACGGTAGACGTAGCGATCGGTGCGGCAACGCAACACCGACCATTCGATCGCCTGGCCGTCGAGCGTGCCGGCCGACTTCGCCACTTCCAGGAGCGGCGCGTCGAGCTCGACGCCGAGCAGCCTGGCGTCCTCGCGCCCGGCCGCGCCCGCGCGGAACTGCGGCGGCGACGACAGCACCCTCAGGCCGAATTCGCGCCACCATACCGTGCGCAAATTGCAATTGGCCTGCCGGATGCGGCGTGCGTCGAGCCCCTCGAAGCGCTCCGCCGCCACGAAACTCTCGATCAGCGCGAACGGCTCGCCGGCCACCCGCGCCAATCGCTTCACCACGATCAGCTCGGCCCCGCGGCGCAGGCCCAGCATCGCGGCGACTTCCTCGCCGGCGTGGCTGCGCGCGCAGGCGAGCAGCTCCACCGAAGTATCCTGGGCCCGTGCAAGGCCCGGCAATTCGGCCTTGCCCCAATCGTCGTCGACCGCGGCGACGAAGGTGCCGAGCCCCTGGCGCCGCAGCAAGAGGCCCTCGGCCACCAGCGAATCGAGCCCCTTGCGCACCGTGCCCTGGCTCACGCCGAGCCGGTCGGCCAGGTCGACCTCGCTCGGCAGCGCCTCGCCGGCATCCCACTCGCCCTGCTCGATGGCGGCCACGATGTGCTCGCGCACCTGCTGGTACAGCGGCTGGCGGGCAGGCAAGGCGGTCGATACGCGATGGACAGCCATGAACCCTCGCAGTTTGCGAAATTCCGCGCTTTATACGCTGGCGCGGGAAGGCTGTCCAATCAAGTCTTATATAAGACATAAGATTGCGTTGCAACAAGCGCTCCCGAAATCGGGAATCCGGGTGATTTCAGCAGGTTGTGATGCTAGACTCGCCGGCATCGCTGCACTGCGACATGGCGCGCGCGTGCCGTTTTTTTATATTCGGACGCGGCCAGGCCGCAGCGGCGCCGCTATCCCCTCCCCATCCAGACTTCTAGGAGCCTCACGATGAAGAAGCCCGTTCGCGTTGCCGTCACCGGCGCCGCCGGCCAGATCGGTTACAGCCTGCTGTTCCGCATTGCTTCCGGCGAAATGCTGGGCAAGGACCAGCCCGTCATCCTGCAAATGCTCGAGCTGCCGATGGAAAAGGCCCAGGCCGCGCTCAAGGGCGTGATGATGGAGCTGGAAGACTGCGCCTTCCCGCTGCTGGCCGGCATGATCGGCACCGACGACGCCGAAGTGGCCTTCAAGGACGCCGACGTCGCCCTGCTGGTCGGCGCTCGTCCGCGCGGCCCCGGCATGGAGCGCAAGGACCTGCTGCTCGAGAACGCCAAGATCTTCACCGCCCAGGGCGCCGCCCTGAACAAGGTCGCCAGCCGCGACGTCAAGGTGCTGGTGGTCGGCAACCCGGCCAACACCAACGCCTACATCGCCATGAAGTCGGCGCCGGACCTGCCGGCCAAGAACTTCACCGCCATGCTGCGCCTCGATCACAACCGCGCGCTGAGCCAGCTCGCCGCGAAGGCCGACGTGGCCGTGGCCGACATCGAGAACCTGGTGGTGTGGGGCAACCACAGCCCGACCATGTACCCGGACTACCGCTTCGCCACCGTGAACGGCGAGTCGCTGAAGGACAAGATCGGCGACGAAGCCTGGAACAAGGACACCTTCATTCCCAAGGTCGGCAAGCGCGGCGCCGCCATCATCGAGGCGCGCGGCCTGTCGTCGGCCGCCTCGGCCGCCAACGCCGCGATCGACCACGTGCGCGACTGGGTGCTGGGCAGCAACGGCAAGTGGGTGACCATGGGCGTGCCGTCGGACGGCTCCTACGGCATCCCGAAGGCGTGATGTACGGCGTGCCGGTGATCTGCGAGAACGGCGAGTACAAGCGCGTCGAAGGCCTCGAAGTCGACGCCTTCGCCCGCGAGCGGATGGACTTCACACTGGCCGAGCTCGAGGAAGAGCGCGCGGGCGTGGCGCACCTCCTGGGTTGATCGTTCCACAGAGCGATCAGCAGCAAGTAAAAAAGGCGAACTTCGGTTCGCCTTTTTATTTCTACACGTTATTTTTGCTTCCAATTTCCTGCGTAGATGACTATCTCCATTTACTGCCGTCAATACCCGATATTCCGATCTTCAACGGTTAAGGGCACATTCAGAAACGTCGAATTCTGGCACCTTGGTCATCATAACCCGTTGATTTTTCGTTGCATAGAGTTCCGAAAGTAGGCTTCTGGATGTACCCTATTACCTTTCCTTCGCAAGATCGCAGCCGCAATTTGTGCATTTATCATCAATATAAAGCGAATATCGACGCAGCCCAGGAATATCGCCAATTGGCTTGCCGCACCCAGGACATCTAATACGCGTCAAGAAATACCTAAGCAAATTTGCTACAAGGATCGTAACAACGAAAACAACAAAACCATGAAGACCTGAATTCAATCCTATAATAGCAAACAAAAACAGGCCAATGAAGGATCCCATAATTAGAAGCCTATACTTAGCAAGCGGCGACATATGAAGGACCTCAATCATTGATGTTGCTGTGGGTATCTTGGCCCATATTGCATTAAGCCTCTATACATTTGTTCAAAAAACCCGCTTGCAGCCTGCAACACACTGGTTAAACCGCCGCCTAAGCTGAGGGTGTAAGTTGTGGGCCTGGATACCCAAGCACCTAGAGCAGCTTTAGGACCAACCGCATATGCCACGGTATTTTTCGGCATATTTGGCGCACTAGCGTATGTTCCAGAAAAGACAGGGCCTGCAAAGTTTATATTATCAGTCACCCCCGCAATGTTTGCAGTAGGGCCTGGCGTTCCGGTCAGCATGGGGCCGGCACCAATTGTATATCCAAACGTCGGACCTACCGAGGCCTGATATCCAAAATCAGTTGGAATAATCATATCCTCGAAACTCATATAAATACCGACACTTCCTTCAGCACCACTAACAACTGACACCGCCCCCCCACAGTCAACGAAAGACTATGGCATTTATTACACTTGTCCGATTCCGCGTTATACGCCCTTTCAAATGCAGCCGTCAACGCACCATTCCCAAATTTCCCGCCAGCAATAACCGATACGGTGCCCCAATCACGGCTGCGGTAGCTACACGCTCCGCCTTATACATTGGATTACTCCAATTTTCGCCGTCATTATCACTACCAATCTGGTCAATAGCAGGAGCCGCAGCAGCTGAAATACCAGCACTCAGAAACCCGGCCTTGAAGTCGCCACCAGACATTTCTGCCTGCATACCACCGACAATGGCATGCAGGGTGACATTAGCGAAATAAGCATCGCTACCAAATACACTAGCCCCCTTCGTCCCCTGACCAATCCCATTATTGATCACAGCCATGACACCCGCTTGAACCCCTCCTTGGATCGAATCACGTGCGGAATAGCCGTGCGCCCGCATGTTGTCATACGTACCGGCGGCTTCACATGCCATATACGCGGGGCCACAGTACATCGAGCCCACCGTCACCAGGAGACTTCCCGTCTCATACGAAACATGACTCAGGATTTCCCGGTTGAGATACGAACCCGATATCACGCCACCCAGCTTCTCCATGAAGCTGTAGCCGCTCGGATCCGTCAACATCAACGGATTGTTCAATACATAGCTGTAACGGTTGTAGTTCTGCCAATTCGAAGCATCCTGCAACACCGGATCGACGCTCAGAAAACGCGCCACCACCGGGTCGTAGACACGGCCATTCATATTGACCAGGCCAAGGCCATCGATTTCCTCGTGTCCGGTATAGCCACGACGAGTCGGATCGACCGAACCGGCCGAGCGCACCTGATTGCCCCACGGGTCATAGCGATAACGCGCAACCACGGCGCCAGCCTCGTCGGTCACCGCAATCACAGAACCAAGGTGGTCATGATGCATCCACTTGGTGCCGCTCTTGAGCCCGGTCTCGATCAGCGCGACATTTCGGCCTCCAACCGAGACATAGACCTTCTCGGTCGTGCCGGCCGTCTCGACCACCCGCTGGTAGCCATGGCCCAGATCCAGCCGCGGATTGATCGTGTAGGTAACCCGACCACCCAGGCTGTCGGTCTCCTGCACGCGCTGGTGATCGAAATCGTAGAGGAAGGTATAGCTGCGCGTGCCGCTGGCCAGCGTCTTGGGCTGGTTGAAGCTGAACCAGCTGGCGCTGCGCCCTGCCCCCGCGAGCATGTTGCCGTTGGCGTCGTAGCTGAAGGTCGGGTTGACCACGCCGTTGACCGTACCGGCGATGCCGGTCACGCCGTGCGGCCGCGGCTGGCCCGCCGCCGGATAGGCGTAGGTGCCGACGCCGGTCTTGGTCCTGATGTTGCCGTTATCGTCGTAGGTGATCTCGCGGGTGGCGTCGAAATTGCTGACGGTCTTCCACAGTCGGTTGAACTTGTCGTACTCGTGACTCTCATTCAGGCCGGTCACGAAATCGTCGCGCTTGACCAGGCGGCCGATGGTATCGATGCGGTAGACCTGATTGCTGATGCCGTACTGCACGCCGTTGCCGGCTGCGATGCTGACCGCGAAGCCGGTATCGGCGTCGTAGCCGGTGTCGGTCACAATGCCGTTGCCGTAGCGCTCGTGGCGTAGCCGGCCGGCCGCGTCGTAGGCAGCGCTGCCCTCGGCCTTCCAGACCGATTTGCTGCCGTTGCGGATCTCGACCAGCCAGCCGCGCTCGTCGTAGACGTTGTTGAGCACCACCGCGTTCGGATAGCTGATCGACGCCACCCGGCCATAGTTGTCGTAACTCGTACCGATGGCATAGGCGCGGTCGATGGTGGTCGTCACCGACTCCACCCGGCCCTTGGCCTCGTACTTCACGTCGCGCCGCATGCCATTGCTGGCCTTGGCATAGCACAGCGCACCGATCCAGCCCTTGGTCGCGCAGTGCATGTCGGCCGGCTTGTCGAACACCCAGGTCGACACCAGGTCGACTTCGCTCCGCTCGGTCAGCCGGCCCAGCAGGTCGTATTTGAAGGTGGTGGTCTTCTGGTTGGCGTCGGTCTGCGAAGTCAGCTGGCCCAGCACGTTGTAGACGTAGGTCCAGGTACCGGCGTCGGGATCGGCGTTGCTGGTCTTGCGTCCCAGGAGGTCGTAACCGGTCACGACCTTGTTGCCGTCCGGCTGGGTCACCCGCACCAGCGCACCCATCGCGTCGTAGTCGTAGGTGGTGATCCTGCCGCCGATGTCGGTCACCGATTTCAGCTGGCCGGCGGCGTTCTTGGTTTCGACGCGAGTCTGGGCTTCCGAATTCTGGCTGGTCGTCTTCAGTCCGTCATAAACGACGTATTCGGTCACCAGCACTCGCGAACCGGCCTTGTTGGTCGCATAGCGCCGGGTCAGCTTGGGTCGGGCGACGCCGTCGTACTCGATCTGGACCAGGTCGAATCCAGGCTCGGCCTCGCCCTCGTAATGCGGCTTGGATTTGGCTTCGACCTGGCCCTTGCTGTTGTAACGGGTCTTGACGAGCACGCGGCGACCGTCGAACCCGGTGGTCGCACGCATGATCTCGCGGTTGAGCACGTCGAAATAGACGGAGCTGACCACCCTGCTGCCGCTGTTCGCACTCGCGCTGTAGTACGCGGCATTGGCCGGGCAACTGGCGTCGCAACGCAGCACTCGGCTCACGGTGCGCGTACCGTCGGCCCGCAGCTCATCGATCACCTGGCCGAAACCGTCGTAGGTCCAGACCGTCGAGAGATTGTTGGGACCGACCAGGGTCCTGAACACGCCCAGCCCGGCAGGTAGTCCTTCTTCTGCTCGCTCTGCAGCAAGGCATTGGTGCTGCTGACCGGATAGCGGCCTTGCGTGTCGTAGGCCGTGCTGGTCGAACGGGTCCGCACATTGGGCGAGACGTCGCTGTCGGCCGCGCTGCTGGCCGTCGCCTTGGTGCGATTGCCGAACTTGTCGTATTCGTAGGCGGTGGTGAGCTGGTACTGCGGATTGCCCGGCTCGACGATCTCCTTGGACAGCAAGCCATCGGCGTAGTAGTCGAAAGACGACAGCCGCGTCTTGACCTGCACCGCGCCGCCATCGAGTCCGGGCGACTCGTGCTTCACGGTCGCCGTGCGCAGCCGGCCGAGCCGCCAGTTGGCCGTATCGTCGGTGTAGGTGCTGGTGGTCGTGGTCCGGTGCACGTCGCTGCCCTGGCCCGAAGTCGTCACCACCACCGAGGTTGGGTTGCCGCAGTTGGCCACGCCGATGCCGGTCTTGCAGGCGTCGGCGCCGGTGTAGGCGTCGTAGCGGGTTTCGGTCGTCACCGTGGTGATCGGCGTGGCCGCGCTGCTGTTGAGCTCGTAGCTGCGGACCGTAGACGAGGTCGCATAGGGGAACCAGGTCTTGCCGGTCAGCGAGGCCAACTGATTGGTCTCGTCCTTCAGAAGCTTGCCGGCGAGCCGGGTATAGCGGACCTGCACCTGGCCGGCATAGGGCCAGTCGCGCCGGAAGCGGGTCTCGATCTCGATCCCGGAGCGCTCGTCGGTCACCCACATCGCTTCGAAGCCGGGGCGACGGGCCGGCGTAACCGGCGGTCCCGGCAGCCAGGTCGGCCACGGTGCGATAGCCCTGGTAGCGGTAGCGGCTGGTCGCGTAGCCGCCCAGGCCGTCGCTGGCCGATACGGTGCCGACCACCGGCAGCGGTGCGACGATCTCACGCTCGGGATAGCTCAATGCCTGACTCGAGCGCTGATAGACGGTGCTGTCGGTCAGCGGCTGATAGTCGATCTGCGTCTCTGCACCATAACCGTTGCGGATACGCTTGACGACGTCGAAACCGTTGGCGGCGGCGATGCCGATGTCCCATTGGCCATTGTCGTAGTAGACCGCGAGATCCTCGCGGCCGTCGCCGTTGAAGTCGCCAAAGGCTTCGTGGACATCCGGCTTGTGCGGCTGCATGAACCAGTTGTTGCACGACCAGCCGGTATCGGTCTTCTGGCAGACGCCCCACTGGTTGTTACCCAGGTAGTAGGTCCCATCCGCCAGGCTGTCGCCGTTGACATCGCCGACCGTACCCTGCGCCATGACCTGATTGGCCGGGAAGGCCGAACAGCTGAACGGCCAGGCAGTGCGTGTTCCCAGATTGAGGCAATACTGGACGCTGCCGGTTTCAGCCGTCTCCAGCATGAAGTCGGGCAGGCCGTCGCCGTTGAAATCGGCGATCTTGGGCGGTTTGGGATACCAGGTACGGTAAGGCGTCAAACCGTCGCGGGCCGGCACGACCCAGCTCCCGGCAGCGGTCGTGTAGCTGCCGACCAGCGAGAAACTGCTGCCCGTCGAACGATATACCGACCATTTCCGCGTGAAGCTGCCGCTCGCCCCCGCCGGCGGCGCCACATCTTCATACACCAGCCAGTCCGACAAGCCGTCACCGTCCAGATCGAGCGGGATGGCGTCGTCCATCGGGACCTGGCTGCCATAGGGACTCTTGAGCGTCAGGTTCGATGCGGCGCAATCGAAGCGCTGGCCGGCGTTGGTGCAAATACGGGTCGGCTTGTAGGTCACGGTCGTGACGCAGTTGTGCGGATCGTTGCCCGGGCAGGTCTTGTCTTCCTGCTTGACGAATTCGGCGTAGTCGGCGCGCCCATCCCCGTTGAAATCGGCGGAGACGACCTTATTGAACGGCGAGGACGAAGCCGGCCACTGCTGCACCGAGTAGCTGCCATCGGTACCGGCCAGGGCAATATCCCAGCCATAGTCGGCGGCCCGTTGAGGAATACCTTGCGCCGGCCGATGTCGACCCGGCCATCGCCGTTGAAATCGGAAAACAGCAGCGAGTAGGCCTGGCCACCGTCGTAACCGACGGCCGGCACCGTCTTGCGTTCGAACTGGTTGCCGCGCGACAGCGCAACATCCCAGTTGGCGTTGTTGCAATCGCCGTCCGGGCACGATTTGCGCAGGAAGTCGGTCCGGCCATCGCCATCGACGTCGACCGTCATGGTGCCCTGTTCGATCCAGGGCAGGCCGGCGGTCCAGCGGCCGGAGCCACCGCCGTTGAACGCGCGATTGATCGCCTGCTGCGACTGCCAGTCGAAGGTCGTGGCAGGCAGGCAGTTGCCGGCACCGTCGCAAGGCTGGACCGAGGCAAGCAGGCTGCGGCTGGAGGTCTGGCTGGTCGCGTAAGCAAAGCGGTAACTGCGCACCGCGCTGCCGCTATCGGTGATCGAAATCCGGTTCAGCAGCAGGGTGCCGGAGAATTTGCTGCCCGCGACGTAGCCGACGCTGGGTCGGCCCGGTTGACGTACTCGAAGCGGACGACGGTGGCCGGCGTGGTCAGGCCGGCGCCGGCGTTGGTGACATAGCGGATTTCCTCGGGCACCTGCTCGCCGGCCGCCAAGCTGTTCCGATAGACGAAACTGATCGTGTTGCCGCGCACATCGGCGATGCTGCTCTGGCTCCAGCTCACCGCTTCGGTCTTGCCGGCGGCATTGGCCAGGAGGCGGGAGTCCGCGGTCACACCGTAGTCGACGATCAGGCCGGATTTGGTCCAGACGCGGAAATACTGCGGACCGCTGCCCAACGTGCCGTAGGAGACGATCTTGCTGAACGATTCGAGCTGCGTGCGGTATTCGGTGCCGTTGGCGCCATAGCTGCCGCTGACCGCGATCAGGCGCTGGCCGTCGAGGCAGAAGCGGTCGTTCGCATCATGGCCGACCGAGCCTTTCTCGCCATCGATGAAACGCGACTTGGGGCAGCGGCTGACGGCCGACAGTCCGGTCAGCGACCAGCCCATCCCCAGCGGGCTGTAGCCGCCCTGGCTGCTGTAAGCCAGGCCCAGCGTGGGCTGCATGCCGCCGCTGCCGGACGGCAGGCCGAGCGGGATCGTGTAGGTCGCCGCACCCGAGGCGGCCACTTCGAAAGTGCCCGGCAGCGATCCAGCGGCAGCACCAGTCGGCAGCATGCCGGCGGGGTCGTCGAGGGAAACCGGCGGCACGGGCGGAACCGGTGTCGATCCACTGCCATCGGCGTCGGACAGGATCAGATCCAGAATGCCGGGCAGCGCAGCCAAGGTGCCTGCGCTCGCCCCCACCGTGACATCGATCGTCTGGGTATTGGCTTGACGCGGACCACCGGTGGCACTGTGCGCCGTCGCGGCGGCGCGGAAACGATAGGCCTTGGCCTGCAGTCCCGTCACGGTCAGGGAGAAGGGAGATGTCGCCCGCCCCAGCAGCGTATCGCCATCGTAAAAATCGACGTAACTCGGCGAAAAGCCGGAATCCACGACCATGCCGGCACTCAGGGTGATGGCGGCAGGTGCGGCATAGCGGGCACCGTTGGCGGGCGCGGTGAGCGTGGCCGTCATCGCCCAGACCGGCGTGGCCAGCATGCCCAGCAGCAGCATGACCACACCGAACAGCATCGCACTACGGTCCGGCCATCCGGCTACCCCACGTCTCGCAGGCCCTGAAGTATCCGGCCACGCCCTTTCGAACCCGCAATGCAGATGCTGCCCACGCCCCTGATATTTCATGATTTCAGACCCTATCCAACTCATTCTTATTTATTCATGGCACCCATCGGTACCGACCGGCGTATCGGCTAGGTATAGCCCGCCCGTAGGTCAGATGCGGATCAAGCGTACAAAAATGGCTTGTGAATATATCCGAACGGCCATGGCGCGTCATAACCGGCCGCGCGCATTCGCGGTACGGGAATGACCTGCCAATCGAGCCGATGCGCTGCGTGACGCGCCATACGGCGCGAACACGCAGCGATCGGCTGAGCCGGTCTACCTCAATCGCGCGGCTGGAATCCCTCCACCCCCATCCGCCACAGGAAGAAACTCCACACGTCCGCCGTCTCGGCCACCTGCTGCGACTTGGTCGAGCCCATGCCGTGGCCGCCGTCGTAGTCGACCCGCAGGATCACCGGCCGCTTGCTGCTGCTGGCGGCCTGCAGCCGCGCGGTCAGCTTGGCCGGCATCCAGGCGTCGACGCGTGGGTCGTTGGCGCCGGTGGTGACGATCACCGCCGGGTAGGCCACGCCGTCCTTGATGCGGTGGTAGGGGCTGTTGGACAGCATGGCGCGGAAGTCGGCCTCGCGGGTCACCGTGCCGAATTCGGCGATGTTGGGCGGGCCGTTCGGGGTGAATTCCATGCGCAGCATGTCCGACACGCCGACGCCGCTGTTGGCCGCGGTGAACAGCTCGGGCCGCGCGGTGATCGCGCCGCCGATGGTGATGCCGCCGGCGCTGCGGCCCTGGCCGGCCAGCCGCGCCGGCGAGGTGTAGCCCTCCTTCACCAGGTATTCGGCGCAGGCGATGAAATCCTTGGCGGTGTTGGCCTTGGTCTGGATGTAGCCGGCACGGTGCCAGTCCTCGCCGTACTCGCCGCCGCCGCGCACATGGCAGATCGCGCTGACGCCGCCGCGTTCGAGCCAGGCCAGCCTGCCCGCGTCGAAACGCGCTTCCATGGTGATGCCGTAGGCGCCGTAGCCCATCAGCAGCGTCGGGTTGCTGCCGTCGCGCTTGAGCGCCTTGGGATAGACCAGCGACAACGGCACCTCGACGCCGTCGTGGCTGCGCACCATCACGCGGCGTGCCTCGATGGCCGAGAAATCGACCGGCGACGGCGCCTGCAGGCCGGTGTCGGCCAACTTGCCGCTGCGCGGCGCGACCGCGTAGATGCGCGGCGATTCGACCCAGCCTTCGAGCTTGACCAGCGCACCGGCCCGCTCCGGGTCGGTCGACAGCATGCGCAGCGTGCCGGCCACCGGCAGCGCGAGCCGGGCCGGCTTGCCGCGGATCGGCTGGCCGCCGTGGGGCAGCCGCAGCAGCTGGTCGACGCCGCCGAGGTTGGCGCGCACATAGAGCGCGTCGCGCGCCACCGCGGCGTCGCGCAGCACGGCCTGGCCGGCCGGCAGCACGCTGCGGGCGCGGCCGATTTCCGGCCGGGCCAGGTCGAGCGCCAAGAGCTTGCCGCGCGGTGCGCCCCGGTGCGACAGCAGGTAGAGCGTCTCGCCGTGCTGCCAGGCGGCCGCCACCTGGTCGGCCGGCGCGACGATGCGGCGCCACGGCGTGGCCGGGCCGTCGATCCGGTCCAGCGGCGCGATGTAGTAGGAATGCTCGACCGCGTCGCCGTGCATCAGGTCCAGCACCGCGTAGCGCGAGCCGGGCGCGACCCGGACGTTGGGGATGTCGGCGATGTCCAGCGGCATGTCGGCGCGCAGGCCGTAGCCGAACACCGCGGCGTCGCGCTCGAGCGGCTGGCCGAGCTTGTGCAGGTAGACCGCGCTCTTGTTGTAGCGCTCGCGATAGCCGTTGGCGTCGGCCGGCGGCAGCCGGTTGTAGAAGAAGCCGCTGCCGTCGGGCAACCAGCCGAGCTGTTCGTTGAGGCCGGCGCGGTCGATCCGCTCGGCCAGCCACTTGCCTTCGGCCAGGTCGTAGACGCGCAGCTCGCTGTCCTCCGAGCCGCCCTGCGACACGCCGACCGCGATGCGGCGGCCGTCCGGCGCCGGCGCGTACCAGTCGATCGCGTAATGCGCGCCCTCGCTGGGCAGCGTGTCGGGGTCGAGCAGCAGCGTCTCGGCGCCGCTCGCATCGCGCACGTAGAGCCGGCGGCCGTTCCGGCCCGGTTCGGTCTTGAGGTAGAACTGGCGGCCGCCGCCAGCTCGACGTTGCCGATCGAGGTAGTGGCGTTGGCCAGCTCGGTGAGCCGCGCGTTCAGCGCGGTACGGCCGGGGATGCGCGCCAGCACCGCCTCGGCGTAGCCGGCCTGGGCCTTGAGCCAGCTCTTGAACTCGGCGCCCTGCATGTCCTCGAGCCAGCGGTAGGGATCGGCCACCTCGGTGCCGAAATGACGCTCGAGCACCGGCCGCACCGCGGTGGCGGGCGGCGCGCCGAGATCGTCGGCATGGGCTTGGCCGAGACCGGCCAGCAAGAAAACGGACAGCGCGGGACGCAGGGCGGGACGGATCATCGGTTTCCTCTTGTTGTAGATAGGCACAGCCGGCTCGTGACCGGAAGGACCTCGCAGCGTAGCGAATCGGCGCCGCGCCCGACAGGTACAGGACCGGCCCCGCCGTGATATCACGCGCCTGTTCAATACCAGTCCGATACCCGCCCGGCAGCGACCCGCCTGCCAGAAGGCCCGCCCCGCCTGCCTAACGGCCCGGCGGCAAGACCACTTTCCTTGGTCCCGGCAAGGCAATCCGGGCCCGCGGCAAGCCTTGACCGGCGCGCCGTCGATTCACCAATCAATGACAAAGGCATATAAAATAAATTGTGCCATGCAAAGTGGATTCATACTGGCATCGTCACTAATATGTCACATGGCCAATCCGGCACGAGCCGGCATCCCCGGATATGTGCCATCCGCAACGCCGTCAGAGCGTGAACCGAACCTGCGATACACCAAGACGGAGAAACCTCAGATGCACAACACCCGCAAGATGGGCCGGCGGCTCGTGCCGCGCGCCGTCACGCTCGGCCTGATCGCGGCCGGCGCGCTCTATTCACCCAGCGCACTGGCCGCCGCCTGCGCCACCGCCTGGACCGAGGGCAGCACCTATACCGCCGGCGTGCTGGCGTCCTACCAGGGCAGCAACTACAAGGCCCTGGTGACCCATACCGCCTATGTCGGCGCCGGCTGGAACCCGGCCGCGTCGACCACCCTGTGGCAGTCGCAGGGCACATGCAGCGGCACGCCGACCCCGACGCCCACGCCGACGCCGACCCCCACGCCGACCCCACGCCGAAGCCGTCGCCGACCCCGACGCCCACGGCCACCCCGACCCCCGCGCCGACGCCCAGGCCCTCCCCGACACCGACGCCAACTCCCACGCCGACACCGAAGCCGTCCCCGACGCCCACGCCTGCGCCGACGCCCACGCCGGGCAGCTGCTACACGGCCTGGAAATCGGGCACGGCCTATACCGCCGGCCAGCGCGTGACCTACAACGGCCGCAACTACGAAGCGAAGTGGTGGACCACGGATACGCCCTCGGCCAGCACGGCCGGCGACGGCAAGCCCTGGCTCGACCTCGGCGCCTGCAGCGGCACACCGACGCCCACCCCGACGCCGACACCCACGCCGACACCGACACCCACGCCCACGCCCACGCCCACGCCGACACCGACGGCAACCCCACGCCGACGCCCGCACCGGCTGCCTACAAGCCGCAGGTCCGCTTCGTCGCGGCGCCCGCCGGCTACCCGACCGCCGCGCAGTTCACCGCCGCCGAGCAGGCGCTGGCCGCCCAGATCGGCACCGACGCCCAGGCGCTGAACCGCATCCGCGCCGCGCTGCGCGTGCTGCCCGACGCCGACGTCAACGCGGTGGTGGCCGGCCGCACGGCCAACCCGGACAACGTCAAGCGCGTCGAGCGAGTGCTTGGCCAGGCCAAGTTCGACCAGTTGTTCCCGGTCCGCCACGTCAACTACACCTACACCAACTTCCTGCGCGGCATCGCCAAGTTCCCGGCCTATTGCGACAACTACAGCGACGGCCGCGACGCCGACGCGATCTGCCGCAAGCTGCTGGCCACTTCGTTCGCCCATTTCGTGCAGGAGACCGGCGCCAACTGGCCGGCGCTGACCGCGGCCACCGCGCGCACCTACAGCGAGCACAACAACGCGGTGCTGGCGACCTTGCCGCAGAACGACGCGATCGCCAGCTACCGGCAGGCGCTGTGGTACCTGCGCGAATCGGGCTATGCCGAGGGTTCGTCGGTCGGCGCCTACCAGGACTGCTTCAACGGCGCCGGCAGCTCGATCTTCTCGATCTTCTATCCCTGCGCCCAGAACACCCAGGGCAAGTACCTCGACTACTTCGGCCGCGGTTCCAAGCAGCTGTCCTGGAACTACAACTACGGGCCGTTCAGCAAGTCGCTCTACGGCGACGTGAACGTGCTGCTCGACGATCCGGGCCGGGTCGCCGACAGCTGGCTCAATTTCGCCTCGGCCGTCTGGTTCGCGGTCTACCCGCAGTCGCCCAAGCCGCCGATGACCTGGGTGGTCGACGGCAGCTGGGTGCCCAACGCGGTCGACCTCGCCAACAATATGAAGCCGGGTTTCGGCGCTACCGTGTTCATCATCAACGGCGGCATCGAGTGCGGCGGCGGCGGCGCGGAGAAGACCCAGGTGCAGAACCGGATCGCGGCCTACCGCGAGTTCGCCCGCGAGCTCGGCGTGACCATCGCGGCCGACGAGCCGCTCGGCTGCGCCGCGATGAAGGGCTTCCAGTCGGGCTCGGCGGCGGCCACCCGCACCTATCTCGACAAGGACTGGAGCTACAACGCGAACAATCCGGGCGGGGTGAGCTGGGCCTGCAAGCTGGTCGACTATCAGATGCCGTTCTCGCTGGCCAATGCGGGCGACTACAAGCAGTGCGTCGACTACATGTTCCGCGGCCAGGTGGTGTGGCAGGGCACGACGGTGATCGACAACACCAAGTAGGCGACTCTCCACCTTCCATGCCGTACTCGACGGCGTGCCTCACGGCACGCCGTTTTTCATGGCCGCTCGCCGGCGGGGAAACGGATGCAGGAGCGGCTTCAGCCGCGAATGGCCGATCCGCGTGCGGCGGGTTCTCGACCATTCGCGGCTGAAGCCGCTCCCACAAGATCGGCCGGTGCGCCCAGGGCGCGACGGCGTGCGCCGCGGCGCATCTTTTTCGCGCCCACTCGCCGGCGGGAAGCGGATGTAGGAGCGGCTTCAGCCGCGAATAGCCGATCTGCGTGCGGCGGATGTTCGACCATTCGCGGCTGAAGCCGCTCCTACGGATCAATTCCTTCGGATCAATTCCTTCGGATCGATTGCTGCGGATCGATTGCTGCGATCCGAACAATGGGCGCGGCGGACTACTTGGCCGCCAGCCGGCTGCGGTAGACCGGTACCAGGTAGGGCGGCAGCCAGCGCTCGTAGGCGGCCTGGAAGGTCTTCTGCAGCTCCGGCGTCCTGGCCAGCGCGTCGAGGTCGGCGAAGACCGCGTCGGTGCGCGCGTCGCGGGTACAGCTGAAGCTCAGCGTGACCAGGTCGCGGCTCTCGGCGATCGGGTAGGTGTAGTAGGCGCTCTCGTCGCGCGAGATGTACATCGCCTCGGTCGGATAGGCGAGGAAGGCGTCGACGCGTTCGGCCTGCAGCATGCGGAACAGCGTCGAGGTGACGTTCTGGCCGTAGACCGGCGCGATGCGGCCGGCCGATTCGGCGGCGACGCGCTTGAGCACCGCATCGGCGCGAGCGCCGTAGGTGCGCTTGGCGGTCACGCCGAAGACCAGGCCGGCCTGCTTGCCCAGCGTGTCGAGGCTGATCAGGCCGTCGGCGTCGCGCAGGCGGTCGTAGCGCACGCGGTCGGCGGTGCGCACGATCAGCACCACCGGCAGGATGCGGCCGACCGGGGCGGAAAAGCGCAGGAAGGCCTCGCGCTCCGGCGTGGCCAGGAAGTCGCGGGTGCAGTAGGCGCCGCCCTGTTTCATCATCTCCAGCTCGCGCACCAGCGGCACCTTCTCGATGCTCGCCTTGTGGCGCGGCAGCTTGCCCAGCGTGTAGTCCACCAGCTGGTCGATATAGCCCTGGCCCTCGTTGGGCCCTTCGGTGATGGTCGCCGGCGGCAGGTTCTGCTTGAGCCAGACCAGCGGTTCGGCCTGGACCGGCGCGATGCCGGCCGCGGCGAACGCCAGCAGCGCGGCCAGCCGGCCGGCGCGGCGCCGCAGGCTGGACGGCATGGATGGAAGACGGTCGGGCATGGTGCGCTCCTTCGCCGCGAAGGCGGGTGTCGGGAATGGATCCGGACCGCTGCGGTCCGGCTCGCGGATCGGCCAGGCCGTGGATCGGCCAAAATCGGGGGAGGCATACGGCCGGCGCCGCGGCGAAGCGGCTTGCGGAATGCGCCGCGCAGGACGCGCGGATCGCGGAAACGGGGTGCGGGAAGGTGAAACGCCGGACGCGCGCCCCGCGGCGCCGTCCGGCCCAGTGATCGATCGCCGTCGCACGGGAAAGGCGGATCCCCCACGGCCCGCCCTTCCCTGCCAGACGATACGATTATTGCATCGATCTTACGGCGTGCCAGCCGGCAGGTTCGGGTACTCCTGCTTGATGGCGAAGGTCTTGCTACCCACCGTCACGATGTAGTTCGACGGCCCGGTGATCGGCAGGTAGTAGTTCAGCGTGATGTCGACCGTGGCGCCCGGAGCCAGCGTCTGCCAGGTCGGCAGCGTGATCTGGGCGGTATGGAAGTCGCCCTTGAAGCCGCCCACGTTGGCACCGGTATGCTCGGACGCCGTCACCTTGAGCCCCATGCCCGACTGGTCGGCCATGTTGTTCGGCGCGGAGACCGGATACTGGAACTCGATCTTGCTGCCGCCCGGGATCGTCGCCGTGGTCTTGTTGGTGATGCGCAGCGTCGGGTTGAGCGGGTAGTTCTGGTCACCGAGCTTGAAGTTGATGACGTCGAACTGCAGATCGAGCGTGCTGGTCGGCATCGTCTTCTTGGCGCGCTTGTTGCCGTAGACGGTCGCGCTCTTGAAGGCGTCGTTCAGCTTGGTGGTCAGCGTCTGGCCGATGTAGTACTGGCCGTTGGTCTTGGCATAGTCGCCCGCCAGCTCCCAGAACATCACGCCGCCGATGCCGTTGTCGATGACCCACTGCGCCTTGCGGGCGATGGAGGTCTCGTCCTCGGTCGACAGGAACACCTTCTTCGACGCGTTCCACAGCCACGGCGCGACCAGGGTCGCATCGTAGTTGCGGGCGTAGGTGCCGACCAGATCGGCCGCCGTCAGGCCGTACAGCCCGAGGTAGCTCGGCACGATGCCTTCCTCGAGGTTCTTGGCGTGCCACATCGGGTTGGAACCCGCACCCATCTCCACGCCGTTCGCGTCGAGGTCGTGCCAGATGTTGTCGATGCCGGTCGCGCCGGTACCGCACTCGGTCAGGCCCGGTCCGCACTGGGTCGACTTGGCCGAGGTGCCCCACAGGCCGTTGGTGCCGCCGGTCACGCCCTTCCAGCCGCGCGTGTAGTACGGCACGCCGACGTTGATGCGGCCGGCCGGCAAGGCGCCGCGGAAGTAGCGGTAGGCCCAGTCGGTGTTGAGGTAGCCGATGCCGCCGTACTGGCTGGTGGTGTAGACGCCCCACTTGGCCAGCTCGGCATCCTTGCCGTCGTCGAACAGCGCGGCGTTCGGACCGACGAACTCGTTCCAGGCGCCGTGCAGGTCATACGTCATCATGTTGACGTAGTCGAGGTACTGCACGCCCTGGAAGGTCTCCATGCCGCGCAGCAGATAGCCCGACGAGGGCGAGGCGATGGTCAGCATGTAGTAGCGGTTGTCGGCGACCGACGCCTGGTCGAGCTTCTGCCGCAGCACCTTCAGCAGCTCGCGGTAGGACGCCTGCAGGCCGGCCAGGCGCGGTTCCGACACCGCCCAGTCGAGCGGATTGCCCGCCTTGGACATGGTGGTCGGGTACTCGTAGTCGAGGTCGGCGCCATCGAAGTTGTACTTGCGCAGGAAGGCGACCACCGAGTCGGCGAAGGTGTTGATGCCGGCGGTGTTGATGCTGCCGTTGGCATTGGTGGTCATGCTGTAAAAGCCGCCGGAAGCGACGCGGTTGCCGTCGCCGCCGAAGTAGCCGCCGGTCTCGGCCCAGCCGCCGATCGAGATCAGCGTCTTCACGCCCGGGTTCTGCTTCTTGTACTTGTTCAGCAGGTTGAAATGACCCTTATAGGTCAGCGTGCTGTCCATCTCGGCGCCCGCCACGCCCGGCCATTCCATGCCGGTCGCCTCGTTGCCGGCCACCGTTTCGTTGACCGAGATCTTGTTGGCGCTGTCGATGTGGGCGAAGGCGTAGTTGATGTGGGTGATCTTGTTCCAGGGAATGTCCTTGGCCAGATAGGCCGGCAGGCCGTTCTTGCCGGTACGCCAGCTGGTGAAGTAGCCGATGATGCGGCGCTTGTTGCCGTTGGCCAGCTTCTCGCGGCCCTGGCTGTCGTACGCGAGGCAGTAGGGCACGTCGATCGCCGCGCCCTTGGTCAGGCCGTCCGGACGGCAGGCTTCGTTGCCGGTCGGGGTGGGCGTCGGGGTTGGCGTGGGAGTGGGAGTGGGCGTCGGCGTGGGCGTCGGGCTCGGCTTCGGCGTGGGCGTCGGGGTCGGCGTGGGGGTCGGCGTCGGGCTGGGCTTCGGCGTCGGGGTCGGCGTCACCGTGGGCGTCGGGGTCGGGCTCGGCCGCGGGGTCGGCGTCGCCGTGGGAGTCGGCGTGGGCGTCGGGGTCGCAGTGGGGGTCGGCGTCGGCGTCGGGGTCGGCGTCGGGGTCGGCGTCGGCGTCGGGTCGTCGTGCCGCAGGTGCCCTGCGAGCTCCACAGCGACGGCGTGGTGGCCGGGTACCAGCCGGTGCCGGTGTAGGCGGTGTGCGAAACCAGTGCCTTGTAGTTGCTGCCCTGGTAGGACACCACCGTGTTGATCGCGTAGTAGGTGTTGTTCTCCACCCAGGCGGTGGCGCAGGCGGCGGCCAGCGCGCTCGGGGTGTAGAGAAGGCCGGCGGCGGCGAGGCCGACGGTGACGGCGCTCAGCGAAAATCGCCGGGCCGGCTTGCAGGGAATGCGCATGCGTTGAATCTCCATAGCTCTTGTTCGGTGGAAATAAAGTGGACTTATCAAGCTGCTGATTCGACCTCGCCACTCCTTGCAATTCGGCATCGCAGCCACATCCGCACGGTCGCTACGCTGGCAATCCGTACCCTTCCGAGGTCGCAGCCATGCTAAGCCCGGCCTTGAAACACCGTCAACATCGCAAAACAAATCAACCACTTACAAAACACACCACGATTCGTAACAATTTCAATTGGACTACGAACCGAATGCAGCCGGACTCAGGCCGATATCGGCGCTTTTAAAGACCAGCTGGACAATCGAAATTTAAGTGGTATTAATCGACCGCCATTTCGGAGGCAAGGAAACGGACATGCACCGCGGTTCCGTTCGCCTCAAGACCATGTATTCAAAGTGGATTCGCCGCAGGCCCGTCGCCTCGCCGCGCGACGGTCTGTAACAGTGGTCTGGCAGGCCGGCTCGACCTGGCAAGGCCGGCCGGTCGGCGCCGTTTTCCCGTGCACGCTATGGCGGCCGGCTTTAATAGCCATTCGCTATGAGCCGCCGTAGTCCGGCCGGCCTGGCGATAGGCGACTACCTGCCGAACGGCAGCCGCGCTATGGCGGAAGCGACACACCCGCGACGGACGGACACTGGCGGCCAGGGGCGACGCGGGCATGCGACGCAGCGCTGCACCTTGCCCGTCGCCATGGAATCCCCATCGGCGCCCCCCGATGAATGGGCCTTGCCTGCACGACCCAATGAAAAAGGCCTCCCCGTGGGGAGGCCTCGGTCGACGCGGCGACGCAAGGTCGCCGGAGCCGGCGCGGCTTACTTGACGGTGCTCATCTTGGTCATCAGCTCGCCGTCGGCGGTATCGCCATCGAGCGACCAGCTCATCATCCCGCCCAGGCCGCGGGATTTGACGTAGTCGATCTTGGTCTGGATCACGGCCGGGGTGTCGTAGGACCAGAAGTTGCTGCCGTCGAACTTCCAGCTCTGCTTGGTCACCGCATGGGTGAACACGCTGCCGGCCTTGTTCTTCAGCACCTTGTAGTCCTCGATGCCCGGCTCGTAGGTCCCGGTGGCCGGTCCCGTCGCAGCCTGGTACAGGCCGTTGTTGGCATTGGTCACGCCGGTCCAGCCGCGGCCGTAGAACGGGATGCCGATCACGATCTTGCTGGCCGGCGCGCCGCCCGCGATCAGGTTGTCGACCGCTTTCTCGATGTTGTAGTTGGCGCCGAGCGCGGTGGCCGAGTTCGGGCTGGCCGGATCGTTGTACAGGTGCGAATGGAAGTCCGTCGGACCCTGGGCGTCCCAGCCGCCGTGGAAGTCGTAGGACATCAGGTTGATCCAGTCGAGGTACTGGCTGTAGTTCGCCGGCTCGGTCATGTCGATCTTGTCCTTGCCGGCACCGATCGCCACGGTCAGCTTGTAGGTCTTGCCGGTGGTCGCCGTCAGGGCCGTCAGCTGGGTGCGGAACTCCTTCAGCAGCAAAGTGAAGTTCTGCTTGTCGGCCGGGCTCACGGTGTTGTAGCCGAAGCCCTGCACGCCCGGGAATTCCCAGTCGATGTCGATGCCCTCGAACACGCCGACCGCCGCGCCGGCGCCGCCCGCGCCGTCATAGCTCGGCAGGTTGCCCTTGATGTAGATGTTGATGCAGCTCGACACCAGTTGCTTGCGCAGCGCATCGGTCATCGAGGCCGCCGAGAACCACTTGGACCAGGACCAGCCGCCCAGCGAGATCATCGGACTCAGGCCGGGGTACTTGGCCTTCAGCCGCTTGATCTGGCCGAAGTTGCCGCGCAGCGGGCTGTCCCAGGTGTCGGCCACGCCGTTGACCGAGCTGGCCGCGTCGAACGACTTGCTGTAGTCGGCGAACGGATCGCCGCCGTCGCCGTTACCCGATTCGGTGCGGTACTGGATGTCGCATTCGTAGCCGCCGTTCTTCTGGTAGATGTTGCCGAAGGCGTAGTTCAGGAAGGTCAGCTTGGCGGCCGAGCCCGAGGTGTCGATGTTCTTCACCTGGTAGTTGCGGCCGTAGATGCCCCATTGCGCGAAGTAGGAACCGACCTGGCGCGCGCTGGGCGTCGGGGTCGGGGTCGGGGTCGGGGTCGGGGTCGGGGTGGGAGTCGGCGTCGGCGTTGGGGTAGGCGTTGGGGTCGGCGTCGGAGTGGGTGTGGGAGTCGGAGTTGGCGTCGGCGTCGGTCCATTGCAGACACCGACGTCGTTCCAGGGCTTGCCGCTGCCGGTATTGGCCGACGGCACTTCGCCCATCGTCCACCACTTCGCCTCGTAGTTGCGGCCGTCGTAGGTCACGCGCTGGCCGGTGGTGTAGGCCGTGCCGATGCCCAGGCTGCATAGCAGGTGGTCGGAGTGGGCGTCGGCGTTGGGGTCGGCGTTGGGGTCGGCGTTGGGGTCGGCGTTGGGGTCGGAGTAGGCGTCGGAGTCGGGGTCGGCGTCGAGGTGCAGGCGCCTTGCGACGACCACAGCGTCGGCGTCGCGGCCGGGTTCCAGCCGGCGCCGGCATAGGCGGTGTGCGTCACCAGCGCCTGGTAGTTGTTGCTCTGGTAGGACGCCAGCGTACCGGCCGCGTAGGTATTGCCCTCGGCCCAGGCCGTGGCGCAAGCGGCGGCCAGCGCGCTCGGGGCATACAGGAAGCCGGCGACGGCCAGGCTCAGGGTGACGGCGTTCCGCGAAAAGCGCCGGGCCGGTTTGCAGGGTTTGTGCATAGCTTGACTCTCCGTATCTCTTTCAGTGGAAACAAAGTGGACTTATGAAACTGCCCTTTACGACCCCGCCACCCAGCACGGCTCGGCATCGAAACCGGCCGTTGAACCGTTCATGCGGTCGCTACGCTGGCGATCCGCATCCTCCCGAGGTCATGACCCATGCTATGCCCAGCGTCGAAAGATCTTCAACATCGAAAACAAATCAAATACTTACCAGACAGGCCACAATGCGTAGCCGATGACGATGGACTACGCGCCGACTCCGCTCGCCGCCCTGGCCGCGAGCACGCCAAGGCGATCGCTCCGATCAAGCGCAATTGAAGTGGTATTAGACGAGCGCTCGCTCGGACATCGGAAACCGGCCGCGAACCGAGCGGCCGATTCGCCAAGACCCTGTATTCAAAGCGCATTCGTCACCGCACCGCCCGGCCCTCGCACCGGCGCCGGCCGTAGTGGTCTGGCATGCAGCCGTCATCGCGGCTTGACCGGTTTCCGAGGCCGTCGGCGACCACGAGATTGAATGCCGCGCGCCGATAGATCGCCGCTATGGATTGCCGTAGTCGGCCCGCCGCAGCGGAAAACGACTACCTGCCGAACGGTAGGCCGGCGCGCGCGGATGCAACGTATCCGACACAGGAATCGAAGCCGGATCGGCCCCGGCGGCCGCGGTCGAGCGGCAAGCACCCCGCCAAAAGCGAACGCCCGGCATGGCCGGGCGCTGCATTCCGATCGTTCCCCGCGTGCGAAGCCGGGCGAGGAAGGATTCAGACTCCGTGATAAGTCCCGTAGAAGCTCGCGAAATCGTTGTCCCAGCGGAAATTGATGAAGGACATGGTGATGCTCACGTCGAGCCCCTCGACGTAATGCCAGCAGCCGACCGGCAGGAACAGGATCTCGCCCGGCGCCAGCTCGACCTCGAGCCGCTGCGCGTCGCGCATCAGCGGGAAACGGTCGTAGTCGACGCGGCCGGCGTCGACCGGGTGTAGCAGTGCAGGTCGTTGTAGACCTGGCCGAGCTCGACCGCCGGGACCAGCACCACCCGCTTGCGGCCGGCCACCTGGGCCATGAAGTTGTTGGTCAGATCGTGGTGCAGCGGCGTGCGCGTGCCGCGCGGGCCGAACCAGAGGAAGCCGTCGCGGCTGCCGTCGAGGTATTCGGGCAGGCGGCCGATGTCGTCCCACAGCTCGGTCAGCGCCTCGCGGTTGCGCGAGGTATTGTTGGCCGTCATGTAGAAATCGTTGGTCTCGCCGGCCGCCTCGACCTGGTCGACGTAGTCGCCGAAACGCATGGTGCGGCGCAGCCTGGGCTGGTTCACCTCGAAATTGGCGTCGCCGCTGCGGCCGTACTGGACCTCGACTTCGCGCTCGCCGAAGCGGCTGCGGAAGTAGTCGTGATTCCACCGGGTGCGCGCCGGCCAGTCGTCGAGCATGCCGGTGATGATCACCGGCCGGTTGAGCGCGTAGAACTCTTCGAAGAAGGCCTGGCCGTCGAGCCGATGGCGGCGCGGCACCTGGTGGGTACGGCCGTCGAGCCGGTTGAGCTTGCGCTGGATGTCGAGCGGCCAGGTCCGCTTGCGCAGGCGGTTGCGCAGCCGTGCCGCGCCGGCCAGGTAGGGGCTAGCGAGCGCCGCGTCGAGCTCGCGGCCGGCTTCCTCAGGATGGATGCCATTCTCGACCATCGCGCCGAAGATGCTGCCCGGCTCGCCGTCGAGCAGCAGGTTCTCGGCGATCCAGCGCCGCCATTCGTTGTCCACGTGCTTGGTTTCCACCGCGGGGTCCTTGCAGGGCGGACGCCGCGACGCGGCGATCCGCTGGGTTCGTCGGCCGGGGCGATCGCGCTCAGCCGTAGCGGCGCTCGCGCATCCACTTGGTCATGATCCACTTCTCGCCGGCGGTCACCGGCGCGCCGCCGTGCAGCGTCAGCGGATCGAGCTGGCCGCGGCCGTTGGCATAGCGGAAATACACCGCGCAACCCTTGCGCGGCGTCACCGACAGGCCGGCATCGGGAAAGATCGTCGCGCCGCCGGCCTCGACGTCGTTGAGATAGATCACCATGGTCGCCACCCGCTGGCCGCTGCGGGCGACATGGGTGGCGCTGCCCGGATCGGCCGGCGGGAAATAGTCGAAATGCGGGCTGTACTCGCCGCCCACGCCGTAGCGCAGGATCTGCAGGCCTTCGCCGTTCTCCAGCGGCCAGTTCATCAGCCGCGACACCCGGGTATCGATGCGGGCGATGAATTCGTCCTCGCACAGCTTGAAGAAGGTGCCGTCGCTGGTACGCCGCTCGATCACGCTCTCGCCGCCGGTCTGCGGATCGACCGTGGTGGAGCGGCTGAGCTTGCTGCGCGAGCGCTCGATGATCTCGTCGCATTCCTCGTGCGACAGCACGCCGTCGAGCACCAGCACCTGCGGCTTGTCGCAGCGCATGGCCACGGCAACCCGGCGGTCGCCGCCGTCGAGCCGGTTGCCGGCCTCGAACGGCAGATCGTCGTAGACGTAGCCGGCATCGGGCCGCGCCGCGACGGCCGCGGGCTTGAACGAGGACGGCGAGGCCAGCCCGCCGCGGGCATACACGTGCACCAGCGCGCCGGCGTGGGTGGAGTCGAAGCCGGCCCGCACCATGGCGTCGATCATCGATTCGGACGAGCAGCCGCGCGCCACGTTGTCGGATAGCCAGCCTTGCCATTCGGCGGTCAGTTCGGTCATGCGCATCTCGCTGCGGGTCGTTCAGGGAACTTGCATCCACCGGTCGCGGCGCGGGGCCGCGCACCCATGGATCGAAGAAAAAGTGCCTCCCCGCGAGGAGGAGGCCACAGTACTCACGGCGACTCGTGGCCGCCAGAGCCGGCAATCGTATTACTTGACCGTGCTCATCTTGGTCATCAGTTCGCCGTCGGTCGTGTCACCGTCGAGCGACCAGCTCATCAGGCCGCGCAGACCCTTGGCCTTGACGTAGTCGATCTTGGTCTGGATCACGGCCGGGGTGTCGTAGGACCAGAAGTTGGTACCGTCGAACTTCCAGCTCTGCTTGGTCACCGCGTGGGTGAACACGCTGCCAGGCCGGTTCTTCAGCACCTTGTAGTCCTCGATGCCCGCCTCGTAGGTGCCGGTCGCCGCGCCCGTCGCAGCCTGGTACAGGCCGTTGTTGGCGTTGGTCACGCCGGTCCAGCCGCGACCGTAGAACGGGATGCCCAGCACGATCTTGTTGGCCGGTGCGCCGGCGGCGATCAGGGCGTTGACCGCGCTGTCGATGTTGTAGCTGGCGCCGAGCGTGGTGGCCGAGTTCGGGCTGGCCGGATCGTTGTACAGGTGCGAGTGGAAGTCCGTCGGACCCTTGGCATCCCAGCCGCCATGGAAGTCGTAGGACATCACGTTGATCCAGTCGAGGTACTGGCTGTAGTTGCCCGGCTCGGTCATGTCGATCTTGTCCTTGCCGGCACCGATCGCCACGGTCAGCTTGTAGGTCTTGCCGGTGGTCGCCGTCAGGGCCGTCAGCTGGGTGCGGAACTCCTTCAGCAGCAAGGTGAAGTTCTGCTTGTCGGCCGGGCTCACGGTGTTGTAGCCGAAGCCCTGCACGCCCGGGAATTCCCAGTCGATGTCGATGCCGTCGAACACGCCCGCCGCCGCACCGGTGCCGCCCGCGCCGTCATAGCTCGGCAGGTTGCCCTTGATGTAGACGTTGATGCAGCTCGAGACCAGCTGCTTGCGCAGCGCGTCGGTGGCCGAGGCCGC
Organism: Chitinimonas koreensis; assembly: GCF_014353015.1. NCBI lineage: Bacteria > Pseudomonadati > Pseudomonadota > Betaproteobacteria > Neisseriales > Chitinibacteraceae > Chitinimonas > Chitinimonas koreensis. The sequence continues at coordinate 3,300,173 of NZ_CP060704.1, forward strand.
CGAGAACCACTTGGACCAGGACCAGCCGCCGATCGAGATCATCGGGCTCAGGCCGGGGTACTTGGCCTTCAGCCGCTTGATCTGGCCGAAGTTGCCGCGCAGCGGGCTGTCCCACTTGTCGGCCACGCCGTCGACCGAACCGGCCGCGTCGAACGACTTGCTGTAGTCGGCGAACGGATCGCCGCCATCGCCGTTACCCGATTCGGTACGGTACTGGATGTCGCATTCGTAGCCGCCGTTCTTCTGGTAGACGTTGCCGAAGGCGTAGTTCAGGAAGGTCATCTTGGCGGCCGAGCCCGAGGTGTCGATGTTCTTCACCTGGTAGTTGCGGCCGTAGATGCCCCATTGCGCGAAGTAGGAACCGACCTGGCGCGCGCTGGGCGTCGGGGTCGGAGTCGGCGTGGGGGTCGGCGTCGGGGTCGGCGTCGGGGTCGGCGTCGGGGTGGCCGTCGGAGTCGGAGTCGGCGTCGGGCTCGGCCTCGGCGTCGGGGTGGCCGTCGGCGTGGGGGTCGGCGTCGCAGTAGGCGTCGGGGTGGGGGTCGGGCTCGGCTTCGGGGTCGGGGTGGCCGTCGGAGTCGGCGTGGGGGTCGGCGTCGGAGTGGGGGTCGGCGTGGGCGTCGGGGTCGGCGTACCGGTGCAGGTGCCTTGCGAGCTCCACAGCGACGGCGTCGTGGACGGGTACCAGTTGGTGCCGGCGTAGGCGGTGTGCGACACCAGCGCCTTGTAGTTGCTGCCCGCGTAGGACACCACGGTGTTGACCGCGTAGTAGGTGTTGTTCTGGGTCCAGGTGGCGGCACAGGCGGCGGCCAGCGCACTCGGCGAGTACAGGGCGCCGGCGGCGGCCAGGCTCAGGGTGACGGCGGTCAGGCCGAAACGGCGGGGCGGCTTACGAGTTGCTTGCATGCAGAAGTCTCCATCCGAGAAGGATCAAGCGAGGTAGCCGGATTGAACCCCGGTCTGATTTGTTCGATCCCGTCGCCCCCGCAACCATAACGACGTGATCCAGATCATTGGGTCGTGCGTTTTTGCCGCTGCATGTAATACCGGACTGGTCCAAACGGCTCGGACGATACCGGTATTATCATATTGGTCATATGTTGTTTTAATTTGGTATTGGCCGATGCTAGGGCATGCAAAAAATGGGTGTCAATAGCGTTCGGTCAGAAAGCAAGTGGTCCTCCCGGCAGCGTAGCAAATATAAAATTCGCTACACAAAATGATGCAGCGCAATAAATCGTCTCGCGAAACCGGCATCTCAGAGCTTGCAATCCTTATTCAACGCCATATCCGAACCTGCCACCCGACTTTGCATCGCAGCATGAAAAACGGACAACCCGCACCGCCGCGGCCGGAACACCGCCTTCGGCCGTCACATGCTTGTAGTCTTGCTACGCGGCATGAATACGACGCTCGGCGCCAGGAAGGCCCGAACGCCGTCCCGGCGGGACGCTCGCCCTTGTGGCATGGCGCTCTGGATATAAAGTGGACTTATATAAGCAAAAGGCGATTCACGGCATCCGGCCAGCCGCGAATCCACCCTGCCGGTATTCGCCGGCCGCTGCGCCAAGCCGGCTCCGGCAAGGCCATCCGGCTCGAAGCCGGGCAAGAAAACGGACAATCGGGCCGCGATGGCCGGCCGGTTTACGAATGGATACGGACAGGAATTGCGGCAGGCCCGAAATCGCCGTGCGCATTGATTGAACGGGACTTGAACCGGCATGAAGCGCGATGGCCGGCCATTCGATCCAATTGGGTGCATTGACCAATCGCCCGACGCACCGGATTCAGGCATTCATCCATCGCGGCGATTTAATTCGGGAGCCTGGTCAATACAGGAATCGATCCGGCCCGATCGGCCATTTGCACCAATTCGAATCGGGCAGCGGACCGGAGAGTGGTATTGAATGCACCGGACCGGTGCCTGCCTTTGCCCACCCCTCGTGCGCCGATGGATGGCGGCATCGCCCATGGGCGGTAGGCATGGCTACAACCGGCCCATGCCGGCCTATCGGCCCGATCCGGCAGTCCCGGCGGTGCAGCCGGGCGCGACGGCCCCGCCTCAGCCTTGCGCGGCCGGCCCGGCCGCCGGCGCATCGCCGAGCGCGGCGCGCAGCCGCAGCAACTGCTCGCGCGTGACGAAATCCTCGTGAGTGCCGTGGCAGCTGCAGGCATAGGCGCCGGCCAGCGCGCCGAGCCGCGCGCATTCGGCCGGCGGCAGGCCCTGCAGCCAGCCATAGAGAAAGGCCGCGGCGAAGGAATCGCCGGCGCCGTTGCTGTCCACCACCGGCCGCTCGGGCGCCAGCGCCGGCTGGTGGCCGGGCATCGCGTCGCCGCGCGCCAGCCACCAGGAGCCCTGCTCGCCGCCCGTCGCCACCACCAGCCGCGCCCTGCCCTGCTCGAGGATCTCGCGCATCACCTCGAAGTGGCGGCCGCCCATCGCGACGATGCTGACGAACACCAGGTCGGCCTGCTGCGCGAAGGCGCGGTGGTAGTCGTTGCGGCCGTCCCAGTCGTGCAGGTCGGTCGAACTGCTCAGACCCAGCGCCTGCACGTCGGCGAAGCAGTCGCGCGCCCAGGCCATGATCGACAGGTGCACGTGCCGCGCCGCGCGCATCGACGGCAGGTAGAAGTCGCGCGGCATGCGCAGCGCATCCGGGTGGCGGCCGTCGTACAGCGACAGCCGGCGGCCGGCCGGATCGACCAGGTTGACGCTGCGGCGCGTGCCGCTGGGCTCGACGATGTAGTCGAAATCGAGCCCGCGCCGGCGGTAGCGCTCGAGCACCAGCCGGCCCTGCTCGTCGTCGCCGAGGAAATCGAGGAAGCGGGTGCGCAGGCCGAGCGCCTGCGCCGCCAGCGCATAGCCGTTGCCGGTATGGGCGACGTAGTCGCGCACGGCCGGCACGTGGATCGAATCGGCCAGCGGCAGGGGCAGCGCCGGCACGCGGACGATGGTGTCGATGCCGACACCGCCGAGTACGAGGAGATCGAGCGTTTGCATCGTGAGGGAATCCCGGGAATGGACGCCGCCCGGACGGGCGGCCGATGGAGCGCGGCGGAAGCGACGCGCCGGCCGATCATCGCGCCGCCGCCGCAGGTAGCCAAGCGACCGCTCGCTACATGCCGCGGGCTAGGCTGCGGCGGCGCGGGCCCAGGCGGCGATGGCCGCGATCTCGGCCGGGCCGGTACGGCAGCAGCCGCCGATCAGGCGGGCGCCGGCGGCATACCAGCCGCGCGCCGCGGCGGCGAACTGTCGCGCGTCCGCCGCACCGTGCCAGCACTTGCCGCCGGGGTCGTAGCGCTCGCCGGAATTCGGGTAGGCCAGCAGCGGCTTGGCGGTCGCCGCGCGGCCGGCCGTCAGCAGCGGCACCACGTGGGCCGGCGCGGTGCAGTTGAGGCCGACCGCCGCCACCTGGCCGAAGCCGTCGAGCGCGCGCAGGCAGTCGTCGAAGCGCTCGCCCTGGCAGACGTGGGCGTCGTCGCGGCAGCTGAAGGCGATCCAGGCCTCGGCGCCGGGAAACTCGGCCAGCAGTTGCGCCAGCGCGAGCGCCTCGTCGAGGCAGGGGATGGTCTCGCAGGCCAGCAGGTCGGCGCCGGCTGCCAGCAGCGCCCCCATCCGCGGGCGGTGGAAGTCCATCAGCGCCGGGCGCGCCAGGCCGTAGTGGCCGCGGTATTCCGAGCCGTCGGCCAGCATCGCGCCGTAGGGGCCGACCGAGGCCGCCACCAGCGGGCGGCGGCGGCCGACGCGGTTGCGCGGCTCGGCCCAGAACGCGTCGCGCGCCGCGGCGGCCAGCTCGACCGAGCGGCGCAGCAGCGCGTTCGCCTCCTCCGCGCCGATGCCGCGGCGGGCGAATCCTTCGAAACTGGCCTGGTAGCTGGCGGTGATCGCGACGTCGGCGCCGGCGGCGAAATAATCGGCATGCACGGCCCGGATCAACTCGGGTCGTTCGATCAATATCCGGGCCGACCACAGCGGATCGCGCAGATCGCAGCCGCGGTTTTCGAGTTCGGTCGCCAGCGCGCCGTCGAGCACGACCGGCTCATCGGCTGCAAGCCAAGCGCGAAGCGGGGACGCGGATGGAGACATGACGGTACACTCGCGGAAATCCGGATCGGTAAGCGCGTTACCGTACAAACAGTCCCGGCGGTCGATCCGCAATATATCCTTGCGCAGGCGGATATTTGGCTTTCGCGGCGGTCCGACCGATAACAAATATTATGAAGACAAGACTAATCAATAATTGCGCGATGCTAGGAAGAATCGATGGCAATTCGCCCAGCCCGTAAACCGCTCTCCTTCAGTCTTCTCTCCGCCAGCCTGGCCGCGGCCTGGCTGAACACTCCCGCACACACTGCGTCGCTGGGCGAACTCAGTCTCCAGTCCACCCTCGGCCAGCCGCTCGAGGCCAGCGTCCGCGTGCAGGCCGCGGCCGACGAAGGACTGGCGGCCGACTGCTTCTCCGCCATCGTGCGCGACGGCGGCGCCGACGGCCCGATGCAGACCGCCCGGCTGGGCTTCCGCCGGACCGCCGGCGGCGGCGTGCTCGACATCCACAGCGTCGATACGGTCGGCGAACCCATCGTGGCGCTCACCGTCCGCCTGCGCTGCGGCGATGCGGCGCTGGTACAGCGCGACTACACCCTGCTGCTCGACATGCCGTCGACGCGGCCGATCGCCGCACCGCTGGCCGCGCCCGCCGCCAATCGCGCCGCCGTGCCGGCCGCGCCCCCGCGCGCGCAACCGGGCGCCGTCGCGGCCACCGATCCGCTGGCCGCCCAGAACGGCGCATGGCTGACCCAGGGCGGCGAGACCTACGCCAGCATCTCGCGCCAGCTGCTGCCCGGCCAGCCGGATGCGCAGAAGGCGCTGGTGCTCGAGCTGCGCCGGCTGAACGCCCACCTGCCGCCGCGCGGCAAGAAGCCGCTGGCCGCCGGCATCAAGCTGAACCTGCCGGTCAAGCTGGCCGACGTGCCCGGCATGCCGGCCGATGCGCGCGCGGCGCCCGCCCGCCGCGCGACCCAGCCGAAGCCGGCCGCGCCCAAGCCTGTGCCGCCCAAGCCGGCCGCGCCGCCGCCGGCCCAGCCGACGCCGCAGCCGCAGGTCATCGCGCCGCCGCCGGCGACGCCCACCACCAAGCTCAGCATCAGTGCGCCGCCCGAGACCGGCGAGCCGCTGCAGTCGGCCGAGATCGACCGGCTCAACACCATGCTCGCCAACCAGTCGAAGGAGCTCGAAGCGGCCCGCGAGCAGGTCGCCCGGCTCGAACAGCGGCTGAACACCCTGCTGACGCAGGTCCAGGAACGCAACAAGGCCATCGTCGAGGAAGAGACCGAGGCGCGCGACCGCGCCGAACGGCGCAGCCAGTGGATCTGGCTGGGCGGGCTGGTGGGGCTCGGCGGCCTGGGGCTGGCCGGCCTGGCCGTGCTGATCGGCCGCTGGCGCGCGCTGCGGCGGCAGCAGGAGGAGAAGGCCAACTTCCTGGCCGACACCAACTCGCCGCTGTTCGCCCAGGAAGCGTCGAACGGCCACCAGCGCCGCCACGACGAGACCCAGCCCTACCACCCGCCGGCCTCGTACGAGCCGGCTCGCCTGGCGCCGGAGCTGGCGCCGCAGGCCGACCAGGAGCAGGAAGCGTCCGACCTCAACGTGGTCTACCTCAGCGACGTGGCGGCCGAGGCCACGCTGCTGGCCGCCCACGGCCAGTACGACTACGCGGTCGAGCTCCTGCGCGGCGAGATCGCGGCGCGGCCGACCCACGTGGTGAACTGGATCCAGCTGCTCGAACTGATGCACAGCCGCCGCGACACCGATGCCTTCCTCGAGGTCGCGGCCGATTTCCGCAACCACTTCGTCAGCGAGACGCTGTGGGAAAAGGTCAGCATCATGGGCCGCGACCTGGCGCCGGCCAGCGCGCTGTTCAGCGGCCAGGGCGTGAGCGGCAGCAATGCCGACGAGATCACCGCGATGCTGGACCAATTGAGCGAGCCGCAGTCCTACGCGCCGCCGGCCGCCCCGGCCCCGGTGCCGGCCCCGGTCCAATATGCGCCGCCGCCCCGCCGGTGGCCGAGCCGCTGGTGTTCGAGCTGCCGACCGAGCAGGAAACGCCGCCGGCCCCGGCCTCCGAGCTGCCCGAGTTCGAATTCGACCTGCCCGAGGAAGTGGCGCCGCCGCAGGTGGAGCCGATCCCGGCCTTCGACCTGATCGACATCGAGCCGCCGCTCGAACTGGTGGCGCCCGACGAGCCCGAAGAAGCCGATACCGACGCCGTGCCGGGCGAGCACGCCGAGCTGCGCGCGGCGCGGCGGCTGATCCAGTCGGGCCAGCAGGAAGCCGGCGCGGCCATCCTCGAGCGGCTGATGATGAGCGGCTCGCACGAGGAGCGCGCCGCCGCCGGCGAGATGCTGGTCAAGCTCACCATGCCCCGCTGAAGCCGGCGCCGGGCGGCGCGAACTTCCCGCCGCCGGCGCCGCTCGCATCCGGAAGCCCCGCCCGAGCGGTCCGGATCGTCGCGCCGTGCGCGGCGATCGCACCGCTCCCCACCACCCCACGCTGACCCGCGCCCGGCGCCCGCCTCATGACCGAACCGCCCATCCCCGAGCAGCAGCCCCCGATCGAGCCGACGATCGAGCCCACCTTGGCGCCGCGGTCCGAGCCCGCGCCGCCACCGCCTCCCCGCCACGCCGCCCGCGCCTGCGCGAACGCCTGGCCGACTTCTGGCAACGTTACCGCCGCCCCCTGCTGCTGCTCGCGGCGGCGCTGGCACTGGCCATGCTGGCCGGCCTGGCCTGGCTGCTGCGCGACCTGCCCTCGCTGGCCGAGCTCGACGACCTGCAGCCCAAGGTGCCGCTGCGGGTCTATTCGCGCGACAAGGTGCTGATCGGCGAATTCGGCAAGGAGCGGCGCAGCCTGGTGAAGCTCGCCGACATCCCGGCCGACCTCAGGCAGGCGGTGCTGGCGATCGAGGACGCGCGCTTCTACGAGCACGGCGCGATCGACCTGGTCGGCGTGCTGCGCGCCGGCCTCGCCAACCTCGGCAGCGGCGGCCGCGGCCAGGGCGCCAGCACCATCACCATGCAGGTGGCGCGCGACCTGTTCCTGACCCGCGACAAGACCGTCACGCGCAAGCTGCGCGAGATCGTGGTGGCCTACAAGATCGAGGCGGTGCGCAGCAAGGACGAGATCCTCGAGCTGTACATGAACCAGATCTACCTGGGCCAGCGCGCCTACGGCTTCGCCAGCGCGGCGCGGGTCTACTTCGGCAAGGAGCTCGGCGCGCTGACGCTGGCCGAATCGGCCATGCTGGCCGGCCTGCCCAAGGCGCCGTCGGCCTACAACCCGGTCAGCAATCCGCGCCGCGCGCGGGTCCGGCAGGAATACATCCTCAAGCGCATGCGCGAGCTGGGCTACATCGGCGAGGCGCGCTACCGCCAGGCGCTGGCCGAGCCGCTGCAACTGGCGCGCAGCCAGGACGCCGCGCCGGCCAGCCAGCCGCATGCCGAATACGCCGCCGAGATGGTGCGCCAGGCGATGTTCGACAAGTACGGCGAGGCCGCCTACTCGCGCGGGCTGACGGTGGTCACCACCATCGACTACGCCCAGCAGCAGATGGCCTGGGAAAGCGTGCGGCAGAGCCTGCTCGACTACGACCGCCGCCGCGGCTGGCGCGGCCCGAGGCCTACGTGGCGCTGCCGGAGCCGGCCGCCCGCGAGGACAGCGCGGACGAGCTGCTGGCCGCCCACCCGGATGCCGACGGCCAGGTCGCCGCCGTGGTGGTCGCGGCCAGCCCGCGCAAGGTGGTGGCGCTGACGCGCGACGGCGACACGGTGGAGATCGCCGAGCCCGGCCTACGCTTCGCCGCCGCCGGGCTGCGCGAAGGCGCGCCGGCCAAGCTACGCATCCGGCCCGGCGCCGTGGTGCGGATCGGCAGGGATGCGCGCGGCGCGCGCGAGATCGTGCAGCTGCCGCAGATCCAGGGCGCGCTGGTGGCGCTGGCGCCGCAGGACGGCGCGATCCGTGCGCTGGTCGGCGGCTTCGATTTCGGCGTCAACAAGTTCAACCGCGCGGCGCAGGCCTGGCGCCAGCCCGGCTCGACCTTCAAGCCCTTCGTCTACTCGGCCGCGCTCGAACGCGGCGTCGGCCCGGCCACCATCGTCAACGACGCCGCCTTCTCGGTGCAGCTCGACCCGGGCAGCGACAAGCGCTGGGAGCCGAAGAACGACGACGGCAGCGAGGCCGGCCCGATCAGCATGCGCAGCGGCCTGCAGAAATCGAAGAACCTGGTGGCGGTACGCGTCGCCGACTATGTCGGCGTGCCCTTCATCCGCGACTACGTGCAGCGCTTCGGCTTCGTGCCCGCCCAGGTACCGCCCTACCTGCCGATGGCGCTCGGCGCCGGCCAGGTCACGCCGCTGCAGCTCGCCGGCGCCTACGCGGTGTTCGCCAACGGCGGCTGGCGGGTGCCGCCCTACCTGATCGCCGAGGTGCGCGACGGCCGCGGCCAGTTGCTGCTGCAGGCGCGGCCGGCGGTGGCCGAGGCCAACGCGATCCGCGCGCTGACGCCGCGCAACGCCTTCGTGATGCACCAGCTCCTGCTCGGCGTGGCCCAGCGCGGCACCGCCTGGCAGAGCAACGCGCTGGGCCGGACCGACATCGGCGGCAAGACCGGCACCACCAACGACATGCACGACGTCTGGTTCGCCGGCTACCAGCATTCGCTGCTGGCGGTCAGCTGGCTCGGCTACGACCAGCCGCGCTCGGTCGGCGCCGGCGGCGCGCAGCTGGCGCTGCCGATGTGGATGCGCTTCATGGGCCGAGCGCTCAAAGGCGTGCCGACCTACCAGATGCCGCAGCCGCCCGGCGTGCTGCAGATCGGCGGCGAGTGGTACCTCGACCTGTTCACGCCCGGCAACGGCTTCGTCAGCGCGATCGGCATGGACGGCGTGGAGATGCCGGCGCCGGACGAGCTGACCGACGAGGACATGAGCGGGGACGAGCCGGAAGAGACCGAGGCGGAAGCCGGCGATTCGACCTATGTCGAGCCGCCGGCCGCGGAGCGGAACCCGCCGATGGACGAGGCGACGCCGCCGCCGAGCACGCCCTGAGCGGTTCGGCCCGGCGTCTCCGCGCTTCCGCCCGGCACGCACGGAACACTTCACCGCAGGAGCGGCTTCAGCCGCGAATGGGCGGAAAAGACCCGACCGCCATTCGCGGCTGAAGCCGCTCCTACATCCTCCCGGCGAGCAGCGGCAACCCTACAGCGGCGCCAGCGTGATCGTCTCGTAGCTCAGCTCGACCGAGGCCGGCTGGCGGCCGCGCGGCGTGATCGGCACCAGCGTCACCTGCAGCGTGCCGTCGGCGGCGATCTTGCGCGCGAGCTCGACGTTGATGACGAAGGTCATCCGCTCGGGCTTGTGCTCGCCGTGCGGCTCGCCCTTGCGCACCTTGGCCACGCTGGAGATCAGCCCGACATAGTTGGGCAGCTCGGTGCTGGTCGCCGCATTGGCCTTGGGCAGGTTGACATAGACCTTCACCGCCACGCCGACGTGGGCCGGGATGCGCACGCCCTCGAAGGTCAGCAGGTAGCGCTGGCCGCCGGCCAGCGCCGCCAGCGCGTCGCGGTGGGCTTGCGGCAGCGCCGCCACGTGGGTGGTCGGCGCGGCCGACAGCGCGCGCGGCGCGGCGCTGGAGAGCACGCTCAGGGCCTCGGCCGGCACGGTGCGCGGCGGGCGCTCGGGCGAATAGAACACCGGGCTGGACTGGGTCGGCACCGCCAGGCTGTCGTAGACGTAGCCGATGGCCGCGGTCTCGACCACGTCGCGGACCTTGATCGAGGTCCAGGTGCCGTTCTCGTCGTAGAAATTCCAGGCGTGGTCGAGCCAGCGCTCGTCGGTCGGATTGTCGTGGCCGCCGCCCAGCGCCAGCCAGCTCGGCCACATGCGGTCGACGTTGGCATGGTGGGCGAAGAACACCGGGTCGCGCGCGGCGGTGGCCAGCACGCCCATGTCGCAGCCCTGGTTGACGCTGTCGCCCGGCGTGCCGGTCCAGTTGTGCACGTTGTTGTGCGGGATGCGCTCGAGCAGGCCCGAGGCGGACTGCCCCAGCGTGAGGTGGACGTCCGGATCCATGCCGCCGAACTGGCCGAAGCTCGGCGCGTCCAGCACCAGGCTGATCGCCTTCGGCCCGACGAAGGCCTTGGGGATCTGGTCGCCGTAGGTCACGCCGCGGCGGGTGTTGTAGAGCGCGTTGGGCCGGCGCATGGCGAACTTGCGCGAATAGGCCAGCGGCAGCGTCTGGGTCTGCTCGCTCTGGGTGCTCCAGTCCCAGTACGGCAGCCGCAGCTCTGGCGCGCCGGCCAGCCGCGCCAGGATGCGTTCGAGGAAGTACAGGTAGCAGCGGTGCCAGGGCAGGAACCACCAGCTGCCGTGGATCTCGGGGCCGGCCTGGCCGTCGGTGCCGCCGCCGCAATACCAGCAGTGCACATAGCTCTGGCGCAGCCAGCCGAGCGGGTTGTCGGGCTGCTTGACGGTCAATTCGCGCAGCCGGGCGAAGGCCAGGGTCAGCGTACGCAGCTCGGCCTCGCCGAGCGAATTGATGCTGCGCCGCGGCAGCACCGGCAGCCGGCCCGGCACGAAGGGCACCGCCGGTCCGGTCGGCGTCGGCGGCGTGCAATCTTCCGGGTAGTCGGGCGGCGCATCGTCGGCCAGGGCCGGCAGGACGGGCAAGGCGGCGAGGCCGGGCATGGCGCCCAGCGCGATCATCTGGCGCAGGATTTCGCGGCGCGCCAGCGGCGCGTCGAACAGCTTGGACTTCGACATGGTTTCCTCCGTGGAACAGCGGGCTCGATGTGTTCTTGTAGGCCGGCATGCCCGAGCGAGCGGGCCCTGCCTTTATAGAACCGCCCGGCAGCGGAGGGAATGACGATGGGTTACAGCGGGACGTGACGCAGGCACCGCAAGGTAACGATGTCGACGCAGGAACGGCTTCAGCCGCGAACGCCGGGAGAGGACGCCCGGCCATTCGCGGCTGAAGCCGCTCCTACAAGGGCATTGCCGCAGCGGTCACATCGCGGACGCCGCAATGCGCACGGCCCCGGCAGCGCGCGAACGCCGCCGGGGCCGGGTGCGGATCGCGTGGCCGCTCAGGCCCAGCTGATCAGCCCGTACAGTTTCTTGCCGCGGCGGAGCAGGGTGAAGCGGCCGAACAGCCGCTCCTCGTCGCCGATCGCGTGTTCGATCGTCTCGGCCTTGCGGCCGTTGACGCTGACCGCGCCGCTCAGGATGAAGGTACGCGCCTCGCTCTTGGACTTGGCGAGGCCGGCCGCCACCAGCGCGTCGATCAGGCCGGACGTGCTGCGCTCGAGCGTCACGCCCGGGACGCCGTCGAGCGCCAGCTGTTCGAAATCCGACTCGGTCAGCTCGGCCAGGCTGTCGCTGAACAGGCTGCGGCTGATGCGTTGGGCGGCCTCGACCGCGGCCTGGCCGTGGACGACGGCGGTGACCTGCTCGGCCAGGATGCGCTGGGCTTCGGGCTTGCCTTCGCGGGCGCGGTCGGCCGCCTCGATCGCGGCGATCTCGGCCGGGGACAGGAAGCTGAAGTAGCGCAGGAAGGTGTAGACGTCGGCGTCGGCGGTATTGAGCCAGAACTGGTAGAAGCCGTAGGGCGAGGTCTTGCGGGCATCGAGCCAGATGGTGCCGGTCTCGGTCTTGCCGAACTTGGTGCCGTCGGACTTGGTGACCAGCGGCAGCGTCAGGCCGAACACCTGCTGCTGGTTGAGCCGGCGGGTCAGGTCGGTGCCGGCGGTGATGTTGCCCCACTGGTCCGAGCCGCCGATCTGCAGCTTGCAGCCGTGGCGCCGGTTCAGCTCGCTGAAGTCGTAGCCTTGCAGGAGGCTGTAGGCGAACTCGGTGAACGAGATGCCCTGGTCGTCGCGGTTGATGCGCTGCTGCACCGATTCCTTCTTGATCATGGCGTTGACCGAGAAGTGCTTGCCGATGTCGCGCAGGAATTCCAGCGCGCCCATGCCGCCGAACCAGTCGTAGTTATTGGCCATGATCGCGGCGTTGGGGCCGTCGAAGTCGAGGAAGGGCTCGACCTGGGTGCGGATCTTGCCGACCCAGCTCTCGATCACGTCGGGCGTGTTGAGCTTGCGCTCGGCCGCCTTGAAGCTCGGGTCGCCGATCATGCCGGTGGCGCCGCCGACCAGCGCGATCGGCTTGTGGCCGGCCAGCTGGAAGCGCTTGAGCACCAGGATCGGCACCAGGCTGCCGATGTGCAGGCTGTCGGCGGTCGGATCGAAGCCGCAATACAGCGTCACCGACTCGCTGGCCAGCAGCGCGTCGAGCGCCTGGGCATCGGTCGTCTGCGCGATCAGGCCGCGATCGTGCAGATCCTGGATCAGGGGGACTTGTACATGGGGTTCTCCAACGGCTGAGGTCGTACGCGAAACCGGCGATTCTAGCCGAATCCGGGCGAGCGCCGATTCTGGAGGTGGGGACGATGGGCCTGTGAATTTGAAGATGGGAAGGGGGAAGGGTAACCCCATCCCCTCCCAGCCTCCCCCTTGAAGGGGGAGGAGTGGATTGCACCATATCGAACGGCTGCGCCCTCATCCGCATCGCTGCTCCGCTCCCTCCCCTTCAAGGGGAGGGTTGCCTTCTCCCTTCCCCCTTCCCCCTTCACTCCTCCCCCTTCCCTCTACTCCGTCCACCGGCTTACGCTTCGCCCCTCACACCCTCATTCCCCTCTCCCATGCCCTCCTCCCTCTACATCGGCCTGATGTCCGGCACCAGCCTCGACGGCATCGACTGCGCCGTGGTCGATTTCGCCGCCGGCAAGCCGCGCCTGCTGGCTGCCACCCTGCGCGCCTTCGCACCCGCTCTACGCGACGAACTGCTGGCGCTGCAGGCGAGCGGCCCGGACGAGCTGCACCGCGCCGCGCTGGCCGGCAACGCGCTGGCCGACGCTTACGCCGCCAGCGTCGCCGCCACCCTGGCCGAGGCCGGCCTCGACGCCGGCGCGATCGCCGCCATCGGCATGCACGGCCAGACCGTGCGCCACCGGCCCGAGCTCGGCTACACGCTGCAGATCGGCAACGCGGCTCGGCTGGCCGAGGCGAGCGGAATCACGGTGGCGGCCGACTTCCGCAGCCGCGACGTGGCGGCCGGCGGCCAGGGCGCGCCGCTGGTGCCGGCCTTCCACCTCGGCATGTTCGGCGGCGCCGCGCACCGGGCGGTGGTCAACATCGGCGGCATCGCCAACCTGACCGACCTGCCGCCCGGCGGCGCCGTGCGCGGCTGGGACACCGGACCCGGCAACGTGCTGATGGACGGCTGGATCGCCCGCAACCGCGGCCAGCCCTACGACGCCGACGGCGCCTGGGCCACGGCCGGCCGGGTCGACGCCGCCCTGCTGGCCGCCCTGCTGGCCGAACCCTACTGCGCCGCGCCGCCGCCCAAGAGCACCGGCCGCGACCTGTTTCATGCCGGCTGGCTCGACGACCGGCTGGCCGGCCGCACGCTGGCGGCCGAGGACGTGCAGGCCACCCTGCTGGAATTCACCGCGCGCAGCATCGCCGCCGAGATCGAACGCGAGGCGATGGCTGCGGCCGAGGTCTACGTCTGCGGCGGCGGCGCGCGCAACGGCGCCTTGATGGCGCGGCTGACCGCCTTGCTGGCGCCGCGGCCGGTGGCCGGCACCGAAGCGCTCGGGCTGCACCCGGACTGGGTCGAGGCGACGGCGTTCGCCTGGCTGGCGCGGCGCTGCCTGCTCGGCCAGGCCGGCAACCTGCCGGCGGTGACAGGGGCGGCGGGGTTGCGAGTGCTGGGGGCGATCCATCCGGCGGTGGTGGGGTGGCCAGCGGCGCCGGCAATCGCCGGGTGAACGACCGGGCACTGCCCGGCAAAGCGATCGGTTTGTTGCCAAGCAGTTGCTTCATCGCCGTGGCCACGGGAAACTTGCCAGCCCTGCCCATTCATTCAGAATGTCCGGCAGATATATTGATCGTTTCTTTTATGTTGCGGTGATTCAGGAGAATCAATTTGGTCATATGCGCAAAATGCAATTGGGAGTGGCAGGGTTTTAACCAAACCTGCCCCAAGTGCGGAGCCATGATCGGCGAGAAGGAATTCAGCAAGCCCAAGTTCTATATATTGGCCGCCTTGGGCTTGATCGGCCTGATCTGTTTCATGTCGATATCCTGGTATTTCCAGAACAGGAAAGCCGCTGCGAACGATAAATCGATTCAGGCGCAACTGAACAGCGCTTCGCCCGAGCAGGCCGAAGAGGCCGCCTTGATCAGAACCGGCATCGCCGAAGATCTAGGGCGCTCAATACGCGGCAGATTCGTGGGTGCCAAGCTGAAGACGATGAAGATGAATTTCGACGCGTCGATCGTTTGCGTGGAATTCTCGAGCAGCAATGCCTGGCAGGTCATGAAAACGAAACGGTTGGTGATCCTCGGCGATCGCACCGAGACCGATGCAGCGAAATGGGATGTCCATTGCGCCGGCAATATGATCGATATGTCATCCGCGGCTCAATAGCGGAAACCCCGCCGAAGAATCGAAGACTTCACGCGGCGTGGTTCATAAATAAGCAAGTTGCACATCGAACAACCATCGAATCCGAATCCAGACATGCATTCCAAATCGCGCCACCTGACCGCCGTGGTGATCCTGGCCCTAGCGGCCGCCCTGTACGCAGCGGGACAGTACTACTCGGCCCTGAGCGCCTGCGCCGCCGATCTGAAAGCAGGCGAAGGCAATATCGAGCAGGGGTTCGCCCTCGCCGATACCGCCTTCGCCTATGCCTTCGCCGGGCTCGTCTGCCTGTCGATCGCCTTGTCGTTCTGGCTGGTGAAGGCCCACCGGGTCGTCCGCCAGATCGTCGCCGTCCCGGTCCTGCTCATTGTGCTGAGCCTGCCGTACTTCCTGCTGGATACGCTGCTCGACCTGTCGCGACCGCTCGGCGACTGGCTCTGCAGATAGGCCACGGCCCGCAGCCGACTCATGCAGCCGGGCCACGCCAGATCGGCCGCATCGGCTCGATTCGGTACGGCCCCGGGCCGTTCCTTACCCCGCCGGCTGCAACCCGAACCCCACCCCGATCCGGTTCCACGAATTGATCGCATTGACCGCCAGCGTCAGGTCGACCATTTCCTTGTCGCCGAATTGCGCCTTCACCGAGTCGTACAGCGCCTCGCTCACCTCGTGGCCGGCCAGTTGCGTCAGCGCCTCGGTCCAGGCCAGCGCGGCGCGTTCGCGTTCGCTGAAGAACGGCGTCTCGCGCCAGGCGCTCAGCGTGTAGATGCGCCGTTCGCTCTCGCCGCGCTTGCGGGCGTCGGCGGTGTGCATGTCGAGGCAGAAGGCGCAGCCGTTGAGCTGGGAGGAACGGATGCGGATCAGTTCGAGCAGCGACGGCTCCAGGCCGCTGCCGGTCACGGCGTTCTCCAGCGCGATCATGGCCTTGTAGGCGTCGGGCGCGGCCTTGGCCCAGTTCAGTCGTGCGTGCATGGTGCGTTTCCTTTCGCTTGGTGAGTCGGTATGGCCGCCACGATAGCGCCAGGGCGGACTGCCAGGAACGGCCAATTTCCGCATAATCGAGGAGACCAATCTCCCGCCCGCCCCTTATGGATTTCCACCTCGCACTCCACCCGCACGGCGAGCTGACCGCCCAGATCTACGGCCAGCTGCGCGACGCGATCCGTGCCGGCCGCCTGGCCGCCGGCGAACGGCTGCCGCCGAGCCGGGCGCTGGCGGCGCAGCTCGGCGTCTCGCGCAAGACCGTCACCGAGGCCTACGAGATGCTGGCCAGCGAGGGTTTCACCGCGGGCCGCGTCGGCGCCGGCACCTTCGTCGCCGCCGTGCCCGGCCTCGCTGCGCAGGCGGCGCCGGCCAAGCCGGTGGCGGCCATCCCGCTGCCGCGCTGGCAGGCGCTGCCGACGCCCTTCCTGGAGATCGCCAGCGCGCCCCGGCTGCGCCACGACTTCCGCGGCGGCGCCACCGACCGTTCGCTGCTGCCGCAGGCCGAATGGCGCCGCTGCATGATGGAGGCGCTGCGCTGGCAGGTACGCGGCGACGCGGAAGCGGCCACGGTGGACGGCCTGCCGCGGCTGCGCGGCGCGATCGCGCGCCAGCTGGCGGTCAGCCGCGCGGTGCGCTGCGAGTGGTCCGACGTGATGGTGACCAGCGGCGCGCAGCAGGCGATCGACCTGGTCGGCCGGGTGCTGCTGGAGCCGGGCGCGGTGGTGGCGATGGAAGACCCCGGCTATCCGCCGGCCTTCGCCAGCTTCAGCGCCCAGGGCGCGCGCGTGGTGTCGGTGCCGGTCGACGGCGAGGGGATGGTGGTCGAGGCGCTGCCCGACTCGGCACGGCTGGTCTACGTCACGCCCTCGCACCAGTTCCCGCTCGGCATGCCGATGAGCCTGCCGCGCCGGCGCGCGCTGCTGCACTGGGCCGCGCGCCGCGGCGCAGTGATCCTGGAGGACGACTACGACAGCGAATTCCGCTACGAGGGCCGCGCGCTCGAAGCGCTGCACAGCCTCGACGACAGCGGCCTGGTGGCCTACGCCGGCACCTTTTCCAAGACGTTGACGGCCGAGCTGCGGCTCGGCTACCTGGTGATGCCGCCGGCGCTGCGGCCGGCGCTGCGCCAGGCCAAGCACCTGTGCGACTGGTACAGCCAGCCGCTATTGCAGTTCGCGCTGGCGCGGCTGATCGAGCGCGGCGACTTCGCCCGCCACGCGCGGCGCTGCCACAAGCACTACGCGGCCCGCCGCGCGGCCCTGCTGGCGGCGCTGCGCGGACCGCTGGCCGACTGGCTGGCGCCGATCCCGGCGATGGCCGGCATCCACCTGGCGGCGCGGCTGCAGCAGCCGCTCGATCTCGGCGCGCTGGTGGAACGTGGCCGCGGCGAGGGGCTCGGCCTCTATCCGCTCGACGCCTTCCACCGCGAAACGCCGCCGCTCGCCGGGCTGCTGTTCGGCTTCGGCGGCACCGCGCTGGACGAGCTGCAGGCCGGCCTGCAGACGCTGGAACGGCTGCTGCGCACGGCCTGAGCGCGGCTCAGCCGTGGGCGTGCCAGCCGTGCCGCCGCCCCGGTGCGGCCGGCGCGGCGCCGAAGCGCAGCCAGGCCTTCTCGTGGAAGTAGTAGGCCACCGTGTTCACCGCCGGCTCGACCAGGGCCAGCAGGCTGCTCACGCCGATATTGCCGGTCAGCAGGTAGGCCACGCCGAAGGCGACGCTGAAGTGGGTGGCGGCGAAGGTGAGGGTCTTGACCATGGTGCGCTCCTCGCGGGCGAGATCGTCATGGCTGGATGATAGGCATTCTCATCTTCGACATGAAATTGATTGTTTCCAGCCCATCGATAGCCAGATTCAATTCCACCGCCCCCTACGCGTGGCGCCGGCGCCGTTTCTCATGTCCCGGCGGGCGGCGGCCCGACATAAGCCGCACGCGGCCGGATCAGGCCCGGCTCGCCGCGCTGCTCCAGCGCATGGGCGATCCAGCCGGCGGTGCGGCCGGCGGCGAACAGGCCGAAGGCCGCGTCGCGCGGCAGGCCCAGGTGGCGGCGCAGCGCGACCAGCGCGACGTCGATCGAGGGCAGCCCGCCGGTCAGCCGTTCGGCCGCTTCGAGCATGGTCCGCCAGGCCGGCCGCTGCGGCAGGATCTGCGCCAGCAACAGCTGCGCGCGCGGATCGCCGTGCGGATAGAGCGGATGGCCGAAACCCGGCAGCCCGTCGCCGCGCGCCAGCCGGGCATGTAGCGCTACGCCGACGTAGTCGGCGGGGACGGAGTCGGCGGGGACATCGTCGGCAGCGGCACCGCCGGCCCGGTCGAGCTCGTCCCACCAGGCCTCGACGCGCGCCGTGGCGCCGCCGTGGCGGCCACCGGACAGCGCCGCCAGCCCGGCCAGCACTGCCGCCTTGAGGCTGGCGCCGGTCGAGGCCACGCAGCGGGCGGTGAAGCTCGAAGCGTTCAGCTCATGGTCGGCGCACAGCACCAGCGCGCGACGGACCAGCTCGGCGCCGGCCGCGTCGAGCCGCCAGGCTTCGCCGCACTGCAGATGCAGCGCCTCGGCCGACGGCGGACGGCCGAGCACGCAGGCCAGCACCAGGCGCAGCAGCGCGCCGGCGGCCGCGGCCACCCGCTGCGGATCGCGCTGCCAGATCGCGCTGTCGGCATCGCTGGCGGCCAGCGCCAGCAGCGTCGGCAGGCGTTCGGACAGCGGCTGGGCTGCGCGCGCCTCGGCGCAGGCCAGCCAATCGGGCGGCAGCGCCGGCGCCGCCGGCGCGAAGGCCGCTGCGGCGTCGCACTGCCACAGCAGCGCGGCCACCTGCTCGAGCGTGGCGGTGGCGGCCAGCCGCTCGGCCGGCTCGCCGCGGTAGTGGAGCCGGCCATCCTCGATCAGCGTGATCGCCGAGGCCAGCACCGGCAGCCCCCAGTCCAGCGTCGCCCGCGCCACCTCGCGCGGCTGGCGACCGCGTGCGCGGCGGCCGGCGAGCTGCTCGACCTCTTCGCGCGCATAGCGCCGCTCGCGCGGGTCGTCGGCCGGCTGGGCGCGCAAGAGGCCGCGGCTGACATAGGCGTACAGCGTCTGGCGCGAGACGCCGAGCAGCGCGGCGGCCTCGGCCGCGGTGAGATGAGGGGCGATGGCGGGCTCCGGCATGATTCGATGGTTGATTATTCTAATCAATATTGACGATACATGATGCGGACCGTGTAATGGCCCGACCTTCACCCGCCAGGAGCCGCCCATGCCCGCCTCCCCCGCCCAGGCGCTCGCCCAACTGTGGCAAGCCGCCGGCCTCGACCCCGCCGCGCGGGTCCATGCCCGGCTCGACGGCGAGGCGGTGCTGCCGTCGAGCTTCGCCGCCGACCTGGCGGCGCAGGCCGCCATCGCCGCCGCCGGGCTGGCCGCCGCCAGCCTGCATCGCCTGCGCGGCGGCGACTGGCAGGCGGTGCGGGTCGACCGCCGCCATGCCGCGATCGAATGCCGCAGCGAGCGCTACCTGCGCGTCGACGGCCTGCCGGCGCCCGACCCATGGGATGCGATCGCCGGCGCCTACCGCTGCGGCGACGGCCGCTGGGTGCGGCTGCACACCAACTTTCCGCACCACCGCGACGGCGTGCTCGACCTGCTGCGCTGCAGCCACCAGCGCGAGGCGGTGACGCAGGCGCTGCAACGCTGGCGGGCCGAGGAGTTCGAGCAGGCCGCCGCCGAACGCGGCCTGGTGGTGGCGATGGCGCGCAGCTTCGAGCAATGGGATGCCCATCCGCAGGCCGCCGCGCTGGCCGCGCTGCCGCCGTTCACGCTGGAGAAGATCGGCGACGCGCCGCCGTGGCGGCCGACGCGTGCCGCGCGGCCGCTGGCCGGCCTGCGCGCGCTCGACCTGACCCGGGTGATCGCCGGCCCGGTCTGCGGCCGCACGCTGGCGGCCCACGGCGCCGAGGTGCTGCTGCTGTCCTCGCCGAACCTGCCGTCGATCGCGCCGCTGGTGGTCGACACCGGCCGCGGCAAGCGCAGCAGCCATCTCGACCTGCGCGGCGACGGCGGCCCGGCCGCGCTCGATCGCCTGCTGGACCAGGCCGACCTGTTCGTCCAGGGCTATCGCCCCGGCGGCCTGGCCGCGCTCGGCTTCGGTCCCGAGGCGGTGGCGGCGCGGCGGCCCGGCATCGTCTACGTCTCGCTGTCGGCCTATGGCCACGTCGGCCCGTGGGCCGGCCGGCGCGGCTTCGACTCGCTGGTGCAGACCGCCACCGGCTTCAACCGGGCCGAGGCGCAGGCGGCCGGGCAGGACGGCCTGCGGCCCCTGCCGATGCAGATCCTCGACCACGCCTCGGGCTACCTGATGGCGCTCGGCGCCATGGCGGCACTGCACCGGCGCGCGACGGAGGGCGGCAGCTGGCATGTGCGCGTCTCGCTGGCCCAGACCGGCCGCTGGCTGCGCGGCCTCGGCCGGGTGGACGGGCTGGCGCGGCCCGATCCCGGCTTCGACACGGTCGGCGATCTGCTCGAGGAGGTGGATTCGGGCTTCGGCCGGTTGACCGTGGTGCGCCACGCGGCGCAGCTGGCCGCCACGCCTGCGGCCTGGGCCCGTCCGTCGGTGCCGCTCGGCACGCATGCGGCAGCTTGGCCATGTGACGAATTGACCCCTCAGCCGCTGTAGGAACGGCTTCAGCCAAGGCGAGGGCATCACCGCCGCCGCCGACGGCCCTGTAGGAGCGGCTTCAGCCGCGAATGGCCGTGCCAGCCGTGCCAGCCACCATCGCGGCAAACGGCACGATTCGCGGCTGAAGCCGCTCCTATAACACCGTGAGGCGCGGGCGGGGCCGCGAGCGCCCCCGCAGGTCGGACTTCAGGCCGACAGCGATCCGGATTCGCGGCGATGCCGGCCTGAAGTCCGGCCTGCCTCTCGCAGCGGATCGATCGACGAAATAGCGCTGGTCTACGGCATCGTGCCGACGCCACCCCGCATGCGAGGCTAAGCCCGCGCCGCCTCGCCCTCCCAGCGCCGCAGCACAGCCAGGAAATGCGCCACCCGCGGCGGCAGCGCGCCGGCCCGCACCGCGACCGCCAGCGACAGGTGCGCGCCGTCGTCGAGCAGCGGCAGGTAGCGCACGCCGGCCATCTGCACGCATTCGAGCGGCGACGGCAGCACCGCGATGCCGACGCCGGCCGCCACCAGGCCGATCTGGGTGGTGGCCTCGCCGGCCTCCTGCACCACCCGCGGCGCGAAGCCGGCGCCGGCGCACAGCCGCCGCACCAGCGCCGGCAGGCCGGTGCCGAGCTGGCGCGGATAGGTGACGAAGCCCTCCTCGCGCAGCTGCGCCATGTGCAGGCCCGCTTCGCCGGCCAGGCGGTGGCCGGCGTGCAGCACCACCCGCAGCGGGTCGCGGTGGATCTCGCGCAGCACGATGCCCTCGGGCGGCTCGCGGCCGGTGAAGCGGACGAAGCCGACGTCGAGCTCGCCGGCCAGCAGCGCGTCGAGCTGGTCGGCGGTGAACAGCTCGCGCAGGTCCAGCCGCACCTCGGGCCAGGCCTCGCGGAAATCGTGCAGTACGCCGGGCAAGAGGCTGGTGAACGGCAGCGAGGAGGTGAAGCCGACCCGCAATTCGCCCGCCTCGCCGCCGGCGATGCGGCGCGCCTGCTCGGCCGCGGCGGCCGCCTCGGCCAGGATGCGGCGGGCGCGCTCGAGGAAGGCCCGGCCGGCCTCGGTCAGCGCCACCCGGCGCTTGCTGCGCACGAACAGCTCGGCGCCGATCTCGTCTTCCAGCGCGCGGATCTGCTGGCTCAAGGGCGGCTGGCCGATGTGCAGCCGCTCGGCGGCGCGAGTGAAGTGCAATTCCTCGGCCACCGCCACGAAATAGCGCAGGTGTCGCAGCTCCATCGATATCTTTCAGATATGAATTCAGCCTGAAACATATATTGGACCCGCAGTTCAGCCAAGTCATAGCATGACGTCACCCGGTCGCAGCCCGACCATTCCGCAGTCCCGCGCAATGCCAGCCCCCAGCCTCGCCCTGCCCTTCCCGGCTGTTCCTGCCGCGCCAGCCGCACCCCGCCTCGCCGCCGGCACGCCGGATTTCCGCCGCACCGCCTTCGGCGTCTTCGTCGGCGGCTTCGGCACCTTCGCCCTGGTCTACAGCCCGCAGCCGCTGATGCCGCAGTTCTCCCAGGCCTTCGCCGTCAGCCCCAGCGCGGCCAGCGGGGTGGTTTCGGCGACCACCGGCCTGCTGGCGCTCGGGCTGATCCCGGCCAGCCTGCTGGCCGACCGCTGGGGCCGCAAGCCGGTGATGAACGCCGCGCTGGCGCTCGGCGCGGTGCTGATGCTGGCCTGCGCGCTGGCGCCCGATTTCGCCAGCCTGCTGCTGCTGCGCGCGCTGCTGGGCCTGGCGCTGGCCGGCCTGCCGGCGGCCGCCATGGCCTACCTCAGCGAAGAGATGGAGCCGGCCGTGCTCGGCCGAGTGATGGGCCTCTACATCGCGGGCAACGCGCTCGGCGGCATGAGCGGGCGCTTCCTGGCCGCGCTGTTGGCCGAATGGTTCTCCTGGCGGGTGGCGCTCGGCGCGCTCGGCGCCATCGGCGTGGCCGCCGCGCTGGCGTTCTGGCGCAACCTGCCGCCGTCGCGCCATTTCGCGCCGCAGCCGATCGCGCTGGCCGAGCTGTGGCGCGACGCGCGCGCCCACTTCGGCGACGGCGGCCTGCCCTGGCTGTTCGCCACCGCCTTCCTGCTGATGGGCTGCTTCGTCAGCGTCTACAACTACCTCGGCTACCGGCTGCACGAGGCGCCGTTCGACCTCGGCCCCGGCCAGCTCGGCCTGGTGTTCTCGCTCTACCTGGTCGGCATGGGCGCCTCGACCTGGGCCGGCCAGCTGGCCGACCGCATCGGCCGCCGCAACGTGCTGTGGCTGATGGTGGCGGCCATGGCGGTAGGCCTCGTGCTGACGCTGGCGATGCAGCTGGCGGTGGTGATCGCCGGACTGGCGATCTGCACGCTGGGCTTCTTCGGCGCGCATTCGGTCGCCAGCAGCTGGGTCGGCCGTCGCGCGCTGCGTGCCCGCGCATTGGCCTCGGCGCTGTACCTGACCGCCTACTACCTCGGCGGCAGCGTGCTCGGCTCGGCCTCGGGCCTGGTGTGGGAAGCCGGCCGCTGGCCGGCGGTGGTCGGGGTGCTGGCGCTGGGGCTGGCGGTCTGCTTCGCCATCGCGCTCAGGCTGCGGCGGCTGGCGCCGTTGCCCGCTTGAGTCGCCCGTCCTTTCTCGACCGGCGCAGCGGATGACCGGCCCGGGAGATGGTCAGACCGCGCAGGAGCGGCTTCAGCCGCGAATCCGTCGTCGTGGCGCGGTCCCCAATTCGCGGCTGAAGCCGCTCCTACGGCATCGAATTCGCCGCAGCACCTCGGCATGGCGATCGCATCCGCGCTCTGGCCGGCATCCCGGTCTCCGTAGCGCTGCAGCTCCGGGCAGCTACTCGTCGAACGCCCGCTCGCCGAGCGCCTCGACCAGGTAGTCGACGAAGCAGCCGATGCGCGAGGACAGCGCCGTATTGCGGTAATACACCGCGTTGACCGGCTGCCGCAGGTCGAGCGTCCGGTCCGCCAGCAACTGCACCAGCCGCCCCTCCTCGCGGTCGCGCCGCGTCATGAAATCGGACAGGCAGACGATGCCGCCCCCGGCCAGCGCCAGCTGCCGCAGCGTCTCGCCGCTCGACGAGGCGACCGTCGGCTTGATGTGCAGCAGCTCGTCGCCGTCGCGCAGCGGCCAGTCGTTCAGCGACTCGGGCTGGTTGAAGCCCAGCAGCACGTGCCGCGCCAGCTCGTCCGCCGCGGCCGGCGTGCCGTGCTGCGCCAGGTAGGCCGGGCTGGCCAGGACGCGCAGCCGGCTGCGGCCGATCGGCCGCGCATGCAGGGTCGAATCGCGCAGCGCGCCGATGCGGAAGGCCACGTCGGTGCGCTTCTCGATCAGGTCGACGATGCCCTCGTTGCTGTTCAGCTCCAGCTCCACCTGCGGATAGCGGCGGCCGAAGCCGGCCACCAGCGGCACGATCACATGCAGCATGAAGGGCGTGGCGGCGTCGACGCGCAGCCGGCCCGACGGCTGCTCGCGCCGCGCCGCCATCTGCTCCTCGGCCTGGTCGACCGAGGCCAGGATGGCGCGCGCATGGCGCAGGAAGGCCGCGCCCTCCTCGGTCAGCTCCAGCCGCCGGGTGGTCCGCCGCAGCAGCGTGGTGTGCAGCTTGCCTTCGAGCCGGCCGAGCGCGCGGCTGATGCCGGACACGGTCTGCGCCAGCTGCTCGGCCGCGGCGGTGATGGAGCCGCCGTCCACCACCGCGGCGAAGGCCTGCATTTCGTCGAGCGTGATCTTCATTGTTGACTATGAATCAAATATCTATCGCTTATAGCCGGGTTTTTCCGCAAATGTAAAGCCGGCAGACTGCGCGGCATCTCCCACCACCCGCGGAATGCCGCCATGCCCATTGCCCTGCTGGCGCTGACCATCAGCGCCTTCGCCATCGGGACGACCGAATTCGTGATCGTCGGCCTGATCCCCACCATCGCCGCCGACCTCGGCGTCGGCCTGCCCTCGGCCGGCCTGCTGGTCAGCCTGTACGCGCTCGGCGTCGCCGTCGGCGCGCCGCTGTTGACCGCGCTCACCGGCAAGCTGCCGCGCAAATCGCTGCTGCTGGGCCTGATGGCGCTGTTCACCGTCGGCAACCTGGTCGCCTGGCAGTCGCCCGGCTACGAATCGCTGATCGTCGCGCGCATCCTCACCGGCCTTGCCCACGGCGTGTTCTTCTCGATCGGCTCGATCATCGCCACCAGCCTGGTGCCCAAGGAGAAGGCCGCCAGCGCGATCGCCATCATGTTCACCGGCCTGACCGTGGCACTGGTGACCGGCGTGCCGCTGGGCACCTTCATCGGCCAGCACTTCGGCTGGCGCGCCACCTTCCTGGCAGTGTCGCTGCTCGGCGTGATCGCCTTCTTCGGCAGCCTGCTGTTCGTACCGAAGAACGTGCACCACAGCGCGCCGGCGACCCTCCGGCAACAGCTGGCGGTGCTGGCGCAGCCGCGCCTCCTGCTGGTCTACGCCATGACGGCGGTCGGCTACGGCGGCTCCTTCATCGCCTTCACCTTCCTCGCGCCGATCCTGCAGGACATCAGCGGCTTCTCGACCCATGCGGTGAGCCTGGTGCTGCTGGTCTACGGCGTCTCGGTCGCGGCCGGCAACCTGTGGGGCGGCAAGCTGGCCGACCGGCGCGGGCCGATCGCCGCGCTGAAGCTGATCTTCGCGCTGCTGGCCGCGGTGCTGCTGGCGCTGGCCTTCACCGCGCCGAGCAAGGGCCTGATGCTGGCGACCGTGCTGGCCTGGGGCGCCGTCGCCTTCGGCAACGTGCCCGGCCTGCAGGTCTACGTGGTCCAGCAGGCGCAGCGCTACGCCCCGCGCGCGGTCGACGTCGCCTCGGGCCTCAACATCGCCGCCTTCAACCTCGGCATCGCCGGCGGCGCCTGGATCGGCGGATTGATCGTCGACCGGCTCGGTCTGATCCACACCGCCTGGATCGGCGCCCTGGTCGTCGCCGGCGCCTGGCTGCTGACCGCGCTGAGCGGCCGGCTCGACCGCGCCGCCGGCCACACCGACCGCCTCGAGGGCGTGGCCGTGGCCGCCCACTGATTCCATGTCCCATCACAGGAGATTCCCCATGAGCATCCCCGCCTTCGGCCTCGGCACTTTCCGCCTCAAGGGCCAGACCGTGATCGACTCGGTGCGCGACGCGCTCGAGGTCGGCTACCGCGCCATCGACACCGCCCAGATCTACGGCAACGAGGCCGACATCGGCCAGGCCATCGCCGACTCGGGCGTGGCGCGCGACGCGCTGTTCCTCACCACCAAGATCTGGATCGACAAGCTCGGCCGCGACGAGCTGATCCCCAGCCTGCGCGAAAGCCTGGCCAGGCTGCGCACCGACCGGGTCGACCTGACGCTGATCCACTGGCCCTCGCCCGGCGGCGCGGTGGCGTTGCAGGAAAGCCTGGAAGCCCTGGCAGAGGCCCGCGAGCTGGGGCTGACCGGGCAGATCGGCGTCTCCAACTTCACCATCGACCTGCTGCGCCAGGCGATCGCCATCGCGGGCAAGGACGCCATCGCCACCAACCAGGTCGAGATCAGCCCCTACCTGCAGAACCGCAAGCTGGCCGCCTTCGCGCGCGAACAGGGCATCCACCTGACCTCGTACATGACCCTGGCCTATGGCAAGGCCGTGCAGGATCCGCGGCTGCAGGAGATCGCGGTACGCCACGGCGCGACGACCGCCCAGGTGGCACTGGCCTGGGCGCTGCAGCAGGGCTGGTCGGTGATCCCGTCGTCGACCAAGCGGGCGAACCTGGAGGGCAATCTGGGCGCGCTGCAACTACGGCTGGACGAGGAGGACATGGCGCGCATCGCCGGGCTCGATCGCGGCGAGCGGCTGGCGAATCCGGAGGGGATTGCGCCGGTTTGGGATTGAGGAGCAGTGCACCGGCCGAGTTGGCCGGTGATCGCTGCAGGCAAAACAAAACCGTCATGGCCAATACAGCCATGACGGTTTTGTTTGTTGCCTGAGGGCGCTACGGCGTCCTAGGCCGACCGACTCACTCCCACTCAATCGTCGCCGGCGGCTTCCCAGACACGTCGTACACCACCCGGTTCAAACCGCGCACTTCATTGATGATCCGATTGGAAACCTTGCCCAGCAGGCTATACGGCAGCTCGGCCCAGTGCGCAGTCATGAAGTCGCTGGTCACCACCGCGCGCAGCGCGCAGACGTAGTCGTAGGTGCGGCCGTCGCCCATCACGCCGACCGACTTCACCGGCAGGAACACCGCGAAGGCCTGCGAGGTCTTGTCGTACCAGCTCTTGCCGTCGGCGTCGCGGGTGTTGCGTAGCTCTTCGATGAAGATCGCGTCGGCACGCTGCAGCAGCTCGGCGTACTCGCGCTTGACCTCGCCGAGGATGCGTACGCCCAGACCCGGGCCGGGGAAGGGATGGCGGTAGACCATCTCGTGCGGCAGACCCAGCGCCACGCCGAGCTGGCGCACCTCGTCCTTGAACAGTTCGCGCAAGGGTTCGAGCAGCTTGAGGTTCAGCGTCTCAGGCAGGCCGCCGACGTTGTGGTGGCTCTTGATCGTGTGGGCCTTCTTGGTCTTGGAGCCGGCCGACTCGATCACGTCCGGGTAGATGGTGCCCTGCGCCAGCCACTTGGCGCGCGGCAGTTTCTTGGCCTCGCGCTGGAACACTTCGACGAACTCGCGGCCGATGATCTTGCGCTTCTGCTCGGGGTCGGTGACGCCCTCGAGATGGCCCATGAACTCGGCGCTGGCGTCGACCGCGATCACCTTGACGCCGAGGTTGCGGGCGAACATGTCCATCACCATCGCGCCCTCGTTGAGGCGCAGGAGGCCATGGTCGACGAACACGCAGGTCAGCTGGTCGCCGATCGCGCGGTGGATCAGCGCGGCCGCCACGCTCGAATCGACGCCGCCGGACAGGCCGAGGATCACTTCCTCGTCGCCGACCTGCTCGCGGATCTTCTTGACCGCTTCGTCGATGTAGTTGGGCATGGTCCAGCTGGGCTGGGCGCCGGCGATGTGCAGCACGAAACGGTGCAGCAGCTCGGTGCCCTTCTTGGTATGGGTGACTTCGGGGTGGAACTGCACGGCGTAGAAGCCGCGGTCCTCGTCGGCCATGGCGGCCAGCGGGCAGGACGGCGTCTCGGCGATCAGCTTGAAGCCCGGCGGCAGCGCGGTGACCTTGTCGCCGTGGCTCATCCAGACGTCGAGGAAGCCCTCGCCGGCGTCGCCGATGCGGTCCTGCAGGCCTTCGAGCAGCTTGGAGTGGTTGCGCGCGCGGATCTCGGCGTAGCCGAACTCCCGCACCGTGCCGGCCTCGACCTTGCCGCCGAGCACCTGGGCCATCCATTGCATGCCGTAGCAGATGCCGAGTACCGGCACGCCGAGCGACAGGAGGCCGGCGTCGGCCTGGTAGTCGCTCTCGTAGACCGAGTTCGGACCGCCCGACAGGATGATGGCCTTCGGCGCGAAGGCGCGGATCTCGTCCAGCGGCATGTCGTAGGGATGCAGTTCGCAGTAGACGTGCGCTTCGCGAACGCGGCGGGCGATCAGCTGGGCGACCTGGGAACCGAAGTCGAGGATGAGGACCTTGTCCATGGCGGCGGGCTTCCGTGCAAAAACCGGATTTTACCCGAAGCGACGGATTCGGCACGTTTCGTGCGGAGATCGGCGGTCCGATTGCAGTACGCACCGGCAACCCGATGGTTTGCCGAGAGCCAGGGAATCTGTAGGTCGGAATTCATTTCCGACGTCGCCCTCTTCCTACGCCGCGGTCGGAAATGAATTCCGACCGACCAGACATCGGCGCCGGGCGCTCAGCCGTGCACCGCGGCCGCCGCGTAGATCACCCGGTTGCGCCCGGTCGCCTTGGCCTCGCCGAGCGCGGTCTCGGCGTGCTGGCGCAGCAGCAGGTCGAGGTCGTGCTCGCCGTCGGGCAGCGTGGCGGCGCCGATGCTGACGGTGAACCAGCTCGGCCCGGCCGAGGTGTGCAGCACGAAGTCCTCGACCTTGCGGCGCAGCCGCTCGGCCACCGCGCGCAGGCCGGCCGCGTCGGTGCCCGGCAGCAGGACCGCGAACTCGCCATTGCGCAGGCGGGCGAAGGCGTCGAACTCGCGCAGCTCCTCGCGCACCAGCTTGGCGAAGGCGATCAGCGCGCGGTCGCCGGCGTTGTGGCCGAAGCGGTCGTTGAGCGACTGCAGGTAGTCGATGTCGGCCACCAGCAGGGAGGTCGGCGTCCAATGCCGGGCCAGCCGGCGCGACTCGGTACGCAGCGCGTTGGCGAAGCCGCGCCGGTTCAGGCAGCCGGTCAGCGTGTCGCGGCTGGTGGCGTGGATCAGGTCGGCGGTCACCCGCTCGTGCATCAGCAACAGGCAGCCGAGCGCCATCCAGACGCCGAAGAACAGCGCCATCACGAAATAGGCGAACTGCAAGGGCGAAGCGCCGGCCGGGTCGTCGAACGGCGCGAACCAGACCGCGACCAGCCGCAGCACGTTGAAGCCGCCCCAGCTCCAGGCCAGGCCGCGCATCAGCATGAAGCCGAGATGGCGCTGCGCCGGCCGGCGGTCGCGCAGGCCGGTCAGGGTCAGCGCGCAGAAGCCGACCTGCATCAGGCTGAACATCGCCACCCGGACCACCGGGTCGGGCAGGAACCAGATCTGCAGCGCGAAGGCCGCGGTCCAGGCCAGGCAGAGCCTGAGCACCAGCCGGGTGCGGCGCGGCCGCTCGGTGAAATCGTCGAAGCCCAGCAGCATGCCGGCGCAGCCGAGCAGGACCGAGCAGTGCGACAGCATGATCGAAGGCTGGTGGTCGCGCTGGTCCAGCATGGCGAACACGAACTGGCCGGCGGCGAAGCCGAGCAGGCCGACGGTCCACCACGACGGGCCGGCGAACAGGTCGCGCGCGCGCCGCCCGGTGACGTAGACCAGGATCGCCAGCTGCAGCAGCATCAGCGACTGGGCGAGGACCAGGGTTCGGAGATCGGGACTCAGCATGCGGACCGGGCCTCGCCGGGATCAGCGGCCATCGGCCGGTTCATCCCGCGGCGCCTTGCGCAGATCCGGCCCCGGCCGCGGCGGCTCGGGCACCGCCGGCAGCCGCGCCAGCAGCATCAGCAGGCCCAGCGTGATGGTGGCGATCGCGCCGGCCACGCTCAGGCCGATCAGCCGGTGCATCACCGCATAGACCAGGCCGCCGCTCAGCATCCACATCGGGCCGGCCACCACCGTGTTCTTGTTGAAGCCTTCGAGCACCAGCTGCGTCACGCCGACGCCGGCGAGCGCCAGCGCGATCAGGGTGCTGGTGGCAGGCGCCAGGTCGGTCGCCACCAGCAACCACAGCACGCCGACGACGATCAGGACGAGAGGAAAGGCGGTCTGTTTCATTCGGGCTCGCAGGAGGAGTTGGCCGGAGCGGGACCGGTCCCGGCCTGATGCACGTAACGCAGCAAGCGAGACGATCTGCTCGTCATTCTAGCTCGCGATACAAAAACGCGGCCGCGCGGCCGGTTGGTTATTTAGCTCAAGGAGAAGCGAGCGCTTGCACGCCGCATGAGCAGCGCTATCTGGGCACGCCGCGCGCTTGCTCCTCATTTCGCTGCGGTAATTGCGCACATCCGGCGGAGCGACACACAAACGAGCGTCAGCGAGGCTCCTTCGCGGCGGCGCGGGCGGGGGAGTCGGAATGAAACAGGGACTGCCGGATGGTCGAGTACTCGCTGCCTGCAAGCGCCCGGCTCTGCCGGGTGCCCGCACTGCAGGTCGAGGGCAATCCGACGCCGGCTCAACCCTATCGGCGGTTCGTCTTCATGGCCCGCTCGACCTCGCGCTTGGCATCGCGCTCGCGCGACGCGTCGCGCTTGTCGTGCAGTTTCTTGCCGCGCGCCAGGCCTACCGACAGCTTGATCCGGCCGCCCTTGTAATGCATGTCGAGCGGCGCCAGCGTATAGCCGGCGCGCTCGACCTTGCCGATCAGCTTGTTGATCTCGGACTGGTTGAGCAGCAGCTTGCGGAAGCGGGTCGGGTCCGGCAGCACGTGGGTCGAGGCCGAGGCCAGCGGCGTGATGTGGGCGCCGACCAGCCAGAACGCGCCCTTGTGCAGCTGTACGTAGCCTTCCTTGATGGCGACGCGGCCGACGCGGATGGACTTCACCTCCCAGCCTTCGAGCACGAGGCCGGCCTCGTATTTTTCCTCGATGAAGTAGTCGTGGAAGGCTTTGCGGTTATCGACGATGGACATGGTTTGGTAACTTGCAAGGACGCGCGGTAAAGTCCCGAGCCAGGCCCGGGGCCGTTCCTGGCTTCGGAATCCGCTTCAAGAATCGAACCGACAGTCTACCCGAATCGATCCACCATGCCCCACAAGCGCCTTTTCGTGATCTATGCCGGCGGCACCATCGGCATGCAGGCCGGCCCGGCCGGCTTCGCCCCGGCGCCCGGCTACCTGCCGGCCGAACTCGCCCGCATCGCCCGCGCCACGCCCGGCTTCCCGGACTACACGCTGAAGGAATACGCGCCGCTGATCGATTCGTCGAACCTGCAGCCGGCGCACTGGAACGCGATGGCGGCCGACATCGCGGCCCATTACCACGACCACGACGGCTTCGTGGTGATCCACGGCACCGACACGCTGGGCTACACCGCGTCGGCGCTGAGCTTCATGCTGGAGAACCTGGCCAAGCCGGTGATCGTGACCGGCTCGATGGTGCCCCTGGCCGAGCAGCCCAACGACGCCGAGCAGAACCTGGTCGACGCCTTCCGCTGGGCGGCGCAGGACGATCTGCACGAGGTCTGCGTGGCCTTCAACCGCCTGCTGCTGCGCGGCAACCGTGCGCGCAAGCTGTGGGGCGCCGAGATCGGCGCCTTCGGCTCGCCCAACTATCCGATCCTCGGCCGCGTGCAGGGCGACTACGAATTCAACCCGGCGCTGTGCCTGCCGCGGCCGGGCGGCGATTTCGAAGCGCACGCGATCGACCCGTCGCTGGCCATCGTCGGCCTCAAGCTCTACCCGGGCCACAGCGTGCGCATGATCGAACGGCTGCTGGACCAAGACCGGCCGGCCGCGCTGGTGCTCGAAAGCTACGGCGCCGGCAACGCGCCCGACGCCGACCAGCCGCTGCTCGATGCGCTCGGCCGCGCCAGCACGGCCGGCACGCTGATCGTCAACGTCACCCAGTGCGTGTCCGGCAAGGTCGACATGGACAATTACGCGGCCGGCTCGGCGCTGGCGCGTGCCGGCCTGGTGTCGGGCTGGGACATGACGCCCGAGGCCGCCATCGCCAAGCTCTACTTCGTGCTGTCGCAGCCGCGCCGGGTGCTCGGCCCGGAGGAACTGGTCAAGGTCTCGCTGCGCGGCGAGCTGAGTGCGGGCTGAGTGGAGTAAGATCAGCGCCTGCTTATGATCCCGACTGCCGCTCCCTACCAGCTCGACGCCCTGCTCGCCCTGCTCGAAATCGAGGGCGGCCAGCATCTGGCGCGCCACCAGGGGCTGTCGCTGCACAGCTTCTTCCAGCCGATCTACAGCTTCGCCCATCGCCGGGTGGTCGGCCACGAAGGGCTGATGCGGGCCTGGAACGCGGTCGGCAAGGCGCTGTCGCCGGCCACCGTGTTCGCCACCGCCCATACCGAGGCCGAGCTGGTCACGCTCGACCGGTTGTCGCGGCTGCTGCACGCGCGCAATTTCGTCGACCTGGCGCGCGCGGCCGGCGATCCGCCGCACTGGCTGTTCCTCAACGCCGAGCCGAATGCCTTCGCCCACGCCGGCCAGTACGGCCGCTTCTTCCCCGAGATGCTGGCGCGGCTCGGCCTGGCGCCGCAGCGCGTGGTGGTCGAGGTGCTCGAGACGGCCATCGACAACAACCGGGCCCTGGCGCGCGCGGTCGACTACTTCCGCGAGATCGGCTGCCTGATCGCGATCGACGATTTCGGCGCCGGCCATTCCAACGTCGACCGCGTCTGGCGGCTGCGGCCCGACATCGTCAAGCTCGACCGCAGCCTGATCAGCGATGCGACCGACACCGAGGAGGCCCGGCTGATCCTGCCCGGCCTGGTCAGCCTGCTGCACGAAGCCGGCGCGCTGGTGCTGGCCGAGGGCATCGAGACCGAGGCCGAGGCGATCATGGCGCTCGAAGCCGACTGCGACCTGGCGCAGGGCTATTACCTGGCCCGGCCGGCACCGGGACTGGTGTCCGAAGAACCGGTCAACCCGGTGTTCGAGCCGCTGTGGAACCACTTCAACAGCCAGATGCGGCGCGAGATCGAGCACAACCAGCAGCAACTGGCGCCCTACAGTCGCGCGTTGACCGACGGCGCCGCGAAATTGCGCACCGGCGAGAGCTTCGAAGCGGCCGTGCAGGCCTTCATGGACCTGCCCGAGGGCATCCGCTGCTTCCTGCTCGATGCCGACGGCCGCCAGGTCGGCGCCAACCTGTATGGCCCGTCCGGCCATTACGGCGGCGCCGAGGCCAATGGTGCGCGCTACTCGCCGCTGGACAACGCGGACGGCGCGATCTGGTCGCGCCGCCAGTACTTCCGCCAGGCGATGCGGCGTTTCGGCGAGCTGCAGGTGTCGCGGCCCTATCTGTCCATCGTCGGCGAACAGCAGTGCATCACGCTGTCGCTGGGCCTGCTGCTCGACGGCGCGCCGCACGTGCTGTGCGGCGACCTGAAGTGGCATCGCTGAGGGCGTCGCGGCGCGGCGGATTCGACGCGGCCCGGCGCCGGTGTTAGAATGCTTTCGTTCTCGCGCTGGCGGGAATGTTTTCCATGGCGGGTCTCCCCGCATTGCAAAGTCGTGAACCTGGTCAGGTCCGGAAGGAAGCAGCCACAGCGATGCATGCAAGTGCCGGGGGTCGGGCTCGCCACCCTCCCCTCTCGCTCCCTGTGGTAAGTACCTAGTCCGCGCCCCGCGGCTATCGGCACGTTCCCGCGGTAGAATTTACGCGGCCCTTACGTCACCCGCTGCAATGAAAACCTACGACCGCATCGTGCAGGAAAGCCTGTGGCTCTTTAACGAGCACGGCGAACGCACCATCACCACCAACCATATCGCCGCCCATCTCGGGATCAGCCCCGGCAATCTCTACTATCACTTCCGCAACAAGGAAGAGATCGTCTACCAGATTTTCCGGGGCTATCAGGAATACATGCGCGAGCACCTGCGCGTGCCCGAGCACCGCGTGCTGGAGCCGGAGGACCTCGGCCGCTACCTCGACGCGGCGTTCGCGGCGATGTGGCAGTACCGCTTTCTGTTCTACGACCTGCCGGGCCTGCTGGCCCGCAATCCTCAGCTACAGGCCGACTATCACGCCTGGGTCCGGCACGAGCTGAAGCCGCAACTGGCCCACGCCTTCGGCGAATTCGCCGCGATCGGCTTCCTGGCCGCCAAGCCCGAGGAAATCCTGCCGGTGGCGACCAATGCCTGGATGATCGTGAAGTTCTGGTTCGCCTTCCAGCAGACCATCCGCCCCGACGTGCCGCTGACCGAGGAAACCGGCAAGGCCGGTGCGCGCCAGGTGCTGTCGCTGATCAAGCCCTATGTGCAGCCGCAATACATGCCGGTGTTCGAGGGGATCGAGGCGCGCTACCGCAGCCAGTGAACGGATCGGTCGTGCATACGACCCGCGCAGCGGCCATATTCCTGAGTCATAATCTCCAGCCCCATATGATGACTTGAGACTCTCCATGCGCCTGCTGATCGCCCTGTTCCTGCCCTGGCTGCTGTTCTTCACCATCGGCCGCCCGATGGCCGGCATCTTCTGCCTGATCCTGCAGATCACCATCCTGGGCTGGGTTCCGGCCGCGATCTGGGCGGTCTACGCGCTGTCGCAGTACAAGACCGATCGCAAGATCGAGGCCGCGCTGGCCAAGCGCTGAGCCGGCACTTCAAAGCACAACGCCCCGCATATGCGGGGCGTTGTGCTTTGGGGAGCTTGCGGTCCAGCCATCAAGCCGGCCAAGCCACCTCGCGGCCGGTCAGCACCTGCGCCAGCCGGCTCGCATTGCGCGCGGTCAGGCCATAGACCGACAGCTGCGGATTCGCGCCGATCGAGGTCGGGAACACCGACCCGTCCATCACGTAGAGCCCGTCGAGCGCGTGGAACTTGCCGCCGCCGTCGACCACGCCGTCCTCGGGCCGAGCCGCCATGCCGGCGCCGCCCATCACGTGGGCCGACACGATCTTGGCGCGCAGCAGCTCCATCGGCAGCGCCAGGATGCCGGCCTTGGCCTCGGCCCAGCTCGAATAGCCGTCGGCCGCCACATCCTCGTGGATCGGCATCACCCGCGTCGCACCGGCGGCGAACTGCAATTCGGCCATGGTCAGGTAGGACTGCCGCAGCCCCTGCCAGACGTAGTCGCTGATCGGGTAGTCGAGCAGCGGCGTGCCGTCGCCCTTGAGCCCCACCGTGCCGCCCGGGCTCTGTTCGTGGAAGCCGTCGCGCAACAGCGCCAGCACCACCTGCAAGCGGTCGAAGCGCGCCATCACGCTGCGGTGTTTCTCGCCGAAACCGCTCATGGTGATGGCGGTCAGCACCGGGTGCAGCGGCGGCACTTCGAGCTTGTAGCCGATCGCGCCGTCGATCGGCTGGGTGTCGAGGAAGTGGTCGGAATAGATGCTCTGCGGCGCG
This sequence comes from Chitinimonas koreensis, assembly GCF_014353015.1. Classification (NCBI taxonomy): domain Bacteria; kingdom Pseudomonadati; phylum Pseudomonadota; class Betaproteobacteria; order Neisseriales; family Chitinibacteraceae; genus Chitinimonas; species Chitinimonas koreensis. The sequence continues at coordinate 3,334,896 of NZ_CP060704.1, forward strand.
CCGCTCCAGCCCTCGACCTTGAACGGCATCACCGCGCCCGAGATGTTCACCGGGTGCAGGAAGGTGCGCTTGCCGATCAGCCCGTGCGGATCGGGCAGCTTGGAGCGCAGCATCAGCGCCGGCGTATTGATCGCGCCGCCGGCCAGCAGCACGGTCTTGGCCCGCACCGTGACGCGGATGCCGTTCGGATAGAGCCCGGCGGTATCCATCGCCAGGCACTCGACCCCGACCGCGCGCTCGCCCTCTAGCAGCACGCGTTCGGCGCGCGCATGGGTCAGCAGCGTCGCGCCGCGGTTCAGCGCGGCCGGCACCGTGGTGACCAGCATCGACTGCTTGGCGTTGGCCGGGCAGCCCATGCCGCAATAGCCCAGGTTGAGGCAGCCGTTGACGTTGCGGCGGATCCTGGACCAGTGGATGCCGACCCGGTCGGCGCCGGTCATCAGCACCTTGTTGTTGACGTTGGGCTCGACCTGCCAGTCGATCACGTTGAGCCGCTTCTCGGCGCGGCCGAACCACGGCGCCATCGCGTCCACCGACATGTCGGCCAGGCCGTAGCGCTCGCGCCAGAACTGCAGCGTGGCCGGCGGGGTACGGAAGCTCGAAGTCCAGTTCACCGTGGTCGAGCCGCCGACCGTGCGGCCCTGCAGGATGGTGATGCCCTTGTCGCGCGTCTGGCGGCCGGCCGATTCCTGGTACAGCGTCGGGTAGGCCTCGGCCTCCTTCAGCTTGAAGTCCTTCGAGGCGTAGCGCAGCGCGCCCTCCTCGATCATCACCACCTTGAGGCCGGCCTGGCTCAGGATGTCGGCCGCCACGCCTCCGCCGGCGCCGGTGCCGACGATCGCCACGTCGGCTTCCACCGTCTGCGGCTGCATGAAGCTCGATGCGTCGCGCACATCCCATTTGCCCGAGGCGAGCCCCTCTGCGATCACGTCCCTAGGCATTCCAATAACCTTCCATGAATTTCGGCGGACCGTCGTAACCGATGCCGACCCAGCTTTGCGGATTGCCGTACCAGGCGGCGAACACGATCTGGTGCAGCGCCTGGTAGCCCGAGCGCAGCAGCGACAGCGAGGAGTAGCGCCAGCGGCTGAGGAAATGGGCGATCTCGTCGTCGCCGGCCTGATCCCACGGCGACATCACGCCGACCAGCCAGCGCCGGCTGAGCCGGCCGTTGAGGATGGACAGCAGCTCCTTGACCTCGTCCTGCACCGTGCCGGGCAGGCCGGAAATCGCGGTATCGCAGCCCTGCACCACCGCCTGCAGCGCGGCATCGAACTCGGCCTTGCCCTGCGGCAGCGCGCCCTTGAGCATCACCCGGCCGATCGCGGCCAGCGCGGTGCGGCTCTCGGCGTCGAGCACCTTGAAGCGCGCGACTTCAGGCACCGCGTATTGGCCGTCCGGCACGATCGGCCCGTAGGCCAGCCGGGCGACGCCGAGCAGCGCGGCGCCGGCCAGGCCGGTCTTGAGCAGTTGTCGACGGGTAAGCATGGTTCTCCTTGCGAGGATGCGGAGGAAGGATCGGCGCGCGCCGGCCGCCCACGCGGCCGGCCAGGATCAGCGCAGCATGAACTTGAGCAGCGTCGCCATGCGCTTGCCGTAGGGCGGCCGCATCAGCCACAGGCCGTTGATGCGGCTCTGGGCGAACACCGGTTTCATCTTGGAGAAGGTCTCGAAGCCCTCGCGGCCGTGGTAGTGGCCCATGCCCGAGGCGCCGACGCCGCCGAACGGCAGGTCGTCCTGGCCGACGTGCATCACCGTCTCGTTGAGGCCGACGCCGCCGGAGATGGTGTTGGCCAGCACCTGCTGGATGCGCTGGCGGTCGTAGTCGAAGTAGTACAGCGCCAGCGGCCGCGGCCGCGCGTTGACGTAGTCGATCGCCTGGTCGAGCCGGTCGTAGGCCAGCACCGGCAGGATCGGGCCGAAGATCTCGTCCTGCATCAGCTTCATGTCTTCGGTGACGTCGAGCACCAGCGTCGGCGCCAGCTTGCCGCTGGCCGCATCGGCCTCGGCCAGCGGCACGATGCGGGCCCCCTTCTCCTCGGCATCGCGCAGATAGCCCTGCAGGCGCTGCAGGTGGCGGCTGTTGATGACGGCGCTGTAGTCGGGATTGCGGCCCAGATCGGGATACCAGCTCTGCACCGCGGCGCGCGCGGCATCGACGAAGGCCTGCTCGCTGCCGCGCGGCAGGAACACGTAGTCGGGCGCCACGCAGGTCTGGCCGGCGTTCAGGCACTTGCCGTGCAGGATGCGCTCGGCGGCGGTGGCGATCGCGTAGTCGGGGCCGACCAGGGTCGGCGACTTGCCGCCGAGTTCGAGCGTGACCGGCGTCAGGTTGTCGGCCGCGGCGCGCATCACCTGCTTGCCGACCGCGGTCGAACCGGTGAACAGCAGGTGGTCCCAGGCCACGCCGGCGAAGGCCTGGGCGACGTCGACGCCGCCGTTGATCACGGCGATCTCGTCCTCGCCGAAGTACTGGGCCAGCAGGCGGCGGAAGGTCTCGCCGAAGTGCGGCGTGTATTCGGAGATCTTGACCACGGCACGGTTGCCGGCCGCCAGCGCGGCGGTCAGCGGGCCGACGGCGAGGAACAGCGGGTAGTTCCACGGCACGATGACGCCGACCACGCCGAGCGGCTGCGGCACCACGGTATTGCTGGCCGGCTTGAACCAGATCGAGACGCCGCGGCGCTGCGCGCGCATCCAGCGGCCCAGGTGGGCCAGCGCGTGGTCGACGCCGGCCAGCGAGGGGAAGATTTCCAGCGAGCGCGTCTCGTGGCTCGAGCGGTGGCCGAAGTCGGCCGAGATGGCGGTGGCGATCTCGTCGCCGTGCTGCAGCAACAGGTGGCGCAGCAGGCCCAGCCGCTTGCGCCGCGCCGCCGCGTCCGGGAAGGGATCGCCGGCATGGGCGTCGCGCTGGCGCTGGTAGACGTCGCGCAGCCGGAGCAGTTCGGCCTGGCTGTCGTGCGGTTCGAATCCGGGTTGCATGGCGCGACCTCCTGGAATGGGGGCTGGAATGGATGATTGCGGGCGATTCTAGAGCAAACGCTTGATCGGACCTCGTGCGGCGTGGGCAAGGGCGTGGCAAAAACCCACAGCTGCCCTTCCAGGCCGCGCCGGCGCTGGCGTCGGGCGTGTCGCACCCGCAACAGCCGGCCCGTCGATTATCCGCGTCGACGGCCGTTGCGCGATGGCATCCGGTCGGATCGGTTCGATTGGATGGAGGCGGCCGGCTGGCCCGATCGGTTCAATCGGACCGGCGCACGCGCACGATCCGGCCGAGCGGCCACGACAGCGCGAGACCGATCAGGCAGCCTGCGCCGTTGGCCAGCATGTCGAGCGGATCGAAGCTGCGGTAATCGGTCAGGCCCTGCAGGCATTCGATCAGGATGCCGTAGCCGATCGCGCCGAGCACCAGCGCCAGCCGATGGCGCGGCAAGGCCAGCAGCCAGGCCGAAGCCAGGCAGGCATAGCCGAGCAGGTGGGCCCACTTGTCGCTCTGCGGCACCTCGGGCAGCGGCGGGTTATGCATCAGCGAAGCGTAGGCGACGATCAGCGTGGCCAGCAGGGCGGCGGCCTGCGCGAGGCGGGGATGGAGCAGGATGGGCATGGTGGGTCGATCTGTGGGTTCGAAGGCATTCAGCGCTACAGGCCAAGCCAGGCACGGCGCCCGGGCATCATTCGTCGTCGAGCCCGGCGATCACGCGGCGGATGATCTCGAAGCCGAAACCGCGGCTCTGCAGGAAGCGCGCCTGCCTGGCGCGCTCCTGCGCATCCGCCGGCGGCCGGCCGAACTTCTTGCGCCATAGCGCCTGGGCGCGCTGCAGCTCGTCGCCGGCGTCCGGGTCACGCTGCTCGAGCGCCTCGGCGATCGTCGCCGCATCGATGCCGCGCTCGCGCAAGGCCTGCTCGAGCCGGTAGCGGCCGTAGCGGCCGAGGTGGGCGTCGACGTAGGCGACGGCGAAGCGGCGGTCGGACTGCCAGCCGCGCGCCTCGAAATCGTCGAGCAGCGCTTCGACCGTCTCGGCCGCGGCGTCGCCGCCGGACAACTTGCGGCGCAGCTCGGCACGCGAATGTTCGCGCTGGGACAAGAGGCGCAAGGCCTTGTTGCGTAGATCGGGCGGTGCTGCGCTCATCGTGAACGGAAACCTGGGTGGGTGATGGGACTCCGGCGGACGGGCGAGGGTTCATCGCCGGTCCGCACAACGGACAACGCCATCCCGGCAGGATGGCGTTGTCGTGGCTCGAATCCGGCCGCCGCGGCGCCGGCTCGGGCCGCCATGGCGGCCGGCCGGGCCGTCCGGACTTACGCGTCTTCGGGCATCGGCTCGTCGTCGAGCTCGTCGCTGCCCGGCAGCGGCGCGCTCACGCCGACCGCCTCGCGCACCTTGGCTTCGATCTCGCGGGCGATGGCCGGGTTGTCCTTCAGGTATTCGCGCACATTGTCCTTGCCCTGGCCGATCTTGCTGCCGCCATAGGCATACCAGGCGCCGGACTTCTCGATGATCTTGTGCAGCACGCCGAGCTCGATGATCTCGCCTTCGCGGCTGATGCCCTGGCCGTAGAGGATGTCGAAATTGGCTTCGCGGAACGGGGGCGAGACCTTGTTCTTGACGACCTTGACGCGGGTCTCGTTGCCGACCACTTCCTCGCCCTTCTTGATCGCGCCGGTGCGGCGGATGTCGAGGCGGACCGAGGCATAGAACTTGAGCGCGTTGCCGCCGGTGGTGGTCTCGGGGTTGCCGAACATCACGCCGATCTTCATGCGGATCTGGTTGATGAAGATCACCAGGGTGTTGGTGCGCTTGATGTTGCCGGTCAGCTTGCGCAGCGCCTGCGACATCAGGCGGGCCTGCAGGCCAGGCAGCTGGTCGCCCATCTCGCCTTCGATTTCGGCCTTAGGCACCAGCGCGGCGACCGAGTCGATCACGATGATGTCGACGCCGCCCGAGCGGACCAGCATGTCGGCGATCTCGAGCGCCTGTTCGCCGGTATCGGGCTGGGAGATCAGCATGTCGCTGACGTTGACGCCTAGCTTCTGGGCATAGACCGGATCGAGCGCGTTCTCGGCGTCGATGTAGGCGGCCACGCCGCCGAGCTTCTGCATCTCGGCCACGGCCTGCAGGCACAGCGTGGTCTTGCCCGACGATTCGGGGCCGTAGATCTCGACCACCCGGCCGCGCGGCAGGCCGCCGACGCCGAGCGCGAGGTCGAGGCCGAGCGAGCCGGTCGAGACCACCTGCAGGTCGTTCTGGATCTGGGCCTCGCCCATCTTCATGATCGAGCCCTTGCCGAACTGCTTCTCGATCTGTGCCAGCGCGGCGGCGAGCGCCTTGCTCTTGTTGTCGTCCATGTCGCTTTCCCTCGGAAAAATCCGGAGAACGAACGTTCTCCAAAAGAATGGGCGGACTATAGCACAAGCATTTCGGCTGTGAAGGGGGATGAAGGGGGATGAAGGGCTAAGTGAGGGGTAAGGGGTGAGGAGTGAGGGGTTGACCCCATCCCCGCCCCAGCCCTCCCCTTGAAGGGGAGGGAGCCCATGCAGTGACCTCATGACGATCGCAGGCCTTGGGTGCTTCGCTGCCTACTCCTCCCCTTCAATTAGAGGGAGGTTGGGAGGGGGTCAACCCCTCACGCCTAACGCCTCACACCTCACGTTCGAACGGCTAGCCGTTCGAGGCCCCGCTGCGCTCGGGCGGGCGCGGCAGCGTGAAGTAGAAGGTCGCGCCCTGGTTGAGCGCGCCCTTGGCCCAGACCCGGCCGTTGTGGCGGGTGACGATGCGCTGGACGATGGCGAGGCCGACGCCGTTGCCCTCGAACTCCTGCGGGCTGTGCAGCCGCTGGAACGCCCCGAACAGCTTGTCGGCGTAGGCCATGTCGAAGCCGGCGCCGTTGTCCGATACGAAGAAGGCGTTCTGGCCGTCGATATGGGTCGCGCCGAAGCGGATCTCGGCATGCGGCGCGCGGGCGGTGAATTTCCAGGCGTTGGCCAGCAGGTTCTGCAGCGCGGCGTGGATCAGCTTGGGATCGGCGTCGGTGACCAGGTTGGGCATGATGCTGACCGCCACCTCGCGCTCCGGATCGGCGCTCTGCAGCTCCTGCACGATCTCGGCCGCCACGTCGGACAGGTTGACCGGCTGGGTGTTGATGTCGCTGCGGGTGAGCTTGGACAGGTTGAGCAGGTCGTCGATCAGGCTCGACATGTTCTGGGTGGCCTTGCGGATGCGGCCCAGGTACTGGCGGCCGGCATCGTCGAGCTTGTCGGAATAGTCCTCCAGCAGCACCTGCGAGAAGCCGTCGACACTGCGCAAGGGCGCGCGCAGATCGTGCGAGACCGAGTAGGAGAAGGCCTCGAGCTCCTTGTTGGCGGCCGCCAGCGCCTTGGTGCGCTGCTCGACCAGTTCTTCCAGGTGGTTACGGTAGTGGTTGAGCTCGATCTCGGTCGCCTTGCGCGCCGAGACGTCGATCAGATAGCCCTGCAGGTGGCGCTCGCCGCTCTCGTCGGGGATGGCGGTGGCGACCAGCATCACCCACACCACGTTGCCGTCGGCGCCCAGCATGCGGCATTCGAACTCGATGGTCTGGTCCTTGCCCTGGGCCTCGGTGAACAGCTTGTAGGCCAGGTGGCGGTCGTCCTGGTGCAGGTAGCTGGTGAGGAAGCCCTCGCTGTACCAGATGTGCAGCGGGTAGCCGAGCAGCGTCTCGGCCTGCGGGCCGACGTAGGTGAAGCGCCATTCGGCCGGGTTGGCTTCCCACGGCACCACGTTGGTCGATTCGACCAGCCGGCGGTAGCGGTCCTCGCTGGCGCGCAGCGCCTGCTCGATCTGCTTGCGCTGCTGGATGTCGGCCTCGAGCTCCTGGTTCTTGTGCTCCAGCTCGCCGAACAGGCTGTGCAGCGACTGGCGGGTGATCTCGAGACTCTGGCCGAGCTTGCCGATCTCGTCCTGCCGCTTCCATTCGAACGGGATGGACAGCTCGCGCCGCGCCAGCCGGATCGATTCGGCCATCAGCCGCTGCAGCGGGTTGAGCACGCGGCTCTGCAGGATCACCAGGATCAAGGCCAGGCTGGCGATCAGCTGGATCGCGGCGGTCAGGAAATAGTAGCGCTGGTACTGGTGGATCGAGGCGAGCGCAGCGCCGTCGTCCATTTCGACGGTGACCTTGCCGATCACGTTGCCCTGCTTGGTGACGCTCTGCGACAGCGTCTTGAGCTTGCCCTGGCGGCGTTCGGGGCTGTTCTTCTCGAGGAAGGTGCCGAGCGTGGCGTCCTGCACGATCACGCGCACGATGCGCTCGTCGCTCATCACCGAATCGAGCAGCGGCTTACCGGTATCGGGCGACAGGTTCCACAGCGGTTCCTGCATGCCCAGCACCAGGATCTCGGTGATGCGGCTGTGATCCTCGTTCAGACGCTTGATCAGGGAATCCTGCTGCCGCTGCAGCGTCAGATAACTGATGAAGATGCCCGGCACCAGGAGGCCCGCCAGGATCGCGAGTACCACGGCGCGGCGCAGGGTAAGGGTCATGTGGAGGGTTCCCCGGCTTTTTATTGGATAATGGTTCTGAGTGGCGTCGAAGGCTGGCTAGACAGCTTACGGCCGAATGTATCCCGGCGGCGCATTCTTATTATTAAGCCTCGCTCAAATTCGATGCAAACGGGGCCTTGGCGGCGCAGTGCCGCCACCGACAAGGAGTAGCGGGTTTGAACGTCATCGTGCTCGGTGCCGGTATCACCGGCGTAAGTTCGGCCTGGTTCCTGCGCCAGGCGGGATTCGACGTGACGGTGGTCGACCGCCAGCCCGAGGCGGCGCTGGAGACCAGCTTCGCCAACGGCGGCCAGATCTCGGTCTCGCAATCGGAACCGTGGGCCAATCCCGGCGCACCGCTCAAGGTGCTCAAATGGCTGTGGCGGGAGGATTCCCCGCTGCTGTTCCGGCCACGGCTGGAACTGCGCCAGTGGCTGTGGGGCGCGCGCTTCCTGCGCGAATGCATGCCGTCCGCGCATCGCCGCAACATCGTCAGCATGGTCAACCTCGGCCTCTACAGCCGCGACACGCTGCGCGCGCTGCGCGCCGATACCGGCATCGAATACGACCAGCTGAGCCGCGGCATCCTGCAGCTCTATTTCGACCGCGCCAGCCTCGACGCGGCGGCCGAGGCGACCGAACTGATGCGCGAATTCGGCTGCGAGCGCTATGCGATCGACCCCGAGCGCGCCATCGCGATCGAGCCGGCGCTGGCCGGCCAGCGCGGCCGGCTGGTCGGCGCGGTCTATGCCGCCGACGACGAGTCGGGCGATGCGCGCAAGTTCACCCAGGCGCTGGCGGCGCGCGCCGCCGAGCAGGGCGTGGAATTCCGCTACAACACCTGCATCCGCGCGCTGGAGCACGAGGACGGCGCCATCACCGGCGTGAAGATCCGCGACTGCGAGGGCCGCGAGGCGGTGCTGCGGGCCGACCACTACCTGCTGTGCATGGGCAGCTACAGCCCGCTCCTGGCCGCGCCGCTCGGGCTCTACCTGCCGATCTATCCGACCAAGGGCTACTCGGCCACGCTGTCGACCGAGGGCTTCGAGGGCGCGCCGACGGTGAGCCTGACCGACGACGGCTACAAGATGGTCTACACCCGGCTGGGCGAGCGCATCCGCATCGCCGGCACGGCCGAGCTCGACGGCTACAGCACCGAGCTCAACGATGTGCGCTGCGAGGCGCTGACGCGGCGCTACTTCGAGCTGTTCCCCAACTCGGCCGACCCGAACTCGGTGCAGTACTGGACCGGGCTGCGCCCGTCGACGCCGTCCAACGTGCCGCTGATCGGCCGTACGCGCTACCGCAACCTGTTCCTCAACACCGGCCACGGCACGCTGGGCTGGACCGAGGGGCCGGGTTCGGGACGGGCGGTGGCGGAGATCATCGCGGGGCGGCAGCCGGAGCTGGCGTTCGATTTCTGCGAGGCGTGAGGCGTGAGGCGTGAGGCGTGAGGCGTGAGGCGTGAGGCGTGAGGCGTGAGGCGTGAGGCGTGAGGCGTGAGGCGTGAGGCGTGAGGCGTGAGGCGTGAGGCGTGAGGCGTGAGGCGTGAGGCGAGGCGTGAGGCGTGAGGCGTGAGGCGTTCTCAGTATGGAAGTTGGTTGCTCACCGAACGCAAGCGCTGATTCACGTCGTGCAATCAAACCGCAGGCTCGCCAGTCCGCGCTGCCGTCCCCTCTCCCACCGGGAGAGGGCTAGGGTGAGGGAGCGACCGTGGAGCGCTCACCGACCTGCAGTACGTCCTGAACCGGCGCTCCCTCACCCTGCCCTCTCCCGGAGGGAGAGGGTCGCTGCAGTTCGACATCGCACGGCGCATCTCTTCAGCACGCTGCACAGCTCGCCCTTCGCCCTTCGCCCTTCGCCCTTCGCCCTTCGCCCTTCACCCTTCACCCTTCACCCTTCACCCTTCACCCTTCACCCTTCACCCTTCACCCTTCACCCTTCACCCTTCACCCTTCACCCTTCACCCTTCACCCTTCACCCTTCACCCTTCACCCTTCACCCTTCACCCTTCACCCTTCACCCTTCACCCTTCACCCTTCACCCTTCACCCTTCACCCTTCACCCTTCACCCTTCACCCTTCACCCTTCACCCTTCACCCTCACCCCGCAGTGACATCCCGCCCCGATCCCGCTAGACTGCGCGCCGTCCTTGGGGAGTAGCCGTTCCGCCGCCCCGGCGGAAGCCCGCGTCAACATGCTTGATCGTTTCCGATCATGGCGCAGGCAGCAGGATCGCCCGATCCCGCCTGGCAAGACCACGGACGCACCCGACCGGCAAGGGGCCGCGGCGGGCTGCGTCCATGGTTCGTCGCCGGCCCCGGAAAAAATCCCGTCATGGAAGCCTTCCTCGTTTCGACCGGCGTGGTCGCCCTCGCCGAAATCGGCGACAAGACCCAGTTGCTCGCGCTGCTGCTCGCCGCCAAATTCCGCAAACCCGTCCCCATCGTGCTCGGCATCCTGGCCGCCACCCTGGTCAACCACGCGCTGGCCGGCGCGGTCGGCAGCTGGCTGATGGCGCAGCTGGGGCCGGCGGCGATGCGCTGGATCCTCGGCATCTCCTTCATCGCCATGGCCGGCTGGATGCTGATCCCGGACAAGCTCGACGACGCCGACGCCAGGGTGGCCGAGCGCTTCGGCGTGTTCGGGGCGACGCTGATCGCCTTCTTCCTGGCCGAGATGGGCGACAAGACCCAGTTCGCCACCGTGGCGCTGGCGGCGCGTTTCGACCAATACACCTGGGTGATCGTCGGCACCACGCTGGGCATGATGCTGGCCAATGCCCCGGTGGTCTGGATCGGCGACCGGGCGGCGCAGGCATTGCCGGTGAGGCTGGTGCACGGGATTGCGGCGGCGCTGTTCGCGGTGTTGGGCGTGCTGGCGTTGCTGGGCGTCGGGATGTGAGGGGTGAGGTGGGAGGGGTTAGGCGTGAGGTGTAACCCCATCCCCACCCCGCCCCTCCCCTTGAAGGGGAGGGAGCAGCGCAGTGACCACGTCACGATCGCAGGCGATGGAGCCATCGCCGCACGGCCCCTCCCCCTTCAAGGGGGAGGCTGGGAGGGGGATGGGGTCAACACCTCACCCCTCACGCCTTACCCCTCACACGGCCGGCGCGGCTAGCGCCGCCCGTACGTATCCTCGAACCGCACGATATCGTCCTCGCCGAGGTAGGCGCCCGACTGCACCTCGATCAGCTCGAGCATCAGCTTGCCCGGGTTCTCCAGCCGGTGGGTGGCGCCGAGCGGGATGTAGGTCGACTGGTTCTCGGTCAGGAGGCTCACGCTGTCGCCGCAGGTGACGCGCGCGGTGCCGCGCACCACGATCCAGTGCTCGGCGCGGTGATGGTGCATCTGCAGCGACAGCGAGGCGCCGGGCTTGACCTCGATGCGCTTGACCTGGAAGCGCGCGCCCTGGTCGATGCCCTCGTAGCTGCCCCACGGCCGGTAGACCCGGCGATGGAACGCGCATTCGCTGCGGCCGGCGGTCTGCAGCCGCTCGACGATCTTCTTCACCGCCTGCGCCTGGGTCTTGTGGGTCACCAGCACCGCGTCGGCGGTCTCGACGATCACCAGGTCGGCCACCCCGACCGCCGCCACCATGCGGTGGCTGGCATGCACCAGGCAGTCGCGGCTCTCTTCCAGCACCACGTCGCCCTGCAGCGCGTTGCCCTCCTCGTCCGACTCCAGCACCTCGGCCAGCGCCGGCCAGGAGCCGATGTCGCTCCAGCCGATGTCGGCCTCGACCACCGCGCCCAGCTGGGTGCGCTCCATCACCGCGTAGTCGATCGAATCGCTCGGGCAGGCCTCGAAGGCGTCGCGGTCCAGCCGCATGAAGTCCAGATCGTCGTCGGCGCCGGCCAGCGCGGCCTCGGCCTGGGCCACGATGGCCGGGGCGAAGCGGCGCAGCTCGGCCAGGAAGACGTCGGCGCGGAACAGGAACATGCCGCTGTTCCAGTAATGGCCGCCGAGCTCGAGCAGCGCCTGGGCGCGCGCCGCGTCGGGCTTCTCGATGAAGCGCTCGATGCCGTAGTGCGGGCCGCGCGGATCCTTCACGCCACGCTGGATATAGCCGTAACCGGTGTGCGGCGAGGCCGGCACGATGCCGAAGGTGACCAGCCGGCCGGCCTGGGCCACCGGCAGCGCCTGCGCCACGCAGTCGCGAAAGGCGGCCACGTCCTGCACCACATGGTCGCTGGCCAGCACCAGCAGCACCGCGTCGGGGTCGGCCGCCTGCGCCAGCAGCGCGCCGATCGCGATCGCCGGCGCGGTGTTGCGCGCCGCCGGCTCCAGCACGATGCGGGCCGGCCGCACGCCGGCGGCGCGGCACTGCTCGGCCACCAGGAAGCGGTGATCGTCGTTGGTGACGATGATCGGCGCGGCGGCCTGCGGCGGGATGCGCGCCAACGTCTGCTGCAGCAGCGACTGTTCGCCGGCCAGGGCGAGGAACTGCTTGGGATAGGCGCTGCGCGACAGCGGCCACAGGCGGGAGCCGCTTCCACCGCACAGGATCAGGGGCGTCAGGGACATGGTGTTTTCACTCCGGCTGGTTATCTGCTTCGGCACTTATGCACAGCAATATGCCGACTCTTTAACGGTCAAAAAATTCACTACAACTCATTGATAAATTTAAATTTACATTCATATTGCATTGCAGCAATTTCACTTTACACCAAACCTACAATCATGCAAACATCATGGAAACGGAGGCCACCGCCCAAGCGGCGGCCCGCCCTGGAGGGGCGCCCTGCATCCATTGCCGCCGGAGGATTTCCATGACCCGCATCGCAACCAACTTCATCGCCACGGCCCTGGCCGGCCTCGCCTCGCTGGCCGCGCCGGCCGCCGTGGTCGACGCCGACCTGCCGGCCGCGCCGCGCACCGACGGCTACGGCGCCTTCGTCGAACAGCGGCTGTTCGCCCTGCCGCGCAGCAGCGGCCATGCGCTGCTGCAGGACGCCACGGTGCGCACCGCCGCGCCGGCCGCGGCCGAGGGCTTCCTGCAGCTCGGCCGCTTCGCCGACAGCGGCCCGGCAGGACGCTTCATGCGCATCGGCGCCGGCCAGGCGGACGGCACGCTGGCGGTCGCAGGCCGCCTCGACGCCGGCCTGCGCACGCTGCCGGGCCGGGTGCTGGCGCCCTCGCACTCGTTCACCGGCTTCGCCGTGCTCGGCATCGGACTCACGCTGCTGCTGCTGCGCCGCCGGCGCGGTTGAATCGGCCGGGCACGGATCTTGACCTAGCCGCGAGAGCGGCCTTTGTAGGAGCGGCTTCAGCCGCGAATGGCCGTAGTGGATGCGGCCGCCATTCGCGGCTGAAGCCGCTCCTACAAAAGCGACATCCCAAGCGCGCGGCGAACCACGGCCATTCGCGGCTGAAGCCGCTCCTACGCGGCGATCAGGCGCCGCCGGGCCGCAATGGCCCGGATCGGCGTCCGCGGCGCCGGAACGCCCAACCCATCCCTCTGCCCAGCCCTGGTCAGAACAGCGCTTGATAAGCACGCGCGATGCCCTCCCACGACAGCTGGCGCGCATGGCGCATGCCGGCCTCGGCGACGGCGCGCCAGGCGTCCGGCTCGGCCAGCACCGCCTCCAGCCGGCGCGCCAGCCGGTCGATGGTCGGCTCGGCCAGGCAGATGCCCTCGAACAGCGCCGGGTCGTCCTGCGACGGCGTCGACAGCACCAGCGCGCCGTTGCCCATCGCCGCCAGCGCCGAGCCGCGGCGCTGGCTGATGCCGTCCGGAAACGGCAGCAGCGCCACCCGCGTGCGCGACAGCAGCCCGGCCACCTCGTCGGGCGAGCGGTTCGGCACCATTTCGCCGCCGAGCGCGGCCAGTTGCGCCGCCACCGTGTCGGCATAGGCCTCGAAGCCGTCGACCACCTGGCCGATCAGCCGGATGCGGGTGCCGCCCGGCAGCTGCGCGGCGGCCAGCACGGCGAGGAATTCCTCGATGCCCTTGCCCGGCCGGATCAGGCCGAAATAGGCGATGTCGGTCTCGGCCGGCCGCGGGTCGTGCATCGGGATGTTGCTGCCGATCGGGATCACCGCCGCCTTGCGCCGCAGCCAGGGTGCGACGCGCAGCGCGGCGTCGCGCTCGAATTCGGAGGTGAACACCACCCGGTCGGCGAAGGCGAAGAACAGCTGGGCGATCAGCTTGCCGGCGCGGCCCTTGCGCGTGTACTCGTGCAGCGTGACCACCTTGCGCGCCTTCAGCGGCAGCGCGCACAACAGGTAGGGCACCGCGCTGCCGCCGTAGCCGGCGGTCGGGTGCTGGATGTTCAGCACCGCGGCCGAGCCGCGCAGCGCGCGGTAGTGGCCCGGCAGGCTGGCCAGCCGCCAGTCCTTGCGGCAATACACCTCGGCGCGCCAGCCGGCGGCGTCGAAGCCCTGCCGCAGCGCATGGCTGTAGTCGCCGACGCCGCAGACGTCGGGCGGATAGGCGCCGGTCACCAGCCGCAGCGTGCTCATGCCCTGCCCTCCGCCGCCACCGCTTGCGGTTCGCAGCCACCGGCGCGGCGCTCGGCCAGCTTGCGGCCGCGGGCGATCATCGGCTCCTCGACCGTCCGGTTGAGCACGGCCGCCAGCGCCAGGTTCAGCGCCAGCGAGCCGGCCGCCAGCGCCAGCGCATAGACCGGGTGCGAATCGATGCGCAGCGGCACCAGCAGCAGCCAGGCGACCAGGTAGATGCCGACCATGTGGCAGCAATAGAAGCTGTAGGACACCCGGCCCAGCCACAGCGCGGCGCGGTTCTCCAGCAGCGCGCGCAGCGGCGCGGCGAAGCGCAGCGCGGGCTCGCTGGCGGCCAGCAGCACCGGCAGCCACAGCGCGAAGGCGGCGGCCTCGGCGCCGGTCGGCAGCAGCGCCAGCCATTGCAGCAGCAGCGCGGCCACCATCCGCCGCAGCGGCAGCCGGCCCTGCCGGTAGGCGGCGTGCAGCCGGTAGCCGAAGTAGCCGACCGCGAAGAAGCACAGCTGGCCGAGCAGGAAGGACGGCTGGGTGAGCACCCGGTTGAGCAGCGCCAGCGCCAGCACGACGGCGAACTGGTGCGGCAGGCTCAGCGCGTGGCGGCGCGCGGCGCGCACCAGCAGCGGCGCCAGCAGGTAGAACTGCCATTCGAGCGTCAGGCTCCAGGCCTGGCCCATGAAGGCGTAGGAGGTCGACGGCAGCAGCGCGTCGGGCACCAGGCCGTGCAGCAGGCCGGCGTGCAGCAGCAGGTGGGGCCAGAACCAGGCCTGCGTGTCGGCGAAGATCCGCAGCCGGTCGGCCGCCCGCGGCGACGGCCAGGGCAGCGCCTGCAGGGCCTGCACCGACAGGTCGAGCGCCAGCACCGAGGCGGCCAGGCAGGCCAGGTAGACCGGGAACAGCCGGAAGCCGCGCCGCAGCATGAAGGCCGGCCACGGGTCGGGCCGCTCGCGCGACAGCAGCATGCCGATCACGAAGCCGCTGAGCAGGATGAACACCGTGACGGCGAAGCTGCCGTTGGCCAGCAGCCAGCCGGCGCCCGCCTGCTTGTCGAGCGCCAGCGCCGCCATGGTGCTGACGTGGGTGACGAACACCCACAGCGCCATATAGCCGCGCAGGCCTTCGAGGGAGCGGATCTTGTCGGTCATCGCCCTGGCCTCACAGTACCGGCAGCGACGGCGCTTCGCGCAGCGCGGCGATCAGGCGGGTGCAGTCGAACGGCGGCGGCTCCTCCACCTCGCAGGCCAGCGCATCGGCCAGGCTGTAGCGCGGGTCGACCGCGCGGCCGGTGCCGAGGTAGTAGTCGGCGAACTTGACGAAGCCCTCGCTGCCGCTCTCGCGCAGCCAGACCGCCGGGATGCCGTAGGCCTCGGCCACGATCAGGCCGTGCAGCGAGGTCGACACGATGCGCTCGCAGGCGGCGATCTCGCTGACCACCGTCTGCCAGTCCTGCCGCACGTCGATCACCGGGAAGCCGCAGTCGCGGTAGCGCTCGAGGTCCTTGTAGTGCGGCACCAGGCCGACGCGGTGGCGGGTCTCGCGCGGCGGCGAGAAGAACCACGGCAGGATCAGCGCCGGATCGCCGAACAGCGGCGGGCAGTCGATGCCGTTGGCCAGCAGCACGTCGCGGGTGAACGGGCCGCGCACCGCCAGCACGCGCAGCTCGGGTACCCGCATGCGCGGCTTGAGGAAGGCCAGCTTGCCCGGCTTGGCGTAGTAGGCGTCGTAGAAATGCGGGTGCACGCCGGTGCCCCACACCACGTCGCCGTCCAGCCCCTTGTCGAGCACCGAGCCGACCGCCAGCAGCTTGCCGCGGCGGTCGGCGGCGGCGCGCACCACCGGCCGGCCGGTGACCCAGGCCACCACGGCGGCCGACAGCTGGTCGCCGAAATTGCTGACGTCGTTCCAGTAGTACAGCGGGAGTGCGGATTCTGAGACGGACATTTTTTACTTACTCCTGGAAACCAGTCATCGAGGTGAATACCCCTGCCTTGCGATATGCGGCGGCCCATGCGCAGGGAAAAACCAGGCTCACCGCGGAGGACGCGAAGGACGCCGAGGCAAGCTCGCCGGCTTGCAGGGCCTGGCCCCTCCGCCGCGTCCTCGGCGTCCTCCGCGGTAAAGGCCGTTGCCTTGCCAGATCGATCTGCATGCCGCGCGCCTAGGACCGGGCCGCGCCCGGCCGCGCGCCGAGCCCCTCGGCCAGCGCCCGCTGCAGCCCGGCCAGGAGGCCGCGGCGGAACAGCAACAGGAACAACCCGTAGGCCGCCACGCCGGCCGCCACCATCGCCGGCAGCCGCAGCCCCGGCGGCCAGGCCGCCAGCGCCAGGCCCAGCGCGTAGACGATCGCCGCCATCGCGCCGGCGCCGAGCGCGGCCTGCGGCACGCCGCGCCACTGCGCGGCGAGGCCGATGCCGCTGGCGCGGCGCAGCGCCAGGCAGTCGACCGGGGTGGCCGGCAGCAGCCGCAGCGCCCATACCGCGGCGGCCCAGGCCAGCGTCGGCTGCGCCGGCAGCAAGAGGCCGGCCAGCACCATGGCGAGCTGGATCGCGGCGTTCCACACCATGCCGGCCGGCCGGCCGACCGCGTTCATGGCCGGCGCGGCGAACATGCGCGGGAAGAACTGGAAGGTGAGCAGCGAGAGCAGCGCGATCAGCGGCACCGCCGCCAGCCAGCGCTCGCCGAAGGCCAGCCGCACCACCTCGTCGGCGCAGGCGGCCAGGCCGGCGAACAGCGGGAACAGCAGCGCGCAGCAATAGCCGACCGCCTGGTGATAGCGCTGGTGCAGCGCGACGCGGTCGTCCTGCACGCGCGAGAACAGTGGCAGCGCCAGCTGGCCGACCGCGCCGGCGAATACGTCGCGCAGCACGTCGACGGTGCGGAAGGCCAGGTTGAAATAGCCGGCCGCCTGGCTGCCCAGCAGCGCGCCGACCAGCACGACGAAGCTGCGCTGCACCGCCTGCACCAGCAGCAGGTTGACGGTGGAGAAGCCGCCGAAGCCGGCCAGGAAGCGCAGCGCCGGGCCGTCGAGCCGCAGCCGCGGCCGCTCGGCCACGCTGAACCAGATGCAGGCCGAGGCCAGGCCGGTCATCAACAGCTGCTGCGCCACCAGGCTCCACGGCCCGGCGCCGACTATCGCCAGCGCGATGCCGGCCAGGCCGCCGGCCAACCGGCCGACCAGGGTGCGCACGGCGATCGGGCGGAAATCCATCGCCCGCCGCTGCCAGGCCGCCACCGCGCTGGTCGCCGCCGACAGCGGCAGGCTCAGCCCCATGGCGCGCAGCAGCGGCGCCAGGCCCGGCTCGCCGAGCTGCGCGGCGAAGGCGTCGGCGCCGAACCAGCACAGCGCGCACAGCAGGCAGCCGAGCAGCAGCGTGCCGGTATGGGCGCTGTCGTAATGGGCCGCGCCGGCGTCGCGGCGCTGGATCAGGCCGACCTGCAGCCAGCTCTCGATCGGCACGTTCAAGAGCTGCACCACGCCGAGCGCCATGGCCGCCAGGCCGAGCTCGGACGGGGTCAGGTGATGGGCGTAGACCGGCAGCGCGGCCAGCGCGACGCCGAACACGCCGACGCTTTCCAGCGTGGTCCAGGCCAGCGAACGGACGACCTTGCCCTGCGGCGCGTTCATCGCGGTGCCTCCTGCTGCGTGATCTGCGCATGGGGCGATAGGCGACGCGCCCACGCCCTCCCCTTCGAGGGAAGCGCCGGGGTGGGGATGGGGTATGCGAATCCGCTCCCCAGCCGACCCCATCCTCCTGCCTGAGCCGGCCGCCCCGACCTCCCCCTTGAATGAGGAGGAGCAAGCATTTGCAATGCGTCGCAAGTCATCGCGGCCTCGCCTTGAAGCGCAGGCAGTAGTAGAGGAAGACCGCGATCTCCAGCGTGTAGCGGCGCGCCAGCCGGCGCGGCTCGCACAGCAGCCGGTAGCTCCATTCGAGGTGGGCGGCGCGCATCCAGGCCGGCGCGCGGCGCGCCTCGCCCGACAGGAAATCGAACAGCGCGCCGACCGCGAAGGTCGCCGGCACGGCCAGCTGCGCGCGGTGGTCGAGGATCCAGCGCTCCTGCAGCGGATTGCCCAGCGCCACCAGCAGCACGTCGGGCTTGGCCCGGGCGATGTCGGCCAGCACCGCGACCGGGTCGGCCATGCCGCCGTAGCCGTCGCGCACGCCGACCACCCGCTGGCCGTGGCGCGACTCGATGACCGCGGCGGCGCGGCGCGCCACGCCGGGCCGGCCGCCGAGCAGGTAGACGCGGCGCGGCGTGGCGGCGAAGAAGGCCGGCAGGAAGTCGGTGCCGTTGAGGTTGGCGGCGAAGCGGCGGCCGTGCAGCAGCAGCGCGCCGAGGTCGATGCCGATGCCGTCGTTGAAGATCAGCAGCCCCGGCGCCGCCATCTCGGCCCGCAACGGCTGGCACTTGACGATGAAATTGGTGTTGGCGAAGAACACGCAGCTGGGCTGGCCGGCCGCCATGCGCCGCTCCAGCAGCGCGATCGCCTGGTCAGTGTCGGCGCTGGCGACCGCGAAGCCGGCGATGGCCAGCGTGCCGTCGGCGGCCGGTTGCGGCCGCGCCCTGCCCCGCCCGGCCGGGCCGCGGCCGAACACCGCCGGCCACAGCCGCCGCAGCAGCGCCGCCAGCGGCATCAGCAGCAGCACGGCGCCGACGGTATAGGCCAGGCCGAACAGCGGCGAGGCCGACTTGAAATCGTGCGGCAGGCCGAACAGCTTCACGCCGATCCCGGTGAACAGGCTGAAGGCCAGCACGTGCAGCGGGAACAGCACCAGGCTGTCGCGCGCCAGCCGCCGCGCCAGCGCGCTGTCGGGCAGGCGGCGGGCCACCGCGGCGACCAGGCCGATGCCGGCGAAGGCGGTCGGCAGGTAGAGCGCCGGCCAGCGGCCGAACACCAGGTAGTTGAGGTCGACCCGGCCGTTCAGCGCGGTCAGCGCCGCCACCGCGCCAGCCAGCGCCAGCGCGGCCGGCCAGGCCCAGCGCGGCGGCGGCGGCTCGACCAGCCGGGCCGGCCGCTGCTCGCTCCATTGCCGCAGCAGGGCGCCGGCGGCGTAGAAGCCGAGCGCGACCAGCGCGTTGTCCAGCCCCCACGGCAGCCGCGGCCAGGACGGCTCGCGCAGCAGCACCACGGCCAGCGCCAGAGCGAGCGCCGCGGCGCAGGCCGGCCCGGCGTCCAGCCGGCGGCGCAGCAGGTGATGGAGCAAGGCGGTGGCGAACAGCGCCGGGAAGAACCACAGC
This sequence comes from Chitinimonas koreensis, assembly GCF_014353015.1. Lineage (NCBI taxonomy): Bacteria > Pseudomonadati > Pseudomonadota > Betaproteobacteria > Neisseriales > Chitinibacteraceae > Chitinimonas > Chitinimonas koreensis. The sequence continues at coordinate 3,354,118 of NZ_CP060704.1, forward strand.
GCATAGTTGACCGTCAGCGCCTCGCCGTAGCCGAGCGCGAGGCCGGCCAGCGGCGCGTACCAGGCCTGGGCCGCGTCGCGCGCGGCATGCGCGCTGCCGTCGCGGGTCAGCAGCCACCAGGCCCAGGACAGCGCGAAGAACAGCGCATAGGGCAGCAGCAGCGTGCGGCCGAGCCGGCGCGCGGCGGCGGCGGGCGGCTGCGCCAGGCGCTCCGGCGCCAGCAGGAAGCCGGCCAGCAGGAAGAACAGCGGCACGTGGAAACCGTAGACCGCGTACTTGAAGAAGGCCGGCAGGCCCGGCGCATGGCCGAGCAGCACCAGCACGATGCCGATGGCCTTCATATTGTCGACGGTGGCGGACCAGGACTTCATCGCGCCGCCTCCTGGCCGGGCAGATAGGGCCGCAGCACGCCGAACTGCGGCGTGTCGCCGGCGCCGGCCGCCTGCACGCCGGGCCGGCCATTGCCCGAGGCGGGCCGCCCGCCCTGCGACGATCCGGCCTTGCCGCGCGACCGGACGCCGGCGCTCCCGCCGGGCTGCAGGTTCAGTCCCGCCCTGGGCTGGATGCCCAGCGGGTAGTTGCCCATCCACGGCCCGCCGGCCCAGTAGGCCCAGCCCTTCCAGGCCGGCGCGTCGCGCAGCGCGACCAGCATGGCCTCGAGCGCCGCCAGGCAGCCGGCGCTGGCCGGCACGCCGAATTCGCCGAGGAACAGCCGCTGGCCGCTGGCGCCGGCCCAGGCGGCGAGGCGGTCGAGCATGGCGCTCAGGCGGGCCGGCTCGACGCATTCGCTGCCGGTGCCCGAGTAGCCCGGATCGGCGTACTGGTGGATCTCGACCAGGCTGCGCTGCAGCCGGTCGCTCAGCGGCGCGAAGGCCTCGGCGTTGGACAGGTCGCCGACCGGCGCGCTGAACCAGTCGTGCGCACCGCTCCAGCGGCCGCCCGACACCAGCAGCAGGTGGCCGGCGCCGGCCTTGCGCAGCTTGTGCACGGTGCGGCGGGCCAGCGCGCTCCAGGCCCGGGTGCTCAGCAGGTTGGGCTCGTTCATCAGCCCCAGCGCCGCCAGTTGGGCGTCGGGGAAGCGGGCCGCCATGCGCTTCCAGAAGTCGATGAAGGCCTCCTCCGGCACACCCTCGCCGCCGATCGCGGTGCCGCGGTACTGGCCGTGGTTGTGCAGGTCGAGGATCACGCACAGCTCGAGCGCCGCCGCCTGGGCCAGCACGGTGTCGACGGCCGCGGCCACGGTCGGGTCGATCGGCTCCCACAGCGCCGGCTGCAGCCGCTCCCAGCGCAGCGGCAGGCGGATGACGTTGGCGCCGGCGGCGGCGAAATAGGCCAGGTCGGCCTGGCGCGGGTAGACGAAATCCTGGTTGACCACGCCGGGCAGCCGGTTGCCGTTGAACTCGGGCCCCGACAGGTTGACGCCGCGCAGCGGGTCGTCGCCGAGGCAGCCGGCGCGCGCCGCGCACAGGCAGGCGCCGGCCAGCAGCGCGCCGATCCACAGCCAGTGGGCGCTCATGCCGCGGCCCTGCCGAGCGCGCGCGCATAGGCGGCGGCGTAACGGCCGGCGGCCGAGCGCCAGCCGTAGGCCTGGGCGGCCCGGCGCAGTTGCGCGCGCACCGTGGCCGGGCCGCCGGCGGCGTGGTCGGCCACCAGCTCGCGCAGCGCGGCCGCCTGGCCGCCGTCCGCCACCAGGATGCCGGCGCCGGCATGGCCGAGCAGGCGGCGGAACGGCGGGATGTCGGCCAGGACCGGGGTGAGGCCCGCGCTCATCGCCTCGACCGGCGCCATGCCGAAGCCCTCGTGCTCGGACAGGCCGATGAAGTAGCTGGCCCGCCCCATCAGCTGCGCCAGCTCGGCATCGCTCGGGTTGGCCGCCAGCTCGACCGCGTCGGCCAGGCCGCGCTGCGCAGCCTCCTTGCGCAGCCGGGCCAGGTCGTAGTCGTACTCGCGGCCGGCCACGATCAGGTTCCAGCCCGGTTCCTGCCGCCGCAGCGCGGCGACGAAATCGAGCGCGGCCAGGATGCCCTTGTTGACCGACCAGCGGCCGAAGTAGAGCAAGGTGCGGGTCGGCGCCGGCGCGGCGCGGTCGGCGAACTTGTCGATGTCGACGCCGTTCTCGATCACCTCGAGATTGCGCTGCGCCACCCGGCCGAACAGCGCGCCGTCGTTCTCGCTGGTGGCGACGATGCGGGCGTACTGGCGCGCCGTGCCGCGGGTGACGGTGTGGAAGTAGAGCTGCTTGAGCCGGCGGGCGAAGCGGGTGTGGAAGAAGCCGCCGTGGGTCGAGGCGATCAGCGGCCGGCGGTGCAGCGGCCGGGTCAGCGCCAGGTAGTCGAAGAAGAAGTCGACGCCATGCACGTGCACCAGGTCGGCGTCGCGCACCTCGCGCAGCACCGCCGGGCACAGCGGGTAGCGCTCCGAGCCGCGATAGGGCAGCCGCAGCACCGGCGTGCCGTCGACCAGCGACTGCGCCGGCAGCGCCGCGCCGTCGCCGCGGAACAGCCGGTCGAGCGTGACGATGCGCGGCGACTGGCCGAACTCCTCGCGCTGGAAGCGGGCGATGTTGCGCACCACGTCCTCCATGCCGCCGAGCGAGGGGTAGTACTGCCTGACCACGTGCACGATCTTCATTCGCGTCCCCTTCCCATTTCATCGATTACCTTGTTCTTCAGCGCCCTACCCAGATCTCCGAAAGATCGCGTCCCCTCCCCTTCAAGGGGAGGGCTAGGGTGGGGATGGGGTTGGCCGACAGGCCTCCCGTCGAACCGCATCACGCACCCGAACAGGAACCACAGCACCCCGGCGGTCTTCAGCGCGAACAGCGAAGTGCCGCTCACGCACAGGATCAGCGCGGCATACAGCGCGAGGTAGAGACGGAAGCGGCGCGCCCGGTCGCCGGCCAGCGGCACCAGCCACAGCGCGGCCCACAGCGCGGCGGCCAGCACCAGGCCGAAGCGCGACAGCACGTAGGCGTAGCCCATGTCGCCGTACAGCGGGGTCGGGCCGTCGAGGCCGAGCAGGGTCGGCACGTCGAAGGACAGCAGCGCGCGGCCGCTGGTGGCCAGCCGCGCCAGCACGTTGTCGGCGGCCGGGCCGGCATAGGCCAGCGCCGCGCCGATCACGGCGGCCACGCAGGCCAGCGGGAACAGGGCGCCGAGCGCGCTCCAGGCCGGCGGCACCGCCAGCCGCAGCACCAGCAGCAGGCCGACGGCCAGCATGCCGTAGCGCGAATCGGCCAGCGCGATCATGACCAGCGCCGCCAGCATGAAGCGCCAGCCGTCGCGCAGACGGTCGCGCGCCAGGCCCCAGGCGAAGGTGATCACCGCGAAATTGCCGAGCGACACCGGCTCGAGGAACAGCGAGGACATGCGGTGGTTGCCGAACAGCCAGGGCAGGATGGTGCGGCCGATGCCCTCGGGCCTGAAGCCGTTGAGCTGCAGCTTCTGGCCGCTGTACATGGCCGCGTTCTCGACGATGCCGCCGATGCCGACGTAGTAGGAAAACACGTCGAACAGCCGGGTATAGGCGTCGACGAACAGCCATTCGAACAGCGCCACCGCGATCACCGCCGCGGCCAGCCGGCCGAGGATGCGGTCGGCCGCCTCGAACGAGCCGACGTTGCTGCCGAGCGCGACGAACACCAGCGGCAGCAGGAGGTCGCGGAAGGCCTTGACGTCGAAGCCGCCCCAGGCGAGGCCGGTGGCCAGGAAGGAGATCGGCAGCGCCAGCATCAGCGCGATCAGGCCGGGCCGCAGCGTGCGCAGCGCCCACGGCAGGCAGGCCAGCAGCACCAGGCCCTCGAGCGCGGCGACCTGGCCCTGGCCCATGCGCAGCGCCCAGGTGTGCAGGAAGCAGGCCAGCGCGGTGTAGAAGGCGGCAGCGGCCAGCAGCAGGCCGAGCCCGCGCGGCGTCGCGGCGGCGGCCTCGGCGGGGACGGATGGCGCGAACGGCGGCGCGCTGGACAGGCTGGCGTTCATCGAGCTGCGCCCCCGACCGAAAGGTCCACGCCCGAGCAAAGCGAGGCCCCCTCCGGCCCGCCCCACCAAGTCTTCGACTTCGCGGGGACCCCGGTGCGGCGAAGGCGGGGGAGTCGGAATCAATCAAGGTGACGCCGTTGGTTGCGCATGCGCAGCCCGCAAGCGCCCGGCTTGGCCGGGTGCCTGCGCAGCGGATTGAACACAAACGACGGTCACCACAGCTCATAAGGCGCTCAGTACTCGTTCATGACCGCGCCGACCGGCGTAGCGCCGGCGGCGCGCAACTGATCGACCAGCCGGCGCGTGTCGGCCAGCTCGCTGGCGTGCCGCTGCGCCAGCAGCAGCGCGCCGCCGGCCTGCGCCGCCACCGTCAGCGCGTCGGCGCAGGGCCGCGCGGCGGCGGTGTCGACGATCACCACGTCGTAATGGCTGCGCGCCCAGTCGAGCAGCCGCGGCGTGAAGGCGCGCGTCAGCAGCTCCTGCGGATTGGGCGGCGTCGGCCCGGCCGGCAGCACCGACAGGCCGAGCAGGCCCGGCACGCGCTGGACCGCCTCGGGCAGCTCGCGGCCGGCCAGCAGCGCGGCCAGGCCCTGGCGGTCGTCGCAGCCGAACAGCTTGTGCTGGCGCGGATGGCGCAGGTCGGCGTCGACCAGCAGGGTGCGTTCGCCGAGCTGGGAGAACACCACCGCCAGGTTGGCCGCCATGAAGCTGCGGCCCTCGCCGCGCTGGCTGCCGACCACCGCCAGCGCACGCCGCTCGGACCGGTCGAACCAGCGCAGCAGCAACTGGCTGCGCAGCGCGCGCAGCTGCTCGACCACCGCGCCGTGCGGCTCGAAGGCGGCCACCACCTCGGCCGCCACGCGCGGGTCGCCGGGCAGCAGGCAGGGATAGTCGAACTGGCGCGACAAGGCCTGGCGGATGTCGGCCTCGGCCACCACGCCCAGCTGCAGCGCCGCCTCGCCGAAGCGCAGGCCGGTGAGCCGCTGGTGGCGCAGCACGCGTTCCGCGTCGGCCGGGCTGAGCTTGCCGCTGTCGATCAGCAGCGCGCCGATCGAGGCGAGCGCAGCACGTTCGCGCTCGGCGGCGTCGGGCAGGGTTTCGTTCTTCATGGGCGTGCCCTCGCGGCCTGGCGGTGAGTGGGCGCGGCGCGGCGCGGCGCCGGCGGCCGGGCCGATTCGATGCTGGCCAGCACCGGCAGGCCGAGCGGCAGCAGGTCCTCGGCCGAGCGCACCCGGCGGCGCGCCAGCTCGCGGCCCAGCGCCACGGCGACGCCGACGAACAGGCCGAGCGCCAGCGCCAGCAGCGCGTTCAGCGCCGGCCGCGGGCTCGACGGCCGCGCCGGCGGGCTGGCCGGGTTGAGCACGGCGATGTCGGTCTGCGCCATCTGGCCCTGCATGCGGTTCTGCGCCGCGCGTTGCAGCGCCGCGTCGTAGGCGTGCTGGGCGCTCTCGACGTCGCGCGCCAGCACCGCCATGCGGTCGCGCTGGCGCCGCAGCTCGAGCACCCGGGTCTTCTGCGCCGCGGTGGCCTGGCGCAGCGCGTCCTCGCGCCGGGCGCCGATGCGGGCGTTGCTGGCCAGGCTCCTGCCGGCGGTGGCGATCTCGCTCGCCAGCCGGCCGCGCAGCGCGTCGGCCTCGGACTTGGCCTGACGGTATTGCGGATGGCGCTCGCCCAGCCGTGCCGACAGCTCGGCCAGCTTGGCGTCGGCGCGCGCCAGATCGCCCTTCAGGGTCTGGATCAGCGGATTGGCCAGCACGTCGGGAATCGCGTCGACCTGCTCGCGGCCGAGCTGGCCGCTGCGGCTCTGCGCATCGGCGCGCTGGCCTTCGGCGGTGACCGCCAGCGTCGACAGCTCGTCCAGCCGGGCATTCTCGACGTCGATGCGCTCGTCGCCGGCGACGATGCCGCTCTGCTGCTGGAAGGCCGACAGCCTGGCCTGGGCCGCCTCCAGCGTCTGCCGCAGCGTGGCCAGCTGGCCGTCGAACCACTGCGCCATCTGCCGCGCCGGCTGGGTGCGCAGGTCGAGGCTGGCCTGGACGTAGGCCTCGGCCACCGCGTTGGCCAGCTCGGCCGCTTCCTTCGGATCGCTGCCGCTGCACTGGATGGTGATCACGTTGCTGTCGCGCGCCGGCTTCACCTCGAGCCGCCGCCGCACCGCCTCGGCCAGCCATTCGCGCGCCTCTCCCCTGCCGCCGCCGGCGCGGAACTGCGCCAGCCAGGCCGGCCGCTGCGCCAGCTGCAACCGGTCGACCACCCGGCGGGCGACGTTGCTGCTGGTGATGATGTCGACCTGGGTGGCCAGGTAGCCGGGCAGCATCTGCGCCGGCAGCGTCAGCCCGGTCACCGGATCGGTGGCCTTGCTGTCGACGATCAGCTGGGTGGTGGCGGTGTACTGGCGCGGCAGCAGCAGCGTGACGCCGAGCACCACGGCGACGGTCGCCGCGGTGCAGATCGCCACGGTGCGCCAGCGCGCGCGCAGGGCGCGCAGGATCTGGGACGGGGTCATCGGCATGGCGGCGTACCCCCACGTGGGCGCAGAACCCGCAGGAGCGGCTTCAGCCACGAATGGCCGAAGCGTCCGCGACCCCTATTCGCGGCTGAAGCCGCGCCTACGGGCGATCCGGCCGAAGGGGTGGATTCCGCGGCCGATTTTTCACCGCGGAGGACGCCGAGGACGCGGAGGAACGCTGACTCGGACGAACGAGGGAATGCCCCCGGCGCCCTTCTCCGCGTCCTCAGCGTCCTTTGCGGTAAAAGGGATTCCACGGCAGGGCTCCGATCGTAAAAAGCGGCACACATCGTCAGAACCAGCTTTCGCGGATGAACAGCACGTCTTCGTCGACGATCGCATCGGTCGGCTGCAGCTCGCGCTCGCGCACCTGGCCGTCGGCGTCGCGCCGGTAGACGATGAAATGGCGGGTGTTGGCGCGCGGGCTGAAGCCGCCGCTCATCGACAGCGCCTGCATCACGCTGGTCGGCCGGTCGAGCCGGAACACGCCGGGCTTCTGCACCTCGCCGTGCACGTAGAACTGCTCGGCGCGCGGCACGAACACCACGTCGCCGCCGCCGACCGGCACCGGCGGCTGGCCGGCGGCCGAGCGGTCGAGCAGCTTGCTGATGCGGTATTCGCTGCGGCTCTGGCGGCCGTCCGGCGCGGTGCGCAGCAGCACCACCCGGTCGCCGCCGCCGGGCGCCACGCCGCCGGCCAGCGCCAGCGCGTCGGCCAGCGTGGCAGCGCCGTCGAGCGCCAGCCGGCCCGGCTGGTTGACCTCGCCGAGCACCGACAGCCGGCGGCTGCGGAACTGGGTCAGCAGCAGCGTCACCGTCGCCTCGCGCAGGTAGCCGCCCTTGACCAGCCGCTCGCCGATGCGGCGCTCGGCCTCGCCGAAGCTGAGCCCGCCGACCGGCACCGCGCCCAGCAGCGGGAAGCTGATGCTGCCGTCGCTGCCGACCTGGGTCTCGGTGGCGAGGTCGGGCTGGTTGTGGACGGTGATCTTGACCACGTCGCCCTCGCCGAGCACGTAGTGGTCGTCTGCCGCCGGCACGGCGGCGGTCGGAACGGCGGCGGTCGGCACGGCGCTGGCCGGAACGGCGGCGGCCGGTACAGAGCCGTTCGGCACGGCAGCGGCCGGGACGGTGGCCGCAGCCGTCGCCGACTTCGCGGCCAGGGCCGGCAGGGGCAGCAGCAGGAACAGGCAGAGCAGGTTTTTCATCGCATCCGGTCCTCGGAGTTCGATCGGGGCGGCCATCACGACGCCGGCGTGGCGGGCAAGGCCGCCTGGCCGCGTCCCGGCTGGCTCACCAGGTATTCGACGCGCGCCTCGCGCCGCAGCCGCGCCAGCTGTTCAGCCAGCTGGCGCTCGCGCTCGGCGCTGGCCAGGTATTGGCGGATCAGCGTCTGCGCGGCCTCGAACTGCACCGGCGCCGGCGCGCGGTCGATCAGCTGGTAGATGGTCTCGTCGCCGCCCTGGCCGACCAGCAGCACGTCGCCGACCGCCAGCCGCACCAGTTGCTCGGCCAGCGCCGGCGGCAGCTGCTCGGGCACCAGCTCGACCGGCCGCTCCTGGAAGGCCACCCGGCCGGCCGCCAGCGCGGCGCGCGTGTCGCCCGGCCGGTGGCTGCGCGCCAGCGCGCGGCGCAGATTGCCGTCGAGCCGGCCGGCCAGCACGGCGAAGGCCTGCATGCGGTAGATCTGCCGTTCGGCGAAGAAGGCCGGGTGCTGTTCGAAGTAATGGCGCACCTCGGCCACGCCGGGCGGGCGCGGCGGGCCGGCCAGCCATTCGGCGGCGGCCTGGGCCAGCACCTGCTGGCGCGCCATGTCGAGCCGCAGGCTCACTTCGGGATTGCGCTCGAGCTGGGCGTCGAGCGCGCGCCGCGCCAGCAGCTGGCGGTCGATCAGCCGCTCGAGCAGGCGCGCCTGCGCCTCGATCGCCGGCTGCTCCTCGGCCAGCCGCTGCAGTTGGCGCTGGGTGATCGACTCGCCGTCGACGCGCGCCAGCACCTTGGCGTCGCGGTCGGGCGCGGCGGCAGCCGGGGCGGCGCCGCCGGGCAGGTCGGCCTCGCAGGCGGCCAGCGCCAGCACGCCGAAGGTCCAGGCCCAGGGCGGCAGGTGGAACGGGCGACGATTCGTGGCGCGCGGCATCAGTAGGCCGCCTTGTCGCCGCCGACCATCATCCGCGCGGTGCGCACGATGATGCGAAGGTCGAGCCAGAGGTTCCAGTTGCGCAGGTAGTCGAGGTCGAAGGCGACCCGGCCTTCCATCTTGTCCAGCGTGTCGGTCTCGCCGCGGAAGCCGTTGACCTGCGCCCAGCCGGTGATGCCGGGCCGCGCCTTGTGCCGGACCATGTAGCCGCGGATCAGCTTGCGGTACTGCTCGTTGTGGGCATTGGCGTGCGGCCGCGGCCCGACCACGCTCATGCGGCCCTGCAGCACGTTGAGGAACTGCGGCAGCTCGTCGAGCGAGCTGCGCCGCAGGAAACCGCCGATCGGCGTCAGCCGCGGATCGTTGCGGGTGGCCTGCTGCACCACCGGGCCGTTGTCCTGCACCGTCATCGAGCGGAACTTGTAGACCAGGATCTCCTCGCCATCGAGGCCGTAGCGCTTCTGCCGGAAGATCACCGGCCCCGGCGAGGTCAGCTTGACCGCCAGCGCCACCGCCAGCATCACCGGCCACAGCAGCAACAGCGCGATCGCCGCCAGCACGCAGTCCGAGGCGCGCTTGAGCACGCCGCCGACGCCGAAGAACGGCGACTCGCACACCGACAGGAGCGGCAGGCCGCCGATATGGTCGACCTGGGCCTGGATCGTGTCGTAGACGAACAGGTCGGGCATGAAATAGATCGAGGCGGTGGTGTCGCTGAGTTCGGCCAAGAGCTCCAGCACGCGCGGCTGCGAGCTCAGCGGCAAGGTGATGTAGACGCCGCGCACCTTGTGCTCGCGCACGTAGTCGGCCAACGCCGACAGGGGGCCGAGCCGCGCCTCGGGCGGCACGCCGGTGCGCTCGGCCGGGCGGTCGTCGAAATAGCCGAGCAGCTCGAAGCGCAGCCAGGGCTGGCGCGCCATCTCCTGCGCCAGCGCCTGGCCCGACGGCGTAGCGCCGACGATCACCGCCCGGCGCGCGGCGCGGGCGCTGCCGCCGTGCAGCAGCGCGAACAGCGTGCCGACGTGGACTGCCAGCAGGCACAGCGGGGTGAGGATGGCCCACTCGATCACCAGCCGGGTCTCGACGTAGTCGTGCAGGCCCGACCAGCGCCCGAGCAGCAGCATGATGCCGACCAGCAGCAGCCAGCCGGCCGCCATCGCCAGCACGTCGCGGCCGCGGCGGCGATCGGGCAGGAACAGCAGGGAACCGTCGAACAGGTAGCCGGCCAGCAGGAAGGCGACCACCGCGATGGAGAGGTCCAGGCCGCCGAGGCGGCCGTAGTGCGCGAGGCACAGCAGCAGGTAGACGGCCGCCACCACCAGCGGATCGACGATCGACTTGAACAGCGTGGTGCCGGGCGAGACCTTGGCCAGGAGACCCAGCCGGCCCCATGGCGTGGGGCTGAGCCGGGCGGCGCCGAGTGCGGCGCCGGGGTTATCGGACGGCTGCGGCGTAGGTGCGACGTACTCCAGTTTCATTTTTCCACCTCGACGGTCGTGTGGCTCTGACCGGCCCACTCGATATCCTCGACGCAGGCCATCCTAGGCCTGGAAAATGACGTTGTCAAAGCCATTTTTGTGCTTTGCAACATCTATAAAAGCTAATAATTATTTGGTTCTGTAACTTTTTTTGTGCAACGTGTCATAGCTGACAAGCTGTGTTTCGGACAAGTTCGCGCGACACTCCTGAATTTTCGATGACAAATGGTTCAGTCCGCTTCAGGATGTGTTTCAAGGGGCCGGATGTTGTCAAATTTCCAGTAGTCGTGCAAACATTAAATGACATTTGCATAGACAGTCGACCATACCGAGACCGGCCTCCTGGGCCGTTTCCGGGCCGGTGACCACCACTCGAGCGAGGAATCACTGCCATGACCGCCCCCCTGACCTGCTTCAAGGCCTACGACATCCGTGGCCGCCTCGGCGATGAGCTGAACGAGGACGTCGCCTACCGCATCGGCCGCGCCTACGGCGAGTACCTGCTGCCGGCGCGGGTGGCGGTCGGCGGCGACGTGCGGCTCAGCAGCGAGGCGCTCAAGCGCGCGCTGGCCGAGGGCTTGATGGACGCCGGCGTGGACGTGATCGACCTCGGCCTGACCGGCACCGAGGAGGTGTATTTCGCCGCCTTCCATCTCGACGTCGACGGCGGCATCGAGGTGACCGCCAGCCACAACCCGATGGACTACAACGGCATGAAGCTGGTGCGCCGCGGCGCGGCGCCGATCAGCGGCGATTCGGGCCTCGACCAGATCCGCCGGCTGGCCGAGGCGGACGACTTCGGCCCGGCCGCCGAGCGCGGCACGCTGAGCCGGCACGACGTGCTGGCCGACTACGTCGACCACCTGCTCGGCTACGTCGAGCCGGCCGCCCTCGCGCCGCTCAAGCTGGTGGTGAACGCCGGCAACGGCGCCGCCGGCCACGTGATCGACGAGATCGAGCGCCGCTTCGCCGGGCTCGGCGTGCCGATCGAATTCATCAAGCTGCACCACGCGCCCGACGGCAGCTTCCCGCACGGCATCCCCAACCCGCTGCTGCCGGAGAACCGCGCCGACACCGCGAACGCGGTGCGCGCCGCCGGCGCCGACATGGGCATCGCCTGGGACGGCGATTTCGACCGCTGCTTCCTGTTCGACGAGCGCGGCGATTTCATCGAGGGCTACTACATCGTCGGCCTCTTGGCCGAGGCCTTCCTGCACCGCCATCCGGGCGCGCGGGTGATCCACGACCCGCGGCTGACCTGGAACACCATCGAGGTGGTCGAGCAGGCCGGCGGCACGCCGGTGCTGTGCAAGACCGGCCATGCCTTCATCAAGGAGCGCATGCGGCAGGAGGACGCGGTCTACGGCGGCGAGATGAGCGCCCACCACTACTTCCGCGATTTCGCCTACTGCGACAGCGGCATGATCCCGTGGCTCCTGGTCGCGCAGCTGCTGTCGATCAAGCGCCAGCCCTTGTCGGCGCTGGTGCGCGACCGCATCGCGCGCTTCCCCTCGTCGGGCGAGATCAATCGCCGCCTGGCCGATCCGGCGGCCGCAATCGCCCGCGTGCGCGCCACCTACGAGCGCGACGCGGCCAGGCTCGACACGGTCGACGGCATCAGCCTGGAATTCGCCGACTGGCGCTTCAACCTGCGGCTGTCCAATACCGAGCCGGTGGTGCGGCTCAACGTCGAATCGCGCGGCGACGCGGCGCTGATGGAACGCAGGACCGCCGAGATCCTGGCGCTGCTCGACGGCGAGGCCGCGGCGCACTAGCGCCGGATCGCGTCGCGCACGCCCGGCGCGATGTCCACTGGCGATGTCCACTGGCGATGCTCCCTGGCATGCCCTATGGTGATGCCCCTGTAGGAGCGGCTTCAGCCGCGAATGGTTGAGGCAAGCGCTGAGCCCATTCGCGGCTGAAGCCGCTCCTACATGGATCGGCGCTGCCGGCGCCCCGCGCCTCACTGCGTAGGTCGGACTTCAGTCCGACAGCGGCCTTGGCTGGCAGCGCCGTCGGGCTGAAATCCGACCTACACCCGTGGCGGACACCATCGGCAAGCGACTCCAGCCCTGCCAGCCGTCGCATCCCCCATCGACCGCTGACCGGCCCGGAACCCGCCTGGCGCAACGGCTGAGCGGCCATTACGCACCGGCCGCGCAACAGATCGGCGCAGCCCGTCGCATCGCCGTTGCCGCATCCGGCAGCGCCCCTACAATGCGCGACTCGCTGCGGGGAGGCCGCGGCCGCAATCAAGAATACGGAGACGAGAACGATGCAATTGCGCCAAATCGCGCTGGCCCTGCTGTCCGCAGCCACGCTGGCCGCGCCGCTGTCCGGCGTCGAGCCCAAGCATTTCGACCCCACCATCCGCATGCAGGACGACCTGTTCGGCGCCGTCAACGGCGGCTGGGACAAGACCGCCGAAATCCCGGCCGACCGCAGCTCCTGGGGCATCACCGGCGAATTGCGCGCGCTGTCGGAAAGCCGCGTGCGCGAGCTGATCGAGCAAGCCGCCAAATCGGCCGGCGGCCAGGCCGACACGCTGCGCATCGCCAACTTCTACCAGAGCTTCATGGACGAGGCCGCCGTCGAGCGGCTCGGCCTCGCGCCAGTGAAGCCGATCCTCGACCGCATCGCCGCGATCGACGGCACCGCCGCGCTGACGCGCGAATTCGGCAGGCTGCAGAAGCTCGGCGTCGACCAGCCGTTCGCGCTGGGCCGCGACGTCGACGCGCGCGATTCGCGCAACTACCTGCTGCAGATCTACCAAGGCGGCCTGGGCTTGCCCGACCGCGACTACTACCTGCAGCGCGACAAGCGCATGACGGCCTCGCGCGCCGCCTACCAGCAGTACCTCGCCACGCTGTTCGCGCTGAACGGCGCGCCGGCCAAGGAAGCCGGGCGCCGCGCCCGCGCCGTGCTGGCGCTGGAAACGCGGCTGGCCCGCATCCAGTGGAGCCAGGAGGACATGCGCGATCCGATCAAGACCTACCACAAGCTGAGCCCGGCCCAGCTAGCCGACGCCACGCCCGGCTTCGACTGGGCGCTGCTGATGCAGCAGGCCGAGGCGCCGGCCGTGGCCGCCGTCAACCTGAACCAGCCGAGCTACGCCGCGGCCGCCGCCAAGCTGATCGCCAAGGAGCCGATCGCCGTCTGGCGCGACTACCTCACCGTGCGCGTGCTCGATCATTTCTCCGCCGTGCTGCCGCGCGCCCACGTCGAAGCCGCCTTCCGCTTCCACGGCCAGGCACTGAGCGGCGCCCAGGAAATGCGCCCGCGCTGGAAGCGCGCCGTCGCGCTGATCGAGCAGGACCTCGGCGAAGCGGTCGGCAAGCTCTACGTCGAGCGCTACTTCCCGCCCGAGACCAAGGCCAAGATCGACGCGCTGGTGCGCAACCTGCTCGAGGCCTACCGGATCAGCATCGACCAACTGAGCTGGATGAGCCCGGCCACCAAGGTCAAGGCGCAGGAAAAGCTGGCCAAGTACGCGGTGAAGATCGGCTACCCGGACAAGTGGCGCGACTTCGGCGGGCTGGAGATCAAGGCCGACGACCTGGTCGGCAACGTGATCCGCGCCGCCGAGTTCAACCACCGCTACGAGCTGGCCCACCTGGGCCAGCCGGTGGACCGCAGCGAGTGGGGCATGACGCCGCAGACGGTGAACGCCTACTACAACCCGAGCATGAACGAGATCGTGTTCCCGGCCGCCTATCTGCAGCCGCCCTACTTCGACCCGGCGATCGACGACGCGGCCAACTACGGCAACATCGGCGCCACCATCGGCCACGAGATCAGCCACGGCTTCGACGACAGCGGGGCGCAGTTCGACGGCGACGGCAACCTGAACGAATGGTGGACACCGGCCGACAAGAAGGCTTTCGAAGCGCTGAGCGCGAAGCTGGTGGCCGAATTCAACGGCAAGGAGGCGCTGCCGGGCCGCTTCGTCAACGGCAAGCTGACGCTGGGCGAGAACATCGCCGACCTATCGGGCCTGCAGGTGGCCTACAAGGCCTACCGCCTGTCGCTGGGCGGCAAGGAAGCGCCGGTGATCGACGGCTACAGTGGCGACCAGCGCTTCTTCATCGGCTACGCCTCGTCCTGGCGCGAGAAGGTGCGCGGCGAGATGCAACTGCAATACCTGATCGGCGACCCGCACGCCCCGGACCGCTTCCGCGCCAATGCGCCGGCGAGCAATACCGATGCTTTCCACGCGGCGTTCGGGACCAAGGCCGGGGACAAGATGTACAAGCCGGCGGGGATCGCATCAGGATCTGGTGACTTTCCGCACACGGCATGTAAAAGCCCGGACCAGGTCCGGGGCTTTTTTGTGCGGCAACCGCAGCCGGAAACGAAAACGGGAGGGTTTCCCCTCCCGTCCGTCGGCAGCGATGGCGCCGTCTTACTTCGAGTACACCGGGAACCGGCTGGTCAGCGCATGCACCTTGGCCTTCACCACTTCGAGGTTGGCCTCGTCGTTCGGCTGGTCGAGCACGTCGGCCACCAGGTTGGCCACCTCGACCGCCTCGGCTTCCTTGAAACCGCGGGTGGTGATGGCCGGCGAGCCGATGCGGATGCCCGAGGTGACGAAGGGGCTTTCCGGGTCGTTCGGGATCGCGTTCTTGTTCACCGTGATGTGGGCGCGGCCCAGCAGCGCGTCGGCCGCCTTGCCGGTCAGGCCCTTGGCGCGCAGGTCGACCAGGAACACGTGCGACTCGGTGCGGCCGGACACGATGCGCAGGCCGCGCTCGGTCAGCGTCTTCGCCATGATCGCGGCGTTCTTCAGCACCTGCTGCTGGTAATCCTTGAACTCGGGCTGCAGCGCTTCCTTGAAGGCCACCGCCTTGGCCGCGATCACGTGCATCAGCGGGCCGCCCTGCAGGCTCGGGAAGACGTTGCTGTTGAGCATCTTCTCGTGCTCGGCGCGCGCCAGGATGATGCCGCCGCGCGGGCCGCGCAGCGTCTTGTGGGTGGTCGAGGTGACGAAGTCGGCGTGCGGCACCGGGTTGGGGTAGACGCCGGCGGCGATCAGGCCGGCGTAGTGGGCCATGTCGACCATGAAGTAGGCGCCGGCCTTCTTGGCGATGGCGGCCATGCGCTCGAAGTCGAAGCGCAGCGCATAAGCGGAGGCGCCGCCGATCAAGAGCTTCGGCTTGGTCTCGAGCGCGATGCGCTCCATCTCGTCGTAGTCGATCTCTTCCTGCTCGTTGAGGCCGTAGGGGACGATGTTGAACAGCTTGCCCGACAGGTTGGCCGGCGAGCCGTGGGTCAGGTGGCCGCCGTGACCGAGGTTCATGCCCATCACGGTGTCGCCGGGCTTGAGGATCGAGAAGTAGACCGCCTGGTTGGCCTGCGAGCCCGAGTGCGGCTGCACGTTGGCGTATTCGGCGCCGAACAGCTGCTTGATGCGGTCGATGGCCAGCTGCTCGACCACGTCGACGTATTCGCAGCCGCCGTAGAAACGCTTGCCCGGGTAGCCTTCGGCGTACTTGTTGGTCAGCTGCGAACCCTGCGCTTCCATCACGGCCGGGCTGGTGTAGTTTTCCGAGGCGATCAGCTCGATGTGCTCGTGCTGGCGTACCACTTCGCCGCTGATGGCGGCGGACAGTTCGGGATCGTACTGCGCGATGGAAAGCGGCTGGAACATGACGAAGCTTTCATTGTTGGGGGAAAGGAAGGCCGCGATTTTATCATGGCGGCCTGCGCGGGCCAGTTGAGCGGCTTGCATGTTTACCCTGACGAGAATCATGTCCCACCCGCCCCTCCCCATCGCAGCCATTGCCCCAAATGCGGCCGCGCGCTCGGCGCCGCGGCCGCGGCGGCCGAATGCCCGCATTGCGGCGTCGTGTTCGCCAAGTACGTCCAGCACCTAGCCGACCGCGCCGCCGACCGTCGGCCCGCCACCAGCCGCCGGACCGATCCGGCCGGAACCGACGACGGCGAGGACTGGCCGGCCCGCCTGCGCGCCCTGCTGCTGCCGGAGCCGCAGGCGGCCGACCCGGCCGGGCTGGCCGGCGAGGCAGCGCTGCTGGCCGCGCTGGCGATCTGGGGTATCTGGTTCGCCGGCTGTGATTGGCGCGACGGCGAGGCCGGCACGTCCTTCCTGCACAACGCCGACCTGGCCTTCCACGAATTCGGCCACCTGCTGTTCAGGCCGTTCGGCGAATGGCTGATGTACCTCGGCGGCAGCCTGTTCCAGTGCCTGGTGCCGCTGCTGCTCGGCGCGGTGTTCCTGCTGCGCGAGCGCAAGCCGTTCGGCGGCGCGGTCTGCCTGTGGTGGTTCGGCCAGAACCTGGTCGACGTGGCGCCCTACGTCGGCGATGCCCGCGCGCTGGCGCTGCCGCTGATCGGCGAATGGAACGAGGAGATGGTCGAGGTGCGCCCGCTGCGGCACGACTGGCACAACATCCTCGATGCGGTCGGGCTGCTGAACTGGGACGCGCGCCTGGCGGCGCTGGCGCATTGGGGCGGGGTGCTGGCGATGCTGGCGGCGATCGGCTGGGGCGGGACGCTGCTGTGGCGGTCTTGGCAAGCATCGCGGCGCTAGCCATGCCGGCCTACGGGGCCGACATGCGCACATCTACCGCGGCGCTCGACCGAAGAGGCCGATGGGTAGGTCGGGATTTACTCCCGACGGCGCCCTTGGCCGACGTCGCTGTCGGGAGTAAATCCCGATCTACGAAATGAATCCCGACCTGCGAAATGAATCCCGGCCCGCGAAGCCGGAACGAGCAACCGGAACGTACGAACGAAAAGAGCGGCTCGCGCCGCCCTTCCATCGCCGCCGCCGGATGCCGGCAGGCGCGGGTCAGAGACCCTTCACCGCATAGATCCCCAGCGTATTGCGCCAGAAACCCTTGTAGTCCATGCCGCAGCCGAACAGGAAGCGGTCCTCGACCTCGAGGCCGACGAAATCGGCCTTCATGCCGGGGAAGGCCTTGCGGTCGTGCTTCTTGTTGACCACCACCGCGCTCAGCACCTCGCTGGCGCCCTGCGCGCGGCAGTATTCGATGATGGCGGCCAGCGTGTTCCCCTCGTCGAGGATGTCGTCGATGATCAGCACGCTGCGGCCGGTCATGTCCTCGGTCGGCTTCACCTTCCAGTTGAGCCGGCCGCCCTGGGTCTTGTCGCCGTAGCGCGTGGCGTGCAGATAGCTCACCTCGAGCGGGAAGCGCAGCCGCGGCAGCAGCTGGCCGGCGGCGATGATGCCGCCGTTGAGCACCACGTAGCACAGCGGGTTGCGGTGCTTCATGGTCTCGGCGATGTCGGCCGCCATCCGGTCCAGCGCGGCGTGGACCTCGGCATCGCCGTGCAGGCAGTCCGCCTCCTGCATCACGTTGAGGATTTCATCCCGGTTCATGTCCATGTCCGACACCCCTGCCGCTCGAGAAAAGGCGCGAAGATACGCATTCGCGTCCGTGTTTTCAAGACCTTGCGACCAGCATAGACCAAGCCGGCGTGCGGGCAGGCCGATCATCGTCTAACCTTCGCGCCGTCAAGCCTTACAAGGGAGTTACAAGACCATGGCTATTCACGAGATCCGCCATCCGCTGGTCAAGCACAAGATCGGCCTCGCCCGCGAAGCCGACATGAGCACCAAGAAATTCCGCGAACTGACCGCCGAGATCGGCCGCCTGCTGGCCTACGAGGCCTGCCAGGACTTCCCGCTCGAGAAGGTGACCATCGAGGGCTGGTGCGGCCCGGTCGAGGTCGAGCGGATCAAGGGCAAGAAGGTCACCGTGGTGCCGATCCTGCGCGCCGGCATCGGCATGCTCGACGGCGTGCTCGACATGATCCCCAACGCCAAGATCAGCGTGGTCGGCCTCGCCCGCAACGAGGAGACGCTGCAGCCGGTGCCCTACTTCGAGAAGTTCGTCGGCAACCTGGCCGAGCGCACCGCGCTGATCATCGACCCGATGCTGGCCACCGGCGGCTCGATGGTGGCCACCGTCGACATGCTCAAGCGGGCCGGCTGCAGCCATATCAAGGCGCTGGTGCTGGTCGCCGCGCCCGAGGGGCTGGCGCTGATGCAGGACAAGCATCCCGAGGTCGAGATCTATACCGCGGCGATCGACAGCCACCTGAACGAGCACGGCTACATCATTCCGGGCTGGGCGACGCCGGCGACAAGATCTTCGGGACCAAGCAGGGCTAGACCGCCAACCGCCCGCAATGCGCTGAACGCCATGTAGGAGCGGCTTCAGCCGCGAACGGCCAAGCCGGCCACCATGGATGAGATGCCGCCATTCGCGGCTGAAGCCGCTCCTACGGGTTCTTCGTAGATCGATGGCGTCGCAATGCCACCACAGGGAAAACAATATGAACGACACGCTCAAGACCGCCCTCGCCGGCGCCCAGATCCTGTTCGTCGCCTTCGGCGCCACCGTGCTGGTGCCGCTCCTGACCGGCCTCAACCCGAGCCTGGCGCTGCTCGGCGCCGGCGTCGGCACGCTGATCTTCCAGCTGGTCACCCGCCGCGAAGTGCCGATCTACCTCGGCTCGAGCTTCGCCTTCATCGCACCGGTGATCTACTCGGTGCAGACCTGGGGCATGCCGGCCACGCTCGGCGCGCTCGCCTCCGCCAGCCTGTTCTACTACGTCGCCGCCGGCCTGGTGAAATGGCGCGGCGTCGACTTCATCCACCGCATCCTGCCTCCGGTGGTGATCGGCCCGGTGGTGATGGTGATCGGCCTGGGCCTCGCCCAGGTCGCGGTCGGCATGGCTTCGGGCAAGGCCGGCGCCAACCAGGTGCTGCCCTACGACAAGGCGATCGCGCTGGCCGCCGTCGCGCTGGTCACCACCATGCTGGTGGCCATCAAGGCGCGCGGCATCATGAAGCTGGTGCCGATCCTGGCCGGCGTGGCGGTCGGCTACGCCGCGGCGATCTTCATGGGCGCGGTGAATTTCCAGCCGGTGATCGATGCGCCCTGGTTCGCCGTGCCGACCTTCGGCCACCCCGAGTTCAACCTGGCCGCCATCCTGTTCATGATCCCGGTCGCCATCGCCCCGATCGTCGAGCACGTCGGCGGCATCCTGGCCATCGGCTCGGTCACCGGCAAGGACTACACCGCCTCGCCCGGCCTGCATCGCACGCTGCTGGGCGACGGCCTGGCGGTCAACGTCGCCGGCCTGTTCGGCGGCCCGCCGGTCACCACCTACGGCGAGGTCACCGGCGCGGTGATGCTGACGCGCAACTTCAACCCGGTGGTGATGACCTGGGCGGCCGGCTTCGCCATCCTGCTGGCCTTCGTCGCCAAGTTCGGCGCCTTTCTCAACACCATTCCGCTGCCGGTGATGGGCGGCATCATGCTGCTCCTGTTCGGCTCGATCGCCAGCATCGGCCTCAAGACCGTGATCGACGGCCGCGTCGACCTGGCCGACCCGCGCAACCTGTGCATCATCTCGGTGGTACTGGTCACCGGCATCGGCGGCATGGCGATCCAGTTCAGCAGCAGCTTCGGCCTGTCGGGCGTGAGCCTGTGCGGCGTGCTGGCGATCGTGCTCAACCTGCTGCTGCCGCGCGCGGCGAGGTAGCGCCAAGGCCGTGTGGGGTCGTAGGTCGGAATTCATTCCGACCTACGACCCCCGACCCCGATCGACCCCAGGCTCCAACCAGCACTCCAGTCGCGAGGGCGCCGGTGGATGCGCCGCCATTCGCGGCTGAAGCCGCTCCTGCATCCATCACATCCATCGCCCGAAGGAGGCGGCCCGGGTTCGCAGGCCCCCACCGACCGTCCGATCGCTGTCGCCCCCACGCCACAATGGCCATGGCATCGGCATAGCCGTCACATTCCCCCACCAGCATGGCGCGCTTCGCCCGGAAGACCGCCGCCATGCTCTCCGTCTTGCTGTCCTCGTTCTACGAAGTCGCGCGCCAGTGCAGCGTCACCGCCGCCGCCAAGCGGCTCGGCATCAGCCAGCCCACGCTGACCGGCCGCATCCGCCAGCTCGAGGAGCAGTACGGCATCGAGCTGTTCTACCGCCGCGGCAGCCGGCTCGAGCTGACCGACGTCGGCGCCCGGCTGATGCCGTTGGCGCAGGGCATGCTGCGCGAGGCGGCCGAGGCCGATTTCCTGCTGCGCAGCGCCGGCGGCCTGAGCGGGCTCGGCGGCGGCCGGCTGCGGCTCGGCGCCACCGGGCCCTACTACATCCTCCCGGCCATGGCGGCCTTCCGCCAGGCCTACCCGCGCATCGCGCTGAGCCTCGACATCGGCAATTCGCGCGAGGTGATCGAGGCGCTGTGCGACTGCCGCGTCGACCTCGCCGTCTCCTCGCACGCGCTCGACGACGAGCGGCTGTGCCGCCGCACCATCGCCCGCTCGCCGCTGGTCCTGGTGCTGCGCGCCGACCACCCGCTGGCCGGCCGCACCGTGGTCGAGCTGGCCGACCTGGCCGGCCTGCCGCTGCTGTTGCGCGAGGAGGGCTCGATGACGCGCCAGCTGACCGAGCAGGCGCTGGCCGCCGCCGGGTCTGCCCGGTCCAGGCCATGGTGCTCGGCAGCCGCGAGGCGATCCACGAGGCGATCCGGCTCGGCCTCGGCTGCAGCCTGCTGCCGGCCGGCGAGGTGCCGCGCCATCCCGAGCTCGCCCAGCGGCCGTTCGCCGCCGGCGCACCGACCATGCCCGAGTACCTCTACACCCTGCGCGAGCGCACCGGCGCGCCGCTGATCGCGGCCTTCGCCGCCCACGTCGCCACGCTGGCGGACTGAAGCCGGCCGCCTGGCCGCAAATCGGCCGATGGCCGCATCGGCGCATCTGCGCCGAGCGACATCGCGCCGTCTTCTGCGCGGCCCATGCTGCCGCCCGCAGCTTCCCGACCGCACCGAACCGCCACCCGAGCAGAGGACACGACAATATGAGCAAGCAGCTTTCCCGCCGCCGCTTCCTGGCCGCATCGGCCGCCACCGCCGCAAGCACCGCGCTGCCGCCGACCCTGCTGGCCGCGCTGAGCACCGCCGCCGCCGGCGCCTCGCTGTCGGCGGTCAAGCACGTGGTGGTGTTCATGCAGGAGAACCGCTCGTTCGACCACTACTTCGGCACGCTGAAGGGTGTGCGCGGCTTCGCCGACCGCACCGCGCTGCTGCTGCGCAACGGCAACAGCGTGTTCAAGCAACCCGAGGCGCCGGCAGCCGGCTGCCGTTCCGGCTCGACACCGCCTCGACCCGCGCCCAGTGCGTGAGCGGGCTCGACCACAGCTGGACCGGCGGCCACAGCGCCTGGAACCAGGGCAAGAACGACAACTGGGTGGCTGCCAAGACCAACCTGACCATGGGCTACTACACCCGCGCCGACCTGCCCTTCCACTACGCGCTGGCCGATGCCTTCACGGTGTGCGACCACTACTTCTGCTCGGCCATGAGCTCGACCAACCCCAACCGGCTCTACCTGATGAGCGGCACCATCGACCCGGCCGGCACCGGCGGCGGCCCGGTCACCAACAACAACGAGCCCGGCTTCACCTGGACCACCTACCCCGAGCGGCTGCAGGCGGCCGGGTGAGCTGGAAGGTCTACCAGAACGCTGCCGACAACTACGACGACAACGCGCTGGCCTGGTTCAAGCAGTACCGCAACGCGGCGGCCGGCACGCCCTTGCGCGAGCGCGGCATGGCCTCGGTGCCGGTGGTGACCGGCGACACGGTGCGCGACATCGCCGCCGCGATCCGCCGCGACGTGCTCGAGGGCACGCTGCCGCAGGTGTCGTGGATCGTCGGCCCCGAGCGCGCCTCCGAGCATCCGTCGAGCGCGCCGGCGGCCGGCGCCGACATGATCCGCCAAGTGCTGGAGGCGCTGACCGCCGACCCGGCGGTGTGGGCCTCGACCGTGCTGTTCATCAACTACGACGAGAACGACGGCTTCTTCGACCATATCGCGCCGCCGACCCCGCCGGCCGGCACGCCGGACGAGTTCGTCGGCGGCGCGCCGATCGGCCTCGGCCCGCGCGTGCCGATGATCGTCGCCTCGCCGTGGAGCCGCGCGGCTTCGTCTGCTCGCAGGTGTTCGACCACACCTCGGTGATCCGCTTCATCGAGACCTGGACCGGGGTGAAGGAGCCGAACATCTCGGCCTGGCGCCGCCAGGTCTGCGGCGACCTGACCCAGGCGCTCGACTTCAGCTCGACCACCGTGGCGATCCCGTCCTGGCCCGACACCGCCGCGCTGGCGCTGCAGGCGGCCAGCCAGTGCAGCACGCTGCCCGCCCCAAGGCGCCGGGCAGCCAGGCGATGCCGGCGCAGGAGAGCGGCAGCCGGCCGGCCCGGCCGCTGCCCTGGCAGCCCAACGGCAACGCCAGCGTCGACAAGCCCGCCGGCCGGCTGTGGATCACCATGGAGGGCGGCGGCAGCCAGGCGGTGCCGATGGCGATCTACGCCAATGCCTACCGCACCAATGCGCCGTGGCAGTACGTCGCGCCGGCGGCCGGCAGCATCAAGGACTACTTCAGCGTGCAGGCCTACGGCGGCGGCCTGTACGACCTGTCGCTGTACGGCCCCAACGGCTTCCTGCGCCGCTTCGTCGGCAACATCAACACCGTCGGCGGCCAGCTCGAAGTCAGCGCCAGCTACAGCTTCGCCACCGCCGGCCGCGCCCAGCTGATCCTGACCATGGTCAACAAGAGCGCGGCGCCGGCGGTGTTCACCGTGCGCTCCAACGGCTACCGCGGCGACGGCCCGTGGACCTACACGGTGCCGGCCGGCGGCAGCGCCAGCGATTTCTGGAACGTGCAGCTGTACACCAACTGCTGGTACGACTTCACCGCCACGGTCAATGTCGACAGCCTGTTCTCGCGCCGCTTCGCCGGCCATGTCGAACTCGGGACGGCCAGCGTGTCGGGTTGAACGCGGCGGCCGGCGTGTCGGGCTGAGCGCGGCGGTCAGCAGCCTCCACGGCCTAAGGACGAACAACGCAGCCTCGCGGGAGCGATGCCGGATGCCCTGGATGCTGTCCAGGTAGGTCGGGCTTTATGCCCGACGACGCCTTCGATCCAGGTCGCAGTCGGGCATCAAGCCCGACCTACGGGTCGCCGCCTGCCATGCCTGAGATCGCCCTTGCAGGAGCGGCTTCAGCCGCGAATGGCCGGACTCGCCGACATCGGCGAAGCCTGAACCATTCGCGGCTGAAGCCGCTCCTACGGTGGGCCGATTGGCCAAGATGGACCTCTTCAAGAATGCAGGCCGGACGGTAGGTCGGACTTCAGCCCGACAGCGACCTCGAGATAGGGCGCCGTCGGACTGAAGTCCGGCCTACCGGATGGGCGATCGGTCACGGATCGACCCGCTGATTCGCTTGCGCCGGCATTGTCCGCGCCAGACGAACAGTCCATACGATTCCCGCCGGTTTATCGGGCCGGCTGCGCCATCGACAATGCGGCGCATCCGGGCCATCCCGCCCCCAACCGACAGGAGCCTCCCATGAGCAATCGAACCGTCGCCATCGTCACCGGCGCCTCGCGCGGCATCGGCGCCGCCATCGCCCGCCGGCTGGCGCGCCAGGGCATGGCCGTGGTGGTGAACTACGCCAGCCGCGCCGACGAAGCCCAGGCCGTGGTGGCCGCCATCCTGGCCGACGGCGGCGAGGCCATCGCGGTCGCCGCCGACGTGGCCGACCCGGTCGCGGTACGCCGGCTGTTCGACGCCGCCGAAACCGCCTTCGGCCGCATCGACGTGCTGGTCAACAACGCCGGCGTGATCCCCAACCCGCTGACCCCGCTGGCGGATACCGACGAGGCCGTGTTCGACCGGCTGTTCGCCATCAACGTCAAGGGCAGCTTCAACACCCTGCGCGAGGCCGCCACGCGGCTGCAGCCGGGCGGCCGCATCGTCAATTTCTCCAGCAGCGTGGTCGGCCTGGCGCTGCCCGGCTACGCCGCCTACGCCGGCACCAAGGCGGCGATCGAGACGATCACCAATATCTTCGCCAAGGAATTGCGCGGCCGGGACATCACGGTGAACGCGGTGGCGCCCGGCCCGACCGCGACCGACCTGTTCCTCGACGGCAAGAACGCCGAGACGATCGAGCGATTGACCAAGGCGGCGCCGCTGGAACGGCTGGGCCAGCCGGAGGACATCGCCGATACCGTGGCCTTCCTGGTCGGCCCCGAGGGCGGCTGGATCAACGGCCAGACAGTGCGGGTCAACGGCGGCATAGTCTGAACGGCCCCTTGTCCGGACGCTCCCTGTAGGAGCGGCTTCAGCCGCGAATGGCGACGAATCCGCTGCTGCCATTCGCGGCTGAAGCCGCTCCTACATGGCCTTCATCGCCGTCAGCCGAATCGGACACCGGGCCAAGATGCCGCAACGCAACACCGCATCCGCCCCGGCCAGCGTTTACGGCATAATCCCCGGTTCGACACGACTCCACTTCCGACCGGACAGCTTCCCATGCGCGCCGCCGAAATCCGCCAGAAATTCCTCGCCTTCTTCGAAAGCAAGGGCCACCAGGTCGTGGCCTCCGACAGCCTGATCCCCGGCAACGATCCGACCATCATGTTCACCGTGGCCGGCATGGTGCAGTTCAAGGACGTCTTCCTCGGCTTCGACAAGCGCAGCTACACCCGCGCCGCCACCAGCCAGAAATGCCTGCGCGCCGGCGGCAAGCACAACGACCTCGAGAACGTCGGCTATACGGCGCGCCACCACACCTTCTTCGAGATGCTGGGCAACTTCAGCTTCGGCGACTACTTCAAGCAGGACGCGATCAAGTACGCCTGGGAATTCCTGACCGGCGAACAATGGCTGGCCTTGCCCAAGGACAAGCTCCTGGTCACCGTCTACGCCAGCGACGACGAAGCCTACGAGCTGTGGCATCGCGAAGTCGGTCTGCCGGCCGAGCGCATCATCCGCATCGGCGACAACAAGGGCGCGCCCTACGCCAGCGACAATTTCTGGACCATGGGCGACACCGGCCCTGCGGCCCCTGCACCGAGATCTTCTACGACCATGGCCCCGACGTGGCCGGCGGCCCGCCCGGCAGCCCCGACGAGGACGGCGACCGCTTCATGGAGATCTGGAACAACGTCTTCATGCAGTTCAACCGCGACGAGGCCGGCGTGCTGCACCCGCTGCCCAAGCCCTCGGTCGACACCGGCATGGGCCTGGAGCGGCTCTCCACCGTGCTGCAGCACGTCAAGTCCAACTACGAGACCGACCAGCTGGCCGCGCTGGTGCGCGCCGCCGCGCGCGAGACCGGCGTGCCCTACAGCCAGGACGTGCCCTCGCTCAAGGTGATCGCCGACCATATCCGCGCCTGCTCCTTCCTGATCGCCGACGGCGTGCTGCCGAGCAACGAAGGCCGCGGCTACGTGCTGCGCCGCATCGCCCGCCGTGCCGTGCGCCACGGCTACAAGCTCGGCCAGAAGCAGCCGTTCTTCCACCGGATCGTGGCCGACCTGGTCGGCGAGATGGGCGAAGCCTATCCGCAGCTGGTCGAAGGCCAGGCGCGCATCACCTCGGCGCTCAAGCTCGAGGAAGAGCAATTCGGCCGCACGCTCGAGACCGGCATGAACCTGCTGGAGAAGGCGCTCGAAGGCGGCAAGACCGTGCTCGACGGCAAGACCGCCTTCCTGCTGCATTCGACCTACGGCTTCCCGGTCGACCTGACCGCCGACGTCTGCCGCGAGCGCGGCATCGAGGTCGACCTGGCCGGCTACGAGCGCGAGCTCGGCGAGGAACAGGAACGCGGCCGCGCCGCCGGCAAGTTCAACGCCGCCGCCGGCGTCGAATACGGCGGTGCCGACACCGCCTTCGAAGGCTATGCCAAGACCAGCGTCGAGGCGCGCGTGCTGGCGCTGTACCGCGGCAACGAGCCGGTGCAGGCGCTGGCGGCCGGCGACGAGGGCATCGTGGTGCTCGACGCCACCGCCTTCTACGCCGAGGGCGGCGGCCAGGTCGGCGACACCGGCGAGATCGCCGCCGCCGACGGCGCGCTGTTCGAAGTGACCGACACCCAGAAGGTCAAGGCCGCCGTGTTCGGCCACCAGGGCCGCCTGCGCCAGGGCAGCCTGGCGGTCGGCCAGCTGGTCAGCGCGCGCATCGACGAAGGCAAGCGCCTGGCCACCGCGCGCAACCACTCGGCCACCCACCTGCTGCACGCCGCGCTGCGCGCGGTGCTCGGCACCCATGTGTCGCAGAAGGGCTCGCTGGTCAACGCCGAGCGCACCCGCTTCGACTTCGCCCATCCGCAGGCGGTGAGCGCCGAGGAGATTGCCCGCATCGAGGCGCTGGTCAACCGCGAGATCGCCGCCAACCACCCGGTCAGCGCCGCCATCATGAAGCAGGACGACGCGCTCAAGGCCGGCGCCATGGCGCTGTTCGGCGAGAAGTACGGCGACGAAGTCCGCGTGCTGAAGATGGGCGAATTCTCGACCGAACTGTGCGGCGGCACCCACGTGCAGCGCACCGGCGACATCGGCTTCTTCAAGATCGTCGCCGAGGGCGGCGTGGCGGCCGGCATCCGCCGGGTCGAGGCCGTCACCGGCGAAGGCGCGCTGGCCTGGGCCCAGGCCGCCGAGCGCGAGCTCAAGGCCGCCGGCAGCCTGGTGCAGGCCCAGCCGGGCGAGCTGGTCAGCAAGCTCGAGCGGCTGCAGGCCGAGCAGAAGGCGCTGGAGAAGGAACTGGCCCGGCTCAAGGGCAAGCTAGCCGCCAGCGCCGGCGATTCGCTGGCCGACCAGGCGATCGACGTGAGCGGCGTCAAGGTGCTGGCCGCCAGCGTCGAGGGCGCCGACAACAACGCGCTGCGCGAGATGGTCGACAAGCTCAAGGACAAGCTCGGCCGCGCCGCCATCGTGCTGGCCTCGGTCGCCGACGGCAAGGTCGCGCTGGTGGCCGGCGTGACCGCCGACCTGACCGGCAGCGTCAAGGCCGGCGAGCTGGTCAATTCGGTCGCGGCCAAGGTCGGCGGCAAGGGCGGCGGCCGGCCCGACATGGCGATGGCAGGCGGCACCTCCCCCGCCGGTCTGCCCGACGCGCTGGCCGGCGTCGCCGACTGGGTAAAAGCCAAGTTGTGATCCACACTGAAAGCCGACCGACAGGTCGGCTTTTTTCATGGCCGGCCGCCCTCCAACCATCGCCGAGAAAGCCCGTCATGAGCGACTTCAATTCCCGCCACAACCGCGCCGTCTGGTTCGACATCGCGGTCGCCGACCTCGAGCGCGCCGCCGCCTTCTACGCCGCCGTGCTGGCGATCCCGGTGCACAAGGAGCAGTACGAGGACTTCTCGTTCTGCGTGCTCGACCACGACCAGGGCAACGGCGGCTGCCTGGTGGTCGACGCCGAGGAGATCAGCACCACCGGCCCGCTGATCTACCTGAACGTGAACGGCCGCATCCGCGACGCGGTGGACAAGGTGGCGCAGCACGGTGGCAGCGTGCTGCAGGACGTGCATGCGATCGGCCCGCACGGCTGCCGCGCGGTGGTGATCGACAGCGAGGGCAACCGCATCGCGCTGCATTCGACGGTCGACGCCTGAGCCGCAATCCGAAAAATGCGCAGGAGCGGCTTCAGCCGCGGATGGTCGGCATGGCGATGTCGCCATTCGCGGCTGAAGCCCCTGCATCCACACCAGGAGACCGGCCATGCCCGCCGATGCCGTCCCCTACCCGCTCGAAGGCGGCTGCACCTGCCGCGCCGTCCGCTACCGGATGGAGACCGCGCCGCTGTTCGTCCACTGCTGCCACTGCCGCTGGTGCCAGCGCGAGAGCGGCGCTGCCTTCGCGCTGAACGCGATGATCGAGTCGGAGCGGGTGACCGTGCTGCAGGGCGAGCCGGAGCTGGTGCCGACGCCGTCCAACAGCGGCCGCGGCCAGAAGATCCTGCGCTGTCCGCATTGCCGCATCGCGCTGTGGAGCCACTATGCCGGCGCCGGCGACGCGGTGCGCTTCGTCCGGGTCGGCACGCTGGACCAGCCGGACTGGCTGCCGCCGGACATCCATATCTTCACCGCCTCGAAGCAGCCCTGGCTGATCCTGCCGCCGGGCACGCCGGCGGTCGAGGAATACTACGACCGCGACGACTACTGGCCGGCCGACAGCCTGGAGCGGCGCGCAGCCTTGCTCAAGCGCCCGGCATGAACGAGAACACCGGCCTGGGCCGGTGTCCGTCATGTTCGGATGCGGGCGGGATGCGGGCGGAAGCGGCCTATTCGGCCTCGCTCACCTCGGCCGCCGCGTCGAGCAGCTCCTGGATGGTCAGGCCGTAGCCGGCGGCGATCGATTCGGCCGCTTCGAGCAGCTCGCGCTTGGCGCGCAGGCGGTCGAGCTTGACCACGGTGTCGACCTCGCGCCGCCGCTTCAGCTCGCGCCAGGTCTCCGGCTGCTCGAACATCGCCTCGGCCGTCGCGCGCGCATCGCCGCCGAACAATTCCGTCACCGATTCGATCTCGGTCTTGCGCCGCTTCTCGCGCCATTGTTCTGGCGTGTCGAACAGCGCTTCGGCCGCGGCGCGCGCTTCGGACATCGGTTGGGTCGGCGGGACAGTGGGCGTGCGATTAGGCATATGACGTAGCAATGATCGGTAGCGAAGTGATCGAATAACAAGAAGGCGGCATAAATCGAATAGGCCCGTTCATGAGACCAATCTGCCGCGGAAGCATTCACGCATTCAATTGTGGAGCGACGGACGGTTTATCGCGGCGACAAAATGAGCAATTCGTCCACCCAGCCGGCCAGGCGCAATCCGGGCATCGTGCCGGATTTCGCTCCGCTATATATGGGACGAGTCGCCGATCGAGGAATTCCGACCCAGTATAGCAGCGCATTCCGCGATCGCGGCGTTACAAAAATATCATCTTCCCGGCATTGTCCGTTCGCCGACACAAGCCGCCTGCCGCGGCCGCCGAAGCGGCCTCTGCGGCCGTTTCCAGCCCGATCGCACGGCGCCCGGGCCGGCCGGACGCTTCCGCCGCGGCAGCGCAAACGCAGCGGAACGATACCGGTCCTGCATTTACCCGTACGGCGCTGCCGCAGCGATCGGGCGATGCGTATTACCAAGCCGAACGTTCGGGCCGCCTTGCGGTTGACCGCGGCTGGATAATATCGCCCGGCTATTTCGGCAAGGCCTGATTCAGCGCGGCAAGCAATTGATCCGTAATGCATCCACGATCGATCGGCCGTTCATTGAGTCAAGCGCGATGCGGCCAATATATATTGGCCGGCCGCCGATTCCGCTCTCGCCTGTATTCGGGCGGCGCGGCGATCGAATCGCCGCGCCGCCCGGCCGGATCAGACCTTGTCGCGGCCGACGAAGCCCAGCGCCTGCTGCCATTTGCGGTCGCGCTTGACCGTATCGAGCCGCACCCGCCGGTTGATGCGCTCGGCGCGCGACTGGGCGTACCACACCAGCGCGCGGAACAGCCTGGGCAGCCAGCGCGCCGACCACAGCCACAGCGGCTTGAGGCCGCGGCTCAGCCACGGCGCATAGCGCACGAACAGCTCGTCCTCGAGGCAGACGATGGCCTCGACGCTGCCCGGATCGCCCTGGCGCGCGGCGCGGCCGAACAGCTGGCGGTCGACCCGCGCGCTCTCGTGGAACTCGGTCAGGATCACGTGCAGGCCTCCGGCAGCCTCGACCTCGTCGCTCAGTTTGATGTCGGTGCCGCGGCCGGCCATATTGGTCGCCACCGTGATGCGGCCGCTGCCGCCGGCCTGCGCCACCGCCTCGGCCTCGCCCTGGTCCTGCCGCGCGTTGAGGGTGGCGTGCGCCACACCCTGGGCGTCGAGCAGCCGGCTCAGCAGTTCGGACGCCTCGACCGAGCGGGTGCCGACCAGCACCGCGCGGCCGGCGCCCGCCAGCTCGACCGCGCGCCGGGCGACTTCCTGCCAGCGCGCGTCCGAACTGGCCAGCAGCCGGTCGGCCAGCCGGCGCCGGCGGCTGGGCTTGTGGGTCGGGATACGGGTGACCGACAGGTCGTAGACGCGCTTGAGCTCCGGCTCGATCTCCTTGGCCGTGCCGGTCATGCCGCACAGCAGCAGGTAGCGGCCGAAGAAGCGCTGGTAGGTGATCTGCGACAGCGTGCGGCGCTGGCCGGTGATCTCGCAGTTCTCCTTGGCCTCGATCATCTGGTGCAGGCCGCGCTCCCAGGTGCGGTCCGGCATCACCCGGCCGGTGAACTCGTCGACGATCTGCACCTTGTTCTCGACCACGATGTAGTGCTGGTCGAGCTCGAAGCCGTGCAGCGCCGACAGCGCCTTCTGCATCAGCTCGCGCCGCCACAGCGCCGAATGCCAGATGCCGCCGTGCACTGCCGCGGCCTCGGCCACCGCGGCGTGGCCCTGGTCGGTCAGCCAGACGTCGCGGTCGCGGCCGCGGGCGAAGTGGCGGCCCGCTTCCAGCGTGCGCGCCATGGCCACGGCCTGGTGGTAGACGGCGGTGTCGAGGTCGTCCGGCAGTGTCTCGGAGATGATCAGCGGCGTGCGCGCCTCGTCGATCAGCACGCTGTCGGCCTCGTCGACGATGGCCACGTGCAGGCCGCGCAGGATCGCCGGCGAAGCGCCGCGGCCCGGCTCCATGGCGCGCAGGAGCTGGTGCGCGCGCAGCGTGCTGCCGAGCGCGATGCGGTCCTTCAGGTAGTCGAAGGTCAGCTCCTTGTTGCTGACGTAGGTGATGTCGCAGCCGTAGCGGCGGCGCCGCTCGTCCAGCGGCATGTCCTGCTCGACGATGCCGACGCTGAAGCCGAAGAAGTCGAACAGCACGCGGTTGTGCTCGGCGTCGCGCGCGGCCAGGTAGTCGTTGACGGTGACCACGTGCACCGCCGCGCCGGCCGCCGCGGCGGTACAGGCGGCCAGCGTAGCGGCCAGGGTCTTGCCCTCGCCGGTGGCCATCTCGGCGATGCGGCCGCCCAGCAGGGTGCGGCCGGCCATCAGCTGCACGTCGTGGTGGCGCATGCCCAGCGTGCGGCGCGAGCCTTCGCGGATCAGCGCGAAGGCCTCGGCCAGCGCGGCGTCGGCGAAGCCCTGCCGCTGCATGCCCTGCGCCGCCTGCCGCAGCGCGCGGCGCAGGCCGTCGTCGTCGAGCATGCGCACGGCGGCCTCGCGGCCGTTGACGTCGGCCAGGAAGCGCTGCAGCGCCTTGGACGGCAAGGCCGGCAGCCGGCTCAGCCAGTCGCGCAGCGTCTCCTCCAGCGGTGACGGCGGCGGCACCGCGCGCTCGGCGTAGGCGCCGTCGCCGAGTTCGAGCTCGCGGCCGGCCAGCAGGGCGCGGATGTCGCTCATGGCCGCGCCATTCCGGCCCTGCGGCGCAGCATCGTGCAAAACGATTCACCGCAGAGGACGCCGAAGACGCGGAGAAGGAGCGGCAGCCGGTTCCCTGCCCGGGCGGCAGGCCGGCAACGGTCTCGGACCGCCGCGTCCTCGGCGGTGAAACGGCGGCTCGAACCCGGGCTCACCGTCACACCCCGAAGCGGGTCAGGAACAGCTGGCGCAGCCGGCGCAGGCCCTGCCAGGCCAGTGGCTCGCTGCCGTGCTCGAAGCGGACGTGGACCCGCTCGCCGAAGGCCGGCGGCGGCATGCCGGCCGGCAGCGCAAGGTCGACCCAGAACACCCGCTCGATGGTCTTCACGCCGTTCGGGTCGTTCGGCTGGGTGGCGATCGCGCCGCCGCCGGCCAGGCCCAGCGCGGCGGTCGGCAATTCGTCGAGGCCGCCCGAGATCTCGCGCAGCGGCTCGGCCGGCCAGGCGTCGGCCGCCCGCCCGGCCGGCCGCAGGCTGGCGGCGCGCCAGCGGGTGCGCACCAGGTAGATGTCGTCCTGCGGCACCACCGCGCGCACCATCAGCTGGTCGTTGCGCAACACGTAGCCGATCTGCTCGCCCTTCTTGTAGTAGCGGCCCGGCATGTCCTGCGGCTGGGCCGCCACCAGCACGCCGTCGGTCTCGGCGTGGCCCACGAGCCGCGCGGCGCGTTCCTCGACCCGGCGCAGCACCGCCTCCTCGTGCTCGAGCTGGCGCAGCGTGACGGCCGCCTTGACCGGCTCGCTGAACTGCTCGGCGGCATAGCGCGCCGCCACTTCGTCGTACTTGGCGCGCTGGCCGGCCAGCTCGGCCTCGAGCGCGGCGTCCCGCAGCCGGTACAGCGGCGCGCCGCGCCTGACCCACTGGCCCGGCGCCGCCAGCCATTCGGCGAAGAAGCCGCCGCCGCCGGCATGCAGGATGGCCTGGTCGGGCAACCAGACCACGCCGGTGGCGCGGGTGCGCAGGGGCAGCGGCAGCACGAAGCCCAGCAGCAGCAGGCCGGCCACGATGGCCAGCGAGACCCGCACCGCGCGGCCGCGGGTGCGCTGCAGGCCCGGGCTGGCGACCACGTGGCGCCAGGCCTTCCACAGCGGCATGCCGACCAGGGTGAAGGCGCCCCACAGCGCCAGCAGCACGCCGAAGACGAAGAACTCGCCGGCGATGAACAGCGTGATCGAGACGGTGACGAAGGTGCGGTAGCACCAGGCCAGCGGCGTGTAGGCGATCAGCCAGCGCTTCTCGGCCGGCCGCTCGGCCGGCGCGTCGAGTTCGCGCGCGCCGAACACGTAGCGGTCCCACAGGTAGGTGTAATAGCGCTGGCCGCGCTGGGCCAGGTTGGGCATCTCGATCAGGTCGGCCAGGATGTAGTAGCCGTCGTAGCGCAGCAGCGGGTTGCCGTTGACCACCACGGTCGAGACGCCGGCGATCAGCATCACGTTGAAGGCCACCGCGCGCACCACGCCGGGCTCGACCAGCAGCCAGACGTAGAGCGCCAGCGCGGCGACGAACAGCTCGACCAGCATGCCGGCCGCGGCCACCTGGGCGCGCTGCCACTTGGAGCGGAACGAGGCCGACGAGGAGGCGTCGACGTAGGGCACCGGCGCGAACACCAGGAACATCAGCCCCAGCGCCGGCACGCTGCCGCCGCGCACCCGGGTGGCGAAGCCGTGGCCCAGCTCGTGCAGCAGCTTGACCACCGGGTAGACCAGCGCCATCACCATGAGGTTGCTCGACGACAGCACCTGGTCGGACAGGTTGTGGGTCAGCGCGCCCCAGTGCTGCCAGGCCAGCAACCCAGCCGGCAGCACCACCGCCAGCCACAGCAGCGCGCCCTGCCAGCCGAAGCACCAGGCCAGCGACGGCGCCCAGCGCGCCAGGAAGCGGTCCGGGTTGAGCAGCGGCAGCTTGAGGCTGAGCGGATTGGTCAGCCACTGCTTGACGGTCTCGCGCTTCTTCTTGCGGTGGCGCTCGAACAGCGCGACCGAGTCGGGCGTCACGTCGGCCTGCAGCAGGTCGGCCGCGTGCAGCTGCATCAGGAGGTCGACGATCTCGTTCTGGGTGCAGAAATCCTGCGCGGCGCCGCTGTTGGCCTCTTCCCACAGCGACTGCACGGTGCGCTTGCCGTCCATCGCCGCCACGATGGCGTGGGCGGCCGACGACAGCCGGTGGTAGCGGCCGCCGGTCTGGTCCTGCACCACGTACCAGGCCTCGCCGCGGTAGACGTGGCGCGTCATGCGCACGTGCGGCACCAGCCGCGGCCTGAGATCGGCCACGCTGTGCCAGGACGAGCTGAACAGGCTGCGCGTCATGCGGCCGGGACCTCGGTCGAGGCCGCGGGCCGCGGTGTCTGCCGAAGCGGGCGTTTTTTACCGCGGAGGGCGCAGAGGACGCGGAGGAGGCCAGGCCGCGGGCATCTCGGCAAACCGCGCCTTTCCTCCGCGTCCTCCGCGGTGAACGAGGTGTTCGGACCCCGGGCCAGGCGCACGCCGCTCATGGCAGCCAGGTCCACAGCGTGATGCGCAGCCAGTCGGTGAAGCTGTGGGTCAGGATCCACCACAGCCGGCGCTGGCCGACCTCGACCTTGCCGACGCCCTCCATGCCCGGCCGCAGCCGCGGCGAGGCCTGGCGCAGCCGCGCCTCGACGCGGAAGAAGTTCCGGCCGTCCTGCGCGGTCGCCACCGAGGTCAGCTTGGCCACGTCGAAGGCCATCGGCTCGCCGGCGATGCCGGTGACCACCAGCTTGCCGTGCTGGCCCGGCTGCAGGTGGCGGATCTCGCGCTCGTCGACCTGCAGGATCACGCGGTAGCTCTGCAGGGGCGCGATCTCGAACAGCTTCTTGCCGAGCTCGACCGGCGTGCCGATCTGCTGGCTCAGGTCGCCCGACACCACCACCCCGTCGTAGGGCGCCTTCAGGCCGGCGCGCGCCAGCTTCTCGCCGACCAGCGCCAGTTGCGCCTCGGCCTGGCGCAACTGGGCGCCGACCACCTGCACCGCGGTCAGGTCGTGCGTCGCCATCGCCTCGCGCAGCTTGTTGTCGTACTGGTCGCGCTCGCTGCGCCAGCGCGCCTGCTCGACGCGCAGGTCGCGGTCGTCCAGCCGCGCCAGCTCCTGGCCCTGCCGCACGGTATCGCCGGCGCGCGCGAAGCTGGCGCCGATGAAGCCCTCGAACGGCGCCGCCACCACCTGCTGCACCTCGCCCTCGATCACGGTCTTGGCCGAGACGCGGTAGTCGATCTCGACCAGCAGCAGGATCGCCACCGTCAGCGCGGCCAGCGCGATGGCGGCCTTCCACACCAGGTGGCGCGGCCCCATCAGCGCAGCGAGCCCCTTGCGGCACTCGTGCGCCAGCCGCCGCAGCGAGCTGCGCTCGGCCGCGCGGCGCTGCTCGATCACCGCGGCGAACAGCGCGGCGAAGGCCTGCAGCCAGGCGTGGTCGGCCGGGCCGAAGTCCTGGCCGTCGGCCTTCTCCAGCGTCAGCACGCCGATGCAGCGCAGGCCGTGCAGCAGCGGGCAGGACAGCACCGCCGAGGCGCCGGCCTCGGCCAGCAGCGCGCGGTGGGCCGGATGGCGCGCGACGGCCGCGTCGCCTTCCGCGGCGCCCTGCCCTTCGCCGGCCGGCGCGGCCGCGACATGGATCGGGCCGTTGCCGTCGTAGGCTTCCTCCATCGCCGCCGCGTAGGCCTTGACGATGGGCATGCGGCTTTCGAAGGTGGCCGCCTCGGAGAAGGCCTTGACCTTGACCGTGGCCTCGTCGGCCAGGCCGATCGCCACCCGCGCGGCGCCGAGGCGCTGGCGCAGGTCGTTGCTGGTCTCGAACAGCACCTGCTGCAGCTTGCCGTGGCGCAGCGCCACCGCCAGCGCCTCCAGCACGCCGCCGAGCTGGGCGCGCTGGCGGGTGGCGGCCTCCAGCTCGCGGCGGGCGAACAGGTCGACCAGCCAGGCGCTGCCCAGTGGATCTCGCGCAGGATGGCCTGCATCAAGGGTTCCGGGCCGGCCGCCTCGGCCGCCACCAGGCCGACCACCCGGCGCTCCAGCAGCACCGGGTAGGCCAGCTGCCAGGCGCCGTCGGCCTCGGCGCGCCGCAGCACGCCGCGCTGTTCGCGCAGCGCCTGCTCGACCACCTCGCCCAGCCGCGCCAGCTCGGTGGCCGCGCCGGGCCAGGCGGCGATCGGCACGAAGTTCTGGCCGTCGGCGCTCTCGACCAGGAAGGCGGCGGCGCGCAGCGCCGGGAAGCGGCCGGCCAGCAGCGCCAGCCAGCCGGCGCAGAAGTCCTCGGCGCTGCGTGCGCCGACGAAGCGCGCCCAGGCGTCGCCGGCCTCGGCGGCCGGCGGCCGGACGGTTTCGGTGCGGTCGTTCATGCGGCGCACGCCCCGCGGTATTGGGTATTCGTCATCGGGTCCGGCCTGTTCGATCTACTGCTGCGCGCCGCCATCCGCGGCCTGGGCCGAGGATGGCGCCGCATCTTCCTCGCTCGGCACCAGCAGCTGGTCGAGCTCGTCCACGTCGTTCACGCCGATCTCGCCCAGCAGCGCCTTGAGCTTCACATAAGCGGTCAGCTGCTCGTAGCTGCCGCGGCGACGGTCGCGCCGCGCGCCTTCGAGCTGCTGGCTCGCCTGCAGCACGTCGAATTCGGTGCGCAGGCCGTTGTCGTTGCCGCGCTCGGCCAGCTTCAGCGCCGCCTGCGCGGCCTCCTCGGCGCGCCGGCCGGCGGCCTCGCGCGCATGGCCGGTCTGCCAGCCGAACCAGGCCTGCTTGAGCGCCAGCGCGGCGCTGCGCCGCGCGGCCTCGACGTCGGCGCGCGCCTTCTCGCTCAGCGCCACCGCCTCGGCCACCTTGGCCGAGGTGCTGCCGCCGCTGTAGATCGGCACGTTCAGCTGCAGGCCGACCGTGCCGGTCTTGATGCGGTAGCCGTTCTGGCCCGGAAAGTTGCCGGCCTGCTGGCCGCTGCTGCCGTAGCTGGCCACCAGGTCCAGCGTCGGCTGGTGGCCGGCGCGCTGCTTGCGCACTTCGGCCTGCGAGGCGTCGAAGGCGCGCCGCGCCGCCAGCAGCGCCGGGTTGCGCCGCTCCACCAGCGCCAGCCAGTCGTCGAGCCGGTCGCCTTCGAGGTCGGCCAGCATCACGCCCGGCCGCAGATAGGGCGGCACGAAGTCCTGCACCGGGCCGGCCAGCTGCTCGAGCGCGGCCAGCTTGAGCTGGCGCTCGGTCTCGGCGGCGACCGCGTCGGCCGCCGCCTGCTCGTACTTGGCGCGCGCGTCGGCCGCGCGCGGCGCGCTTTCCTGGCCGAGCTCGGCGCCGCGTTCGAGGATCTGCCACTGCCGCAGCGCGGCCTGGGCCTGGCGGGTGGCGAACACCAGGTTGTCGCGCGCCGCCAAGAGGTCGAACCAGGCCACCACCAGCTTGGCCACCAGGTCCTGCTCGGCGCCGACCAGCTGGTACTCGGCCTGCCGCGCCGAATCCTCGGCCTGGCTGCGCGCCACCAGGTTGGCGTAGCGCCAGATCGGCTGGTTGAGGCTGATCTGGCCGCTGCTGCTGTTGTACTGGTCGCGCTGGCGCGGCAGCCGCGACTGGCGCGTCTCGTAGTTGCGGTGGTTATCGTTGGTGCTGGCGCTGGCGCTGATCTGCGGCAGCATCGCCCCGAGCGTCTGGCGCGAGCGCGCCTGGGCGGCATCGAGGGTGGCCCGCGCGCCGAGGTAGGTCGGCTCGCTCTGGCGGGCCTTCTGCCACAGCTGCCACAGCGTCTCGGCCTGGGCGGCCGGCTGCAGCAGCGCAAGCAGGCTGCAGCCGAGGACGGGGATTGCGAGGGATTTCAAAACCAGGTTTTCCAAAGGCGCGCGGGCGCGCCGTTTCGAACGTTCGATCGGATCGGATATGTACTCAAATGGCTCGCCTTGTTCAGGCGAGCCGCGGATTCTAAAGCAGGAAACAGGTGCGCGGCCCATGCCGCGCACCTGCCGTCCATCAGCGCTGCACTTTCACCACCAGCCCGGTCGACGCCGCCAGGTTCTGCTGCCTGGCCGTGCCCAGCAGCTCCGCCAGCCAGGCCTCGTCCCAGCCGCTCAGCTGGCCGATCGGCTGGCCGCCGAGCACGGTCGGGACGTTGCCCAGCCAGCTCACCGTCTCGCCGCTGCCCGCGCCGGTCAGGCCCGCCAGCGTCGCCAGGTTGGCGCTGCTGCCGTACACCAGGTAGCCGTAGCGGTCGCTGCTGCCGCTCTTCAGCGCCGCCGACGACTGCACCACGATGCTCGAGCTGCCGCAGTTGCCGGCGCCGCCGAGCACGTTCAGCGTGATCCGGCCGCTGCTGCTGGCGCGGCCGTCGCTGACCGTGTAGCTGAAGGCGTCCAGGCCGCCGTAGCCGCGTGCCGGGCGGTAGGTATACGTGCCGTCCCAGTTGCGGCTCAGGCTGCCGTGCGCCGGGTTGCCCAGGCACAGCGTCAGGCAGTCGCCGTCGACGTCGCCGACCAGGTCGCGGAAGTCGATCCGCACGCTGCCGTCGCGCTGCAGCTGGTAGACCGCGTTCAGCGCGATCGGCGCGTCGTTGGCCGGCGCCACCGACA
Organism: Chitinimonas koreensis; assembly: GCF_014353015.1. NCBI lineage: Bacteria > Pseudomonadati > Pseudomonadota > Betaproteobacteria > Neisseriales > Chitinibacteraceae > Chitinimonas > Chitinimonas koreensis. The sequence goes on from NZ_CP060704.1 coordinate 3,391,982, forward strand.
GGCACAGCGTGGCCACGTTCGACAGCAGGCTGCCGTCGCTCAGACGGAAGCTGAAGCTGTCGTTGCCATGCCAGTCGGCGGCCGGCCGGTACTGCCAGCTGCCGTCGGCGTTGCGCGTCAGCGTGCCGTACTTCGGCGCCGTCACGATCGCCGCCGCCAGCACGTCGCCGTCGGCGTCGCAGCCGAGCGCCGCCAGGTCGATCCGCACGCTGCCGTCCTCGACCAGGCAGACGCTGCCGTTGCGCGCCACCGGCGCATCGTTCACCGCCGTCACCGTCAGGCTCACCGTGGCGGTGGCCGAATTCAGGCTGCCGTCGTTGAGCCGGTAGGTGAAGCTGTCGGCGCCGACGTAGTCGTCGGCCGGCACATAGCAGTAGCTGCCGTCGCCGTTGCGCACCAGCGTGCCGTGCTTGGGCCCGCCGACGATGGCAGCGGCGAGCGCGTTGCCGTCGGCATCGAAGCCCAGGCTGCGCAGGTCCAGCCGCAGGCTGCCGTCCTCGGCCACGCTGAAGGCGGCGTTGGACGCCACCGGCGCGTCGTTCACCGGGGTCACCGTCAGGCTGACGGTGGCGGTGTTCGAGTTGAGGCCGCCGTCGTTCAGCACGTAAGTGAAGCTGTCGCTGCCGTTGTAGTCGGCGTTCGGCTTGTAGCTGAAGGTGCCGTCGGCGTTGCGCAGCAGCGTGCCGTTCTTCGGGCCGGCCACGATGGCCGCCGCCAGCGCATTGCCGTCGATGTCGCTGCCCAGCGCGGCCAGGTCGAGCTTGATGCTGCCGTCCTCGGCCAGGCTGAAGGCGGCGTTCTTCGCCACCGGCGGATCGTTCACCGGCGTCACCGTCAGGCTCACCGTGGCCAGGCCCGAGCTCAGGCTGCCGTCGCTCAGCGTGTAGCTGAAGCTGTCGGTGCCGCTGTAGTTGGCGGCCGGGCGGTAGCTGAAGCTGCCGTCGGCGTTGCGCGTCAGCGTGCCGTACTTCGGCGCGGCGACGATGGTCGCCGTCAGCGCGTCGCCGTCGGCGTCGCTGCCGAGGTCGGCCAGCTCGAGCCGCAGGCTGCCGTCCTCGGCCACGCTGTAGCCGACGTTGCGCGCCACCGGGCGTCGGCCACCGGCAGCACCGTCACCGTCAGCGCGGCCGAGCTGCTGGCCTGGCGGCCGTTGGACTGCTCGGTCGCCGTCGCGATCACGTCGAGCGTGAAGCGGCCGTTGAAGTCCTTCGGCGGCGTCAGGCTCAGGTTGGCCAGGTTCCAGCCGGTGACGTCGGCGCGGGTGTTGCCGGCGGTGGCGGTGAAGCGCTTGCTGCCGTCGGTCAGCACCGTGCCGATCGGCAAGGCGCCGATCGCCACCGACAGCGTTTCCGAGCCGTCGGCGTCGCGCAGCGCGGCCTGGATCGCCGACAGCTTGATGCTGCTGTCTTCGAGGCCGGTGTTGGCCGCCAGCGTCTCGGTCAGCGCGATGTCGTCGAGCATCGCGCCGCGGCCGTCGGCGTCGAGCCGGCTGGCTTCCGAGACGATGCGGACGGTCTGCACGCCGCCGGTGCCGGTGAAGGCGAACTGCAGCGCCTGCCAGTTCAGCGCCGTGCTCGGGCTGGTGTTGGCATAGCTGGCGATGCGCACGCCGTCGACGTAGATGCCGATCCGGGTGTAGTCGGCGCTGTAGCCGATCCGGCCGGCGTAGTCGAGGCTCAGCGTGTAGCGCGCGCCGGCCGTGGTGGCGACCTGGCGCTCGATGCCGAGCGTCTGGTGCTGGCTGCGGGCCGCGTTGTTCAGCTCGAGCCAGTTGGCGCCGTTGCCGGCCGCGGCCGTCACGCGGCGCTGCACGCCGCCGGCGTCGGCCATGCGGTCGTCGGTGCTCCAGATCTCGAAGCCGTTGGCGCCGCCGTTGCTGCCGTCCGGCCGGGTGATCAGCGTCCAGCCTTCGAAGCTGCCCTGCTGCACCAGCGTCGAGCTGCTGTCGCGGTCGGCCGCGCTTTCCCAGCCGGTGCGGAACAGCTCGCGGCTGACGCCGCCGCCCTGGTCGAGCAGGTTCAGCGACGGCGCGTCGGCCACCGCTTCGACCGTCAGCCGCGCGGTCGCCACCGCCGATTCGGCACGGCCGTCGCGCAACAGGTAGGTGAAGCGGTCCAGCCCGCTGTAGTCGGCGTCGGCGACGTAGCTGACCGTCTTGTCCGCGTTCAGCGTCAGGCGGCCGTGCTGCGGGCCGTCGACGATGACCAGCTGCAGCGCGTCGCCGTCCGGATCGCGGTCGTTGGCCAGCAGGTCGATCCGCACGCTGCCGTCTTCCTGCAGCGTGGCGGCGTCGTCGAGCGCCACCGGCGGCCGGTTGCTGGCTTCGACCGTGATCGCCACGCTGGCCAGGGCCGAATCGGCCAGGCCGTCGCCCGCGACGTAGCTGAAGCTGTCGGCGCCGTAGAAGCCGGCGTCCGGCGTGTAGGTCAGCGAGCCGTCGGCATTGACCGTCACCGTGCCGTGCAAGGGCTGCGTGACCACGCGGGCGGCGAGGCCGGCGTTGGCCGGCACGCCGGCGCCGTTGTCGGCGTCGCGGTCGTTGGCCAGCACGTCGATGCGCACCGGCTGGCCCTGCTTGGTGGTCGCGCTGTCGTTCAGCGCCACCGCCACGTCGTTGACCGCGGTGATGGTCAGCCGCACCGTGCCGCCGGCCGTCGCCTTGCCGTCGCCGACCGTGTAGCCGAAGGCGTCGCTGCCGTTGTAGTCGGCGTTCGGGCTGTAGCGGTAGCGGCCGTCGGCCTGGCGCACCAGGCTGCCGGACTGCGCCGCGCCGACCGCGAAGCTCAGCGCGTCGCCGTCGACGTCGCTGGCCAGCGCGCCGAGGTCGATGACGATGCTGCCGTCCTCGGCCAGCACGGCCGCCAGGTCGCGTGCGACCGGGGCGTCGTTGACCGGCTTCACCGTCAGCGCGACCGCGGCGACGTTCGATTCCGCCGTGCCGTCGCTCAGCGCGAAGCGCAGGCGGTCGGCGCCGTTGAAGTCGGCCGCCGGGCGGTACTGCCAGCTGCCGTCGGCATTGCGTTCGAGCGTGCCGTGGGCCGGGCCGTCGACGATGCGCACCGTCAGCGCGTCGCCGTCGACATCGAGGCCCAAGGCGGCCAGGTCGAGGCGCAGGCTGCCGTCCTCGTCCACTTCGAAGGCCGCGTCGCGCGCCACCGGAGCGTCGTTGACCGGCGTGACGGTGATCGCCACCTCGGCCACGTCCGAGCTCGCCTGGCCATCGCGGACGCGGTAGCTGAAGCGGTCGGCGCCGTGGTAGTCGGCCGCGGCGACATAGCTGAAGCTGCCGTCGGCGTTCAGGGTCAGCGTGCCGTGAACCGGGCCGTCGACCAGTTCGACGCCCAGCGCATCGCCGTCGACGTCGCGGTCGTTGGCCAGCACCTCGATGCGGGCCTGGCCGTCCTCGGCCAGGCCGATCGCATCGGCCGTCGCGACCGGCGCGTCGTTGATCGAGGCGACTTCGAACACGATATGGCTGTCGACCGAGGCCTGGCCGTCGCCGACGCGGAAGTCGACGCGGTCCTGGCCGTGGAAGTCGGCGTTCGGCACATAGCGGTAGCGGCCGTCGGCCTGGCGCTCGAAGCGGCCGTGCAGCGGGCCGCCGGTGACGACGGCCTCGAGCGCGTCGCCGTCGACGTCGCGCGCGCCGTCGAGCAGGTCGACCAGCAGGCTGCCGTCCTCGTCGAGGTTCAGCGTGCGCGGCAGCAGCACCGGCGCATCGTTGACCGCGGCCAGGATCAGCTCGACCGTGGCCACCGCCGAATCGGCCGTACCGTCGTTGACGCGCCAGGTGAAGGCATCGCGACCGTTGAAGTCGGCATCCGGCAGGTAATCGAAGCTGCCGTCGGCGTTGAGCACCAGCCGGCCGTGCTGCGGGCCGGCCACGATGACCACGCCGAGCGCGTCGCCGTCGACGTCGTGGGCCGACGCCAGCAGGTCGATGCGCAGCCTGCCGTCCTCCTCGCCGTCCAGCCTGCGGTTCTCGGCCACCGGCGCGTCGTTCACCGCCGTCACCGTCAGCCGCACCGTGGCGACGTTGGACTCCAGGCTGCCGTCGCTCAGGCGGTAGCTGAAGGCGTCCTCGCCGTTGAAGTCGGCGAACGGCACGTAGCTGTAGCTGCCGTCGTCGTTGCGCACGAGCGTGCCGTGGGCCGGGCCGGCGACGATCAGCGCGGTCAGCGCGTCGCCATCGACGTCGCGGCCCGTTTGGGCGCCCAGCGCGGCCAGGTCGAGCCGCAGCGAACCGTCCTCGGCCAAGGTGGCCATGCCGTCGCGGGCCACCGGCGCGTCGTTCACCGGCGTCACCGTCAGCGTCACGGTGGCGACACCGGAATCCAGCGCGCCGTCGTTCAGGCGGTAGCTGAAGCTGTCGCTGCCGTGGAAGTCGGCGGCCGGCACGTAGCGGAAGCTGCCGTCGGCGTTCAGCACCACGCTGCCGTGGGCGGGACCGGCGACCAGCACGGCCGACAGCGTGTCGCCGTCGACGTCCTGGCCGGCCGGCAGCCGGCCTTGCAGCGCCTGGTCTTCCGCGGTCTGCAGCGCGGCATCCTGGGCGATCGGGGCGTCGTTGACCGGCGTGACCGTCAGGTCGACCGTCACCGTCTCCGACCACAGCTCGCCGTCGCCGACGCGGTAGCTGAACGCGTCCGCGCCGTGGTAGTCGGCCGCCGGGGTGTAGCGGTAGCGGCCGTCGGCCTCGAGCACCAGGCTGCCGTGCGCAGGCGCCGCGACCAGCTCGAGCTGCAGCGTGGCCGCGTCGCTGTCGACGTCGCCGGCACGGGCCAGCAGGTCGAGCAGCACGGCGGTGTCTTCCGGCGTCGCGGCGGCGAAGCCCTGCAGCACCGGCGCGTCGTTGACCGGCGTGACGGTGATGCGGACGGTCGAGACGTTGCTGGCGGCCGTGCCGTTGCTCAGGCGGTAGCTGAAGCTGTCCTCGCCCGACCAGTCCTGCGCCGGCAGGTAGCGGAAGGTGCCGTCGGCGTTCAGCACCACGCTGCCGTGGGCCGGGCCGGCGACCAGTTCGGGGGCGAAGCCGGCGATCTGCGCACCGATGTCGTTGCCGCGGACTTCGATCGCGGCGGCCTGGTCTTCCGCCGTCACGGCGGCGTCGTCCCGGGTCTCCGGCAGGCCGATCAGCCGCACGTCGCGCACCGTGGCATGGCTGCCCAGGCTGGCGGCATCGCGGCCGAAGCCGATCAGGTCGAACGACAGGTTCACCGCCGTGCCGGCCGCGATGCCCTGCAGGTCGACCAGGTAGGTGCGGCTGCCGTCGGCGTTGACCGTGACGGTGACGCCCTGGCCCAGCCGCTGGCGGCCGTCGGCCTGGATGTTGAGCAGCGCATCGCTGCGGCTCAGGCCCAGGCTGCCGGCCAGCGAGGCGCCGGTGGCCGCGTCGAGCAGCGCCGCTTCGAACGCGTCGTCCGGGCCGGCCTGGTCGTCGAGCGCCAGGTCGGACACGGTGAAGCTCAGGTAGCGGTCCTGCGTGCCGAGCTGGAACACCTGGCCCAGGCGGGTCTGGCTGACGGCGGTCTCGCCGAGCACGGCACGGCCGTTGGCGAAGGCCACGCCGCCTTCGACGTTCCAGCCGGCGGCCGAACCGAAGCCGCCGTTCTCCAGCGTCGGATTGGCCAGCGTATCCCAGCGCATGCCGGCCGGCATGCCGGCCTGGACCGAACCGAGGCCGATCGACACGGTCGCATTGCCGGCCGCAGCCGACGGCGCGGCAGCGGATGGCGTGAGCCATTCGCCGTCCGGCAGGCGGCGCATGCCGACGCCCATCGAGGCGCTCAGCAGCGCATGCCCCTCGTCGGCGTGTTCCAGGCCCAGCGCATGGCCGATCTCGTGCATCAGCACCGAAACCAGGTCGACATGGTCGTAGGCCGCCGAGTCCTCGCGTGCCGCCATCTCGCTGCCGTGACGGGTGGCGAGGAACTCCTCGTCCGCCTCGGGCGTCGCGTCGACGAACCAGCCATGGCCGGCCGCGTCGGCATCGACCTCGATGCGGCCCTGCGACAGGCGGGCCAGCGCCTGGCCGTCCAGGTCGGCCACGGCCAGCTCGATCTTGCCCAGCGCCTCGCGCTGCGCCGCGCTCAGGTCGGCCGCCTGCCAGCGGGTGATCGCACTGCCGAAGGCCGCGCGCAGGACCAGGAGGTCGAGCGGCTCGTCAACCGGCGCGGCGGTGCCTGCCGCCGGCTGCCCGGCGGTCGCGCCGGTATCTGCCGGCTGGACATCCAGCGTCTCGTACTTCTCGGTCAGCTTGTCCAGCGCCACCGGCTTGAGCTTGATGCCGGCACGGTCGAAGTAGCCCTTGGACGGGGTCAGGTCGTGGATGTTGAAGTAGCCCAGCACGGCATAGACCAGGTCCTGCCGCCGGCCGGCGATGTCCTCGCCCAGGTAGCCGCCCAGCCAGCGGTCGCGGGCCGGATCGGGCCGGCCGTTCTTCGGATTGGCATAGGCCTCCTTGGCCGCCTGCACGCGCAGGTTGACGAGGTTGACGACCAGGGCCTTCTCGCCGTTGGTCAGCGAGGACTCCATGACCTTGGCCAGCATGGCCTGCACCGCGCCAGCCGACAGATCGGTGAACAGCCCGTTGTTGACGCCGCCGACATAGCTGCGCGCGCCGCGCAGCTCGGGGGCCAGGTCGTCCAGGATCCACTGCTCGCGGATGATCCGGCCGGCCGTCTTGCCGCCGTTGAGCGCCGAATCCAGGCTCAGCTCGAGCGGGCTCTTGGGCACGTCGGCGTCGTCCGCGTAGGCCGGCGCGATATGGCCGTTGTTGGCGATCGAGATGTCGACTTCCAGCCCATCCTTATGATCGAAGTGGGCGCGGGTCCAGCCGTTCTCGGAGATGGCCGCGACCTCCAGCTTCTGCCCGCCGAGCTGCTGCAGCAGGCTGAAGGAGGCCTTGGCCGCCTCGTCGACGATCTGCTTTGCCCAGCTGGTGCCGAAGCGCTCGGCATTGGTGTCGACGTTGGCGACGGTGAGCTTTTCGCCGGCCTTGACCTCGACCCAGCGCGGCACGTTGGCGGTGTTGAGCCACTTCAGCAGGCTGTCGGAACCCGCCGAGATCTTCAGCGGCGGGGCCGGGTTCTCCTTGGCCTTTTCCGCCTGCAGCTGCTTGAGCGGATCGTAGGCATTGGTCACATAGGCGTTGTAGAGCGTGTCGTAGTTCGGATTGCTGCCCGGCGCCTGGGTGCCCGGCTGGTTCGGGTAGGCGCCCGGCGACAGCCGGTAGTTGGCGCCGACCCAGATCTCCAGCGCGCGGCGGGCCCAGACGATGACAGACGCGTCGGCGCCTTCCGCCGATGGGTTGAAGTCGGCGTACTTGGTGCCGCCGTAGCGGGTCACGATCTCGTCGTTGTAGAGATCCTTGAACTTGTTGCCCAGCTCCAGCAACTGGTCGTAGGCGCTGCCGGTCAGCGTGTAGCGGAACAGCGCCAGGGCCGCACCGACCACCTCGTGGCCGGTGGTGTTGGCCGCGGTGATCAGTCTGTCGAAGCCCGACAGGTCCTGGAACATGTGCTTCAGTTCCTCGTTGGTCGGCAGCGCGGTGCTGACCTGGGTCCGGCGGAAGTCGAGGAAACCGGCGACCAGGCCGACGAAGTCCTTCACCGCGTTGCTCGGCGCGGTCAGGATGCGGGCCTGCTTGTCGAACACCGACACCACGCTGCTGTTGGCCGGGTTGGTGACGATGATGAAGCGGTCGCCTTCCTCGATCTTGTAGCGCTTGGCCGGGTCCGCGTTGTAGTAGGTGCCGCCCGGACGGTACTCGCTCGGCCGGATCCCGACTTCCATGTAGAACAGGTGGGCGCCGATCAGGGTCGAGTTGAGGTTGCCGTTGGAGACCAGCGCGGCGAGCTTGTCCCAGAACTGGTCGCTGTCGGCGCCGTAGGGGCCGGAGCCCGGCACCGGGTTCTGCGGACCGAACAGCATGTTGCCCGGGAATTCCTGGCCCAGCCCCTTCATGGCCCAGACGCCGCGGTCGACGGCGGCCAGCTGGTCCACCGTCAGCCGACCGGTGCCGCCGTTGCGGATGTCGGCCCGCATGGCGCGGATGTTGCCCGAGTCGATGTCGGCCGAGAACTGGTCGAGATTGACGTCGTACATGTCGGTCATCGCGTCGGCCTTGGCCATCGAATTGCCGAGGATGGCGCCGCCGCCGAAGCCGCCGCTGTAGCTGGCGATCTGCATCTGGACCGCCAGCAGCTCGTTGCCGGTCTCCTTGAACAGCGTGATGTAGGCGCCGACCCGGTTGCCGGCCGCCATCTGCATCTCGGCCTTGCGCAGCACCGCTTCCGGGATGGGCTCGCCGCGGGCCTTCTTCGCCTCGTTCTGTGCCTGCAGCGCCCGCAGCCCCTCGCTGGTCAGCCCGGCGAACCAGGCGATGTCGGAAGCCGGCGTCGTGCCGTCGACGTTGTTGTCCACCGGCTTGGACCACGGCGAGTTGCGGTCGTCGTTGGGCAGGCCGACCGCGGCCTGGAACAGGCGCAGGGCGCCCTCGGTACGCTCGACCGTGACCGGATCGTCGGGCGACTTGCTGCCGGGCTGGCCGCCCGGCTTGGACGGATGCACCGCGCGCGGCACGCCGTCGATCTGCTGCCAGGTCACGTCCTCGGCGTCCCAGCGGCCGTCGACGATGATCCGGGTCGGTGTGCCGATCGGGCGTCCGAGCGCGTCCTTCTCCAGCGGCTTGCCCTGCTCCAGCGGCATGGTCGCGCTGATCGACGGGTAGCCGAGGAACTTGAGCCGCTGCTGGATGCGGGCGACGTCGAGCGGCTTGTTGGCCTGGTCCTTGCCGACGCTGCCGCCTTCGGACAGCGCGATGAGATTCATCCCGCTGTTGCCGCCGGTGCCGCTGCCGAGCGCGGTCTGGTCGTTGAAGACCGCCTTCTTGAAGTTGATCTTGACGGTGATCGCCACCGAATTGCCCACCACCGCCTTGCCCTTGATCGACTTGGCGTGGACGAAGATGGTGCCGGTGACGGTCCGAGCCGGCAGGTCCGAACCGCGCGACAGCGGGTTGTCGTCGAGATCGGCCGTCAGGTAGAACTTGCCGCTGTCGGCGAAGGTCTTGGCGCCGACCTCGTCCTTGGACGAGCCGCTCTGCACCATTTCCCACTCGTCGCCGTACTTGAACGACAGCACCTGGCCGCCCTTGAAGCCGCCGAAATCGGCCACTTCGCGCTTGATCGGCTGGGCCCCGATGGCGCGGCTGCCGTCGTCGAGCTCGATCTCCTTGACCGCCTTGGTCATGTAGAACGCCGGATCGCTCTCGTCGATCACGATGCCGTTCTCCTGCAGCAGCTTGCGCAGGTCGACCTCGACCACGTCGCCGAACTTCTGGTCGTCCAGCTCGATCACGTTGCGGGCTTCGACCGTGGCCATGCCGAACAGCCAGCCCGAGGTCGCCTTGGCGCTGTCGGCCAGGTTGTACTTGTCCGGCACCACGGTCTGGGTGTTGGAGCCGGGCTTGCCGACGCGGTCGATCGGCAGCGGCACCATCGAGTTCTGCTTGACGATCGAATTGGCTTCCGCCGCCTCGATCAGCTGGCGCAGATCCCACTTCAGCATGCCGTTGGGCAGCGCCGGCTCGCCGATGCCCGGCCAGTAGCGGATGTCGGCCCACAAGGTGCGGCCGCCGTCGATCACCTGCAGCCGGTTGATCGAAGCGTCGAGGATCGGGGTGGTCGCGCCCAGGTACTCGGGCTTGGGTCCGAACGGATCCTTGATGATCCCGATCTTGCCGCCGGTCTGCTTGTTGGCGATCACACCCATCAGGTAGTTGGGATCGTTGAATTCGAAGTAGTAATCGGCCACCACCGCGTATTCGACCCCGTCCTTGCTGATCACCAGCGAGGGCGATTGCGCGCGCTGCAGGTTGAGCTGGTACTTGTTGTTGTAACGGCTCACCGACGAGGCGCCCGGCAGCACGCCGCTCATGGCGATCTTCCTGACGACCGGTGCGCCGTTCAGCGCGCCGTCTTCGCCGATGGCGATCGTCACCGTGCTCAGGCCCGAGTTGTAGTCGAAGGCGTCGGTCAGCAGGAGGCGCAGCTGGCCGCCGACGATGCCGGCCGAGGAGATGAACTGCGGACCGCGGCCGTGCGTCGGGTCGGTGAAGCTGACCTGCTTGAACGCCTTGGCGGACGTCGCGTCGGCCTGGCCCTTCACCACCACGATTTCGTCGAGATCGAGGATGAAGACGTTGCCGCTCACGCGCGGCGGGAAGGCCATCGAAATGCCGAGGTTCAGCTTGCTGGCGGTCACCGCCAGGTAGCTGTGCTCGCCCTGCACCACGGCGAAGTCGACGTAGCCAGCCGGCGCGTTTTCCCCGCTCACCGACGGCGGCAACTTCACCTGCTGGATCTGCATGAAGTTCTTGTCGGTCTCGTCCAGGTTCACCCGCAGCAGGCGGTAGTCGGCGCCGGCGCCGCCATAGCCGCCTTCGCCCACGTACAGCCAGCCGTCGGCGACGGCCAGGCTGGAGATGTTGCAGGTCCCGACCTTCAGCGTGTAGACCAGCTTCATCAGCGCGGTGTCCACCACGTGGATGTCGCCCTGCATGCCGGCGATGAACATCAGCCGCTGGTCTTCGCTGAAGGCGATCTGGTCGCCCTTGCTGCCGCCGACGAATACCGAATTGCCTTCGGCATCGCGGAATTCGAGCTCCTTGACGATCTCGCCGTTCTTGAAGATCTGCACCCACTTGGCCTGGGTGACCACGCTGTAGCCGGTCTGCCCTTCCATCGCCACGCTGCCGGCGGCGCCGTTGGTGATCCAGCGCTTGACCGCCGGACTCTTCGGATCGGGCAGCTGCACCATGCGCTGGACCGTGATCAGGTGCAGGCTCAGCGCGATGTCGGCCGGCACGTCGAGCTCGACCGTCTGGCTGTCGCCCGACACGGTCACGTCCACCAGCTGCTGCCATGCCGCCATGCCGTGCCGCTCGGTCGTCTTGCCGTCCCAGATGTCGGAGGTGGCGCGGCCGTTCTTGTCGATCTCGAGGCTGTCCGGCGAAATCCAGAAGCGCAGCTTGGTCGGCGTGCCCGCCGGCAGGGCCGGATCCTTCAGGTTGGACAGCTCCAGCTTGAGCTTGCCGCCGGTGGTCATCTCGATCTTGCCGATCTGCGGCGACGTGCGGTCCGAGCTGGTGCCGGAACCGGGGTTGTCGGGCGACTCGATGCTGAGGGTGATGTTGCCGTTGACGATGTTGGTCTGGACCGGCTTGACCTGATAGGCCCCGTCGAAGCTCAGGTTGATGGCGTAGATCGGAATCGCCGCCGACAGGTAGATGGACATCACGCTGGTCATCGCCGAGGCGGCCGCCAGCGAGCCCGAGCCCATCATGGCGCCGGCCGCCCAGGTCAGCGGTCCCATGGACAGCGCGAGCAGATCGAGGCCCATGCCCTTGGCCGTGACCGCGCCGGTGTCCTTGTCGGTCGAGGTACGGCGGACCACGACGTAGTCGCCGAAGACGTTCACGCCGGCATAGGGCGGGCTGGCGGTCTTGGCCACCAGGTTGCCCTGGGCGTCGGTGCCGACGAAGCCGTTGTCCAGCACCCACCAGGTATCGCGCTCGACGCCGTTGACGTCGGGCACGGTGCCGCGGCGCAGGAACAGCACTTCGTCGCCGTTCTTGACCTCGGCCGAGGTCTGCAGCGGGATCGCCAGCTGGACCGGCACCTCGCTGGGCTGCGCGCCCAGGTCGAGATGGAAGGCAGCCACCGGCTGCAACACATCGGGCGTCGGCAGGGCCAGGCCGGTCTGCGCCTCGATCTGGCCGAGCTCGATGCGGCCGATGCCGACCACCGTGTCGGCCGCCAGTGCGCCGGCGCCGATCAGCACCGTCTCGCCGGTCGCCGCCTGCACCGCGCCGCCGTGCTCGCGGCTGACGGTGACGCCGGCCGGCGTGGCGGTCGCGGGATCGTCGTCGACCGACTGCGCGGCACCGATTTCGAGCCGGACCGTGGCCTGGCCGACCACCTGCTCGACCAGATTGCCCTGCGGGTCCAGCCAGCTGGCGAGGTGCACCACCGTGATCAGCGCCGAACCGGCGCCGATCGCGGTGATCAGGCCACCCTCGCTCACCGTGGCGATCGAGGCATCGCTGCTGAAGTAGCGCGTGCCGCTGGCGACGGACGGCCTGGCCTGGCTGATATCGGTCTTGGCGCCGGTATCCGGGTCCACCAGGTGGACCTTGAGTTGCCGGCTGCCGCCCGGCGTCAGCGCCAGCGTGCCCGGATAGACGTCGGGCACCACCAGCAGCTTGGTGTTGCCGGCAGCGTCGAAGCCCGGATTGACGGTCTGCACCGCCTGCACAACGCGGCCGTCGCGGTCGGTCCGGGTCGCGACCAGCAGGGCCGGACCGCGGGTCAGGACCTTGAGCGCATCCTGGCCGTCGATCACCTGCAGCGAATCGCCGCCGACCTTGCCCAGGGCGGACAGATCGGCGCTATACAGCGTGAGGTAGGCCGGGTCGTGCGACACGTCGACGCCCTGCTGGTCCTCGAAGTCCACCGTGGCCCGCACCTGGGCCGTCTGGCCCGGCTTGAGCGCCGGCAGCTGGGCCAGGTGGATCGCCAGCAGCCTGGCGCCGCTCACGTTCACCTTCAGCTCGATCGGCGCACCGGCCGCGAAGCCGTCGTCGGCCTGCAGCCGGACCGCCGCCTCGCCCACGTAGCCCGCCTCGGGCACGAAGATCACCGACTGGCCGTCGGCGCTCAGCCGCGCCGCACCGTGCGTCGCACCGAGCACGCGCCAGAACACCGTGTCGCCTTCCAGATCCTGCGCGATGCCCGCCAGCGCGGCCTGCAGCGCCAGGTCGGCATGCGTCCTGGCCGTGCCGGCCGCCAGTTCGACCGGCGCCTGGTTGGCGCGCCAGCCGTAGTTGGCGTACAGGATCTGGCGATCGGCGGACGCAATGACCCCATCCCCGTCGAGGTCCGCCGGCAGGCGGCCCTCCAGTCGGGCCTGCTCGAAGGCGGCGCCGTCCTGGCCGTCGATCTTGCCGTCGCGGTTCAGGTCGCCCGCCAGCGTCACTTCGACGCGTGCCGCGCCGCTGCCGGTGAGGCGCAAGAGCTTCAGGCCCGCTTCGGTGATGCGCAGCAGCACCGTGCGCTTGCCGTCCACCGTCGCCGTGCCCAGCACGGTCGCGCCGGTGGCTTCCAGCGCCAGGTCGGCGCCTTCCAGCGTCACCGCCACGATCACCGCCCCCTGCGCGCCCGGCGTCTTCACCGTCGACGCCAGTTCGCTCTCGCGCACCGCGAAGGCCACCGTCGTCGCCTGGCCGGCCGCCAGCGTGCCTTGCCAGGCGCTGTTGGACTGCCAGTTCACCGCGGCGCCGAGGTTGGCCGTGATCGTGTCGGTCAGCAGCCGGCCGTCCTGGCCATAGCCGTACGGCGTGCCGGCGTCGTTGCCGTTGAGCGCACGCACCAGCGTCAGCCGGTCCTGCGCGTCGTAGCGGTAGGCGAAGGTCGTGGCCGCGCCCCCTTCACCGTGCCGCTCACGCGCTCGATGCGGCCCTGCGCGTCGCGCACGAAGTCCACCCGCGCCGCGCCGCCCGCCAGCGCGAGGCCGGCGTCGCTCGCCAGCCACTGCACGCCGTCGGCGAAGCGCACCGCCGTCACCTGCCCTTGCAGGTCGAGGTCGTAGCGCGTGCCGTCGGCCGCGGTCAGCACGTAGCGCGTCGGCTGCCACGGCAGGCCGGTCACCTGGTCGTACAGGCGCTGGCCCTGGCGCGTCAGCGCCTGCGGCTGGCCGTCGCGCTCGTCGCCGATCGCCTGCAGCGTCCAGCCCTGGTCGCTGTTGAAGACCGGCCGGTAGACCGTCGGCGCGGCCGCCTCGCTGCCCAGCCGCTCGGCCACCGTGCCGAGCGTGAAGCGCAGCGCGCTCGCGCCGGCCGTGCCGGCCAGGTTCGGTGCGGTCAGCCAGACGCGGGCACCGTCGAGCCACGGCGCCAGGGCGCCGCTGGCGGTGGTGCCCAGCTGGTCGGTGGTCAGGCCGGTGGCCAGGCCGCCCAGGCCCCAGTTGCCGAAGCCGGTCCCGCCGGCGCCGATCTCGCGCCACAGCGCGAAGTCGTGGCCGCCGAGGTCGAACACGGCGTCGGCGGCGCGTGGGCCCGCCGGCGCCTTGGCGCTGCTGTCGATCACCACCCGCGCGGCGATCTCGCCGGTCCGGCCGGCCAGGTCCCAGGCGCGCAGGCGCAGCTGGTAGACGCCATTGGCCAGCACGGCCGGATCGAGCGTCGCCAGGTCAAGCCGCAGGTCGCTGTCGATGGCAGCGCGCGTGTCGCTCGCCAGCGTCCGCCAGGCGTCGCTGCCGGCCGGCGCCAGTTCGAGCACGTAGCCCATCAGCTGCTTGTCCTGCAGCAGCGCCTGCAAGGTCAGCGCCGTCTGCACCGTCACCGGTTCGGTCGCGAGGTGGGCGCCGAGCAGCGCGCCCTGCCAGGCCAGCACCGGCGCCGAGGCGTCGGCCGGGTCCTTGACCCGCACCGTCTGCACCAGGCTGCCCGTGAAGCCGTCCTGGTCCAGCGCCCGCACCCGGATCTCGATCAGGCCCGGTGCGGTCGGGTTCAGCCGGATGCGGCCGGCGGCGTCGATCGCCACCGTCTGCCAGTCGGCCTGGCCCAGGCCGGCGCCGCGTACCTCGGCGGTCAGTTGGGCGATGCCGCCGAAGGCGTCGGCGCGCACCGTGGCCAGGACTGCCTGGCCCGGCAGCACCGGGGTCGACGGCGTGGTCTCGACCAGGATGCGCGGCGTGTTGGCGGCCGCTTCGGCCACCGCGCGCAGGGTGAAGGTGCTGCGCGTGGTCGCGCGGCCGTCGTTCACGATCGCGGTCACCACGAAGTCGCCGACCTGGCCCGGGCCGGGCGTCCATACCAGGCGGCCGGTGGCGGCGTCGTAGCGGGCGCCTTCCGGCAGGTTGGCGAAGGACACCGTCAGCGCGGCGGTCTGGGCCGCGCCGTCCGCGTCGCGCGCCACGATGGCCGCGCCGTTGGCCTGGCCGCCGTGCTGCACCGGCAGGCTCAGGGTCTGGCCGACCACCACCGCGTGGCTGCTTGCCTCGACGACCGGTGCGCGGTTGCGGTCGAACACCCGCACCTGCACCTTCTGCAGGCTGGTGGACTGGCCGTCGCCGACGCGGAAGGTCAGCTCGAAGGCGCGGCTGCTGGCCGTGGCGTTGTCCACCACGTCGGCGCCCGGCGTCCATTCGAAGTAGCCGCTGGCGGCGTCGAAGCTGAGGCCGGCCGGCGTGGTCTCGTCGTAGACCAGGCTCAGCTGCAGCGCATCGCCGTCGGCGTCGACGCCGCGCAGGTTGAAGCCCAGCGTCTCGCCTTCGTTCACCAGTTGCAGCGGCAGCGGCAGGATCTGCGGCGTGCGGTTGACGTTGGCCACGGTGATCTCGAAGTGGCGGATCACTGCGGCGGCGCCGTCGGTCGCCCCGACCGAGAAGCGCCAGACGCCGGCGCCACCGCCGCCGTCGGTCTGGGCAGCGGTCAGGTCGGGCGTCCAGCGCAGCACGGCGCGATTGCCGTTGCCGGCGCTCGGCACCTCGAACAGCATGCCGCGCGGCAGGCCGAGCACCTGCCAGTCGAGCAGGTCGGCGTCGCCGTCGCGGCCGAACAGGTCGAGCGTCAGCGGCACGCCTTCGGTGGCGTTCAGCCGGATCCGCTCGGCGGAATCGGCCACCGCCTGGCCGTTGGCCTGCACGCCCAGCCATTCGGGCGCGGCGTTGGCGGCGCGCACCACCACGCGGACGGTGTGCTTGACCACATTGGGCACCGGATTGGCCGGGTTGGTCTGGTTGCCGCCCTGCGGCGGCAGGCCGCTGTCGGTCACCACGATCTCGATGTCGCGGCTGCCGATGTCGTCGGCGGTCGGCGTCCAGCTCAGCACCGCCTGGCCGTACTGGGTCGCCGGCGTCAGGCTGGCGCCGATCGGCAGGCCGTTGGCGGTGAAGGTCAGCGCGTCCTGGTCCAGGTCGCGCACCAGGATCGGCAGCGTCAGCGCCTGGCCGACCACCGCCACCATCTGCTGCGGCAGCGTGAACACCGGCGCTTCGGACGGGCTGCGTACCGTCAGCACGAAGCTCTTGCTCTGCGACTGCACCTGGTTGACGTCGCCATCGCCATCGTCGGTGGCGGTCACCGTGACCAGGTAGTCGCCGCGCATCTGCGCGCCCGGCGCGAAACGGATCGTGCCGCCGGTGGCGGTCTGCACGTAGCTGGCGAACGACGGCAGGCCCGACAGCGTGATCTGCAGCGGGTTGCCGTCGGCATCGCTGGCGACGAAGGGCACTTCGAGCACGCCGCCGACGTCGACGAAGGCGTTGGCGATGTCGCCGATCGCCGGCGCGCGGTTGGCGTTGCTGACCTCGATCGGCATCACCAGCTGGCTGATCGCCGGCGTGCCGGTGCCGTCGCCGTCGTCGGTGGCGGTCACCGTCACCACGTAGCGGCCGGCCTGGGCGTAGCCCGGGGTCCAGACGATTTCCATCGTCTCGGCGTCGAACACCGCGCCCGGCGGCAGGCCATCGACGCGGTAGCTCACCGTCGGCGCGGTGGTTTCCGGTCCGATCGCCTGGCTACCGGCATCGAGGCGGATCTTGGGCTCGAAATTGGGGTTGTCCGGATCGAAGGCGAACACGCTGACGCGCAGCGGCTGGCCTTCGAGGATGCGCCAGGCGTCCATCGGGTCGAACACTGGCGCGCCGTTGGCGTTGAGCACATTGAAGTCGATGTCGCGGCTCACCGTCACCTCGACCGGTTCGGCGCCCGGCTTGCGATAGGTGGCGGTCAGGCTGATCGGCAGCTTGACGTTGCCGTGCTGATTGAAGCCCGGCGTCCATTCGAACCAGCCGGTCTCGCTGTTCAGCGTGGCGCCGGCCGGCAGCCACGGTGCGCTGTAGCTGAGGCTGATGGTGGTGCCGTCGGCCTGGACCAGGCCGCCCGGCATGCTGCCGGCCAGTTGCAGGCCGTAGCGCTCGCCTTCGCGCAGCGTCTGTACGCCCAGCGGCGGCAGTACCGGCTTGGCATAGCCCTGCAGCACGGTGACCTTGAAGCGTTGCTCGGAGACGGCCTTGCCGTCGCCGACGATCAGCGTGATGTCGTCGTAGACGCCGGCCTGGTCGTAGCCCGGGGTCCAGGTCAGCAGGCCGCTGGCGGCATCGAAGCTGGCGCCGGCCGGCAGGTTGCGGACGGTGACGGTGAGGCGGTCGCCATCGGCGTCGGTCGCGGTCAGCGGCAGCGACAGGGTCGCGCCTTCCAGCAACGTGACGTTCTGGACGGCACCGGCCACCGGCGCATGGTTGCCGCCGTTCACCGGCAGGTGGAAGCGCCGCAGTACCATGCCGCCGCGGCTGTCCTGGACCCGCACCACGACTTCGGTATCGGCCAGGTCGCGCGCGCTCGGCGTCCAGTTCAGGGTAGCGAGCGAGTGGTAGCCGCCCTCGCCGGCCGTGTGGCCGGCCGGCGGCGTCAGCGTCATACCCGCCGGGGCCTGCACCAGCTGCCAGTAGAACAGCGTGCCGTCGCCGTCGACCGCGTCGAGATAGCCGGTCCAGGCTTGGCCGGCGGTGGCTGCGGCGAAGGTGTCCGACTGGGCCGAACCGGTGGTTCCGGCGATGGCCAGGGTCGGCGGCAAGTTGACCTGGGGCGCGGCGTAAACGCCGTGGCCCAGCGTCGCCCTGGCCAGCGAACCACCGCCCGCCGCGCCGCCGAAGCGGCTGGCCGGCAGCACGGTGACGGTCTGGCCGGTCAGGCTGGCCCCTGCGGCGAGCTTGCCGCCGCGGGCGGCCAGGGCCGCGCTCAGATCGAGCAGCCACAGGTCCGACTGATCGCCGCTGCCCGACTGGGCGCCGGCGATCGAACCGCCGAAGTAGCGGCCCGGATCGAGCAGCAGCACCAGCGGGCCATTGAGATCGTCCGTGCCGATATTGGTCAGGTCGACGTCGTAGCTGACCGTGCCGTTGGCCCGGTCGCCGCGCGTATTGGCGAACGTCAGCTGTACCCGACTGCTCATGTCGAGCACGGCGGTGAAGGTGCTGTCGTAGCCGCGGTCGATCCGCACCTCGCTCGCGCTGCGCAGGTTGGCGCCGATGCCGAGCCGGTACTGGCCGGCCTCCAGGCCGGCGACCTCGAGATAGACGGTGCGGTGAGCCGCATCCCAGCGCAGGCCGTGCGGCACGATCGGAAGCGCGCCGCCCGCATTCAACGGCGTAAGGGTGTAGTTCTGCGCTTCGAGCACGCTGCCGGAACCGCCATCGGTCCACATGTCCTGGTCGAACTGGATCGCGATCTGGCCGACCGGCAGCGGCAGCAGCGCGCCGTCCGGCACGCTGACCGCGGTGACCTTCGGCGCGCGCGCCAGCGCGATCTCGTCGACGTGGCCGGTCTGCGCCACCAATACCCGGCCGTCGGCGGTGGCGACCACGGTCTGGCCCTGGGTGCCGCCGCTCGCCAGCTGCAGTACGCGCCGGCTCTGCAGTTCGATCATCCACACCGCACCGGTGTGCGGCGTGACCGTATCGGCCGCCGTCACCGGCCGCTGGCGCAGCCCGCTGCTGGCCAGCATCAGGCCGTCCAGCGCCGTACCGGCGCGGCCGAAGGCGATGCCTTCGATCACGCCGGCCAGGCGGTATTCCAGCTCGGCACGGCCCTTGTAGCGGCCGCTGGACGGGAAGCTGACGATGTCGGTGGTCGCGTCCGGCTGGGCGGCGGCGATGTCGCTGCCGGTCCAGCGGATGGCCCACAGCCGGCCGTCCGGGCCGAACGCCAGGTCGCGCACGCGCTGGTTGCTGAAGTGGCTCCACGCCTTGGCCGCATCGGCCTCGTTCGGCCGGAACACCTCGATGCCGTTGCCCGAGGCGACGTAGATGTCGCCGTTGGCGTCGATCGCCAACGCATGGGTCAGCGGGTCCTGGCCCGGGCCATTGAGACGGCGCAGGATGGCGCCGCTCTGGGCGTCGACCTGCAGCAGTTCGCCGCCGGTCATCACCCACAGCTGGCCGACCGCGTCGACCGCCATGTCGACGATCGGCGCGTCGAGCACGAACAGCGGCGCGACGCCGTGGCCGCCTTCCTTGCCGTACTTGAACACCTCGTTGCGCAGGCTGCCGGCGCTGACCAGCACGCTGCCGTCGGCCAGCTCGACCAGCGCCTGGGCGCCGAGGTCGGCGGTGCTGGCCGCGAAGCCGTCGGCGAAGCCGCGCACGGTGAACGGCGCCAGCACGCTGCCGAGATCGCCGCGGTTGACCGTGGCCACCTGGCCCGGCAACTGCTGGCCGGCCTGGGTGAACAAGTCGTTGCCGGCGTAGTTGCGGTCGGCCGGCGCCTGCGGCAGCTCGGCCGTCTGGTTCACCGTCTCGTTGACGCCGAGGCCGTCGAGCACCGCCTGGCGGCCGCCGTCGTCCGGCAGCACCGCGTTGGCGACCGAGGCCGCCTCGCGGTTGCCGGCCACGTCGGTGGCCACCGCCAGGAATTCGTAGTGCTTGCCGGCCTCGCCGGTGAATACCGCCTGGGTCTGCTCGGGCCGACCTGGCGCAGCCAGATCTTGAAGTCGCCGCCGTCCTCGGCGACGTAGACCGTCACCCCCTTGATGCCGCTGGCGTCGTCCTCGGCGGTCCAGCGGACGTCGTAGGCCGGCTTGCCGGCCGCATCGACGCCCAGCGAAGTGGCCACCAGCGAGGTGCGCGGCGCCTGGGCGTCGAGCGTGTTGCTGCTGCTTTCGCTGTCGACCGGCGGCGCCTGGTCGATCAGGATGCGCGCCCGGGCGCCGATGCCGATGCCCGAAGCGGCGCCGTCGGCCGCCATCACGGTGTAGCTGACGAAGCCGCGCTGGGCCTGCGGCGCGCCGTCGGCCGACGGCGCCAGGAGGCCGCGGGTGGCGTCGCGCAGCACTTCGCCGGTGTCCGGATCGATCGCCTGCAACAACCAGGTGGCGGTGCGGCTGGCGACGTCGATGCCGGCGCTGACGCGCAGGATGAAGCCCTTGTTGCCGGTGAAGTCGAAATCGGCCTGGAAGTTGGCGCGATCGGCCGGCACGTGGACGTTGATGTCGCCGAGCTTGAGGTCGCCCAGCCGCAGCGAGCGCGCATCCAGCGCCGGGTCGAGCTCGGTGACGATGCGCAGCTGGCCGGCCGGCTGGCTGGCCGGGTTGTTGAACGACACGGTATAGGGCAGCGGCGTGGCGGCCGGCACGTAGCGCTTGCCGTCGGCCGCCAGCATGCCCTGCGGGCCGCGCACGGCGATCGTCGCGGCGGCGTCGGCTTCCTGCCGGGCGGCCTGCTGCAGGTATTGCGCCAGGTTCAGCGCCTGCGGGCCGACCGGGTTGAACTCGGCGTCCAGCACGCCGATATGGCGCAGGTACTCGAGCTCGGCGCGGCTGCCGGCGAACACGTCGAAGTTGAGGAAATGGGTGTCCTGCGCCGCGTTGCGGTCGTAGTCGGCCGGGTTGGCGTGCACCGGCACCGGCACTTCGACCTCGTTGCCCTGGTCGTCGTGACGGTACTCGTAGTACTCGGTCGGCGTCCTGATGGCGTTCGGGTCGCCGGCGTAGCGCGCGCTGTCGCCGTACCACTTCTGCACCTGCTCGAAGAAGCCGAGCAGGCTGGCCTGGGTGCGGTAGCTCTCGCCGCCGCGCGACAGCAGGATGCCGCTGGCCAGCGTGGCGTTGAGGCTGACCACCTTGGCGCTGTCGCGGATCGGCGGCGCTTCGTCGAGCGGCCGCAGCATGCCGGCCGCTTCCAGCGCGGCCAGCCAGCCGGCGGTCCATTGCGCGGCGTCGGCGGCCAGCACCCGCAGCGCCACCGGCGCGGCGGCGTCGGCCGCGATGGCCAGGCGCAGCTTCTCGGCGTAGGCGCTCTGCTCGGCCACGAACTCGGCCCGCGTCAGCGGCGTGGCGGCCCCGACCAGGTTGAAGCGGAAGGCCATCGACAGCGCTTCCTTCGGGGTGATGTGCTCTTCCGGCTCGTGCGACAGGAATTTGCGCGTCAGGCCCTGCGAGATCTTGTCCAGATCGGCCGGACCGTTGTCGAGGAAGCCGCTGGCGCGCCATTCCGGCCGCACCGCGTAGAGCTTGTCGCGCAGGCCCTCGAAGTCGTAGTTCAGCCACTCCTTCAGGCCCGGGTAGGTCTGCAGGTTGAAGCTCATGCCGACGAAGCCGCCGGCGCCGACGTCGAAGGCATAGCCCGGCGCCAGGTTGAAGCCGCCGGTGTTCTGGGCGCCGTCGAGCTGGGCCCAGGGCACGTCGGGCCGGCTGGTGCCGTCGGTCGGCGTGGCGCCGTAGCCCTGGGTGTTGCCGGCCGCGTCGACCGTGCGGCCGTCCGGCCGGCCGCCGACGTTGCTGCCGAACACCACGTAGGGCAGTTGCAGGCCTTCGAGCAGGTCCTGGCTGTAGCCCATCTCGGTGGCGCCGAAGTCGAAGCGCACATAGGGCGTGTCGACGTTGGTCAGGCTCTGCAGCGACACGCTGTAGGTGCCGCCGTCGCCCGGTTCCAGATTGCGCGGGCCGCCGACGCCGATGGTGACGTCGGCCTCGATGCCGCGCTCGACCAGGTAGCGGTTGGCCGCCACCACGCGTTCGCCGTCCGGGTTGACCACGCTGAGGTCATAGAGGCCCAGCGGCACCTGGCGCAGGTCGAACACCGCGCGGATATGGGTCGCGTCCAGCACCTGCCAGCGCACCGGCTCGACCTCGTACACGCCGGGTCGCGACAGCTTGACCAGCGCGCCCGCCTTGAAGCGGGCCCCGTAGAGATCGACCGTGACCCAGCGGTGGTCGTCGTCGCCGACGCCGCCCTGGTCGGGCGTGACGCGGGTGATCGACAACGGCAAGAGGTCGGCCCGCAGCGTGGCCGGCACGTTGGTTCCGCCCTGCTTGGCGCGCACCAGCACGTAGTAGTCGCCTGCCTTGGTGCTCGGCACCAGCAGCTGCTGGTCGGGCGACAGCGGGTTGTCGTAGGCGACGTCGAAGGCGTAGCCGGTCGGCACGTCGCCGTAGCGCACGTAGACCTCGTTGGCCCCCTCGTTGACGCTCGAATCGAGCTTGATCCGCAGCGTCTCGCCGGCCGCCACGCTGATCTTGTACAGCCGCGTCTCGCCGGCGCTGAGCGTGATCGGCAGCGGGCTGGCCACCGCCAGCTGCGGCACCGTCACCGCCAGGCTGTCGCCCGAGGCGGTGCGGTTGTTGGCCTCGCCCGGCGGCAGGTTCAGACCGTTGGCGGTGTAGCTGATCTTGCCTTCGAACACCTCGTTGTAGAGGTCGGGCCGGACGATGATGCGCCAGTTGCCGTCCTTCAGCGGCGGCAGCTTGGCCTTGAGGCTGCCGCTGTAGGCCGCGCCCGCGGCCAGGCCGCCGGCGTGGTCGACCCGGCCCAGCAGGATGTCGCCGAGGTCCCAGGCGTTGTCGCTCGACAGGTAGATCGCGTCGGTCCAGCCGCCGTAGGCCGGGTTGGTCGAGTCGTTGACGATCGTGTAGCCGATCTCGACCTCGCTGCCGACCGTGCCGCTGGCCGGCACGCTGACGGTGTTGACCTTGAGGTCGGCCGGCGGCGGGGTGTCGACGATGATCGGCTGCAGCGCGGCGCGCGCGTTGTTCTGCTCGCGGCCGAACTCGCGCACCTGGCCGTTCTCGCCGGTGCCCCAGGCGCGGGCCGGGTCGGTGATCACGAACACGTAGTAGCTGCCGTCGAAATCGCGCGGCGCGGTCACGTTCAGGCTGCCGCTGTAGCTGGCGCCGGCGGCCAGGCCGCCCGAATGGGCGACGTAGCCGAGATAGCGGTCCTGGTTGATGTCGAGGAAGTCGTCCTTGGACAGGTAGACCAGGTCGTTCCAGCTGCGCTGGTCGCTCGGCGTCTCGCCGCCGGCGTTGGTCACCGTGTAGTTGACGGTGAAGCCCTGGCCGGCCACCACGTGCTGCTGCTCGCCGGTGTCGACGGTCGACACCTGCAGGTCCGGCGGCGTGCGCAGGGTGATCGGCAGCGCGATCGAGGCGACGTTGTTGCCCTCGTCGCGGAACTCGAGCACGCCGCCGGCGCCGCTGCCGGCGACCACGTCGAGGCCGTCGCGGATGGTGCTCGGCGTCTGGCGGTAGAAATCCTTCACCGTGGCGGTATCGGCCTTGACGATGAGGTGGAAGTCGCCGCTGATCGACTCGGGCAGCATGAAGGTGGCGCTGTTGGTGTAGGACTCGCCCGGCTTGAGGTACTTGGGCTTGCCGTCGGCCTCGGTCAGCACCGTCGAGCGGACGCGCAGGATGCGCTCGATCTCGTTGCCGCGGTCGACCAGCGGATAGTCGCCGCCGTCGAGCGAGGCGTCGCGCGACAGGAAGACGCCGTCCATCCAGCTGTTGCTGCGGGCGTCGCGGGTACCGCGGTTGGTCACCGTCCAGCTCACCGTGATCTGCTGGCCCGAGCCCGGGTTCGGATCGGACACCACGATCCGGTCGATCTGCAGGTCCGGTTCGCGGTAGATGATGTCGAGCGTGCCGCGGCCGATGTTGTTGTTGCCGTTGGCGCCTTCGTAGACGCGGCCCGGGTAGTAGTCGTCGCGGTCGTAGCCGTTGTCGCCGCCCTGCAGGTGCTCGGGCCAGGGCCGGGTCCACTCGGTGTCGGCGTCGGTCATCACGTAGATGTAGTACTGGCCGTCGGTGCCGGCCGGCAGGCGGACCTTGGCCGTGGCGGTGTAGTCGCCGCCGGCGGCGAGGCCGGCCGTGTTGGCGTGCACCGTGGTGCCCAGGAGCGTGGCGCGTTCCTTGATGAACACCGGGTCGCGGCTGAAGTAGACCGCGTCGATCCAGCTGCGGCTGCCGGCCCAGACGGCGTCGCCCAAGTTCTTCACGGTCCAGCTGACCGTGGTCTCCTCGCCCGAGAAGTTCTGCGGCTGGGTGACGACGTCGACCACCTGCAGGTCGGCCGGCCGCGCCGTGACCTGCGAGGCGAAGGCACGCGCGTTGTTGGTCTCGGAGACCTCCTTGACCTTCTTGTCGACGTCGGTGCGCACCACCAGGTAGCGGCCCTTGACCGACGGCGCCAGCTGCAGCGTCTGCGCCACCGTGTAGCGCTCGCCCTGGCCGAGCGCGCGCGACTGGGCGAAGGAGGCGATCTTCCAGACCTCGCGGGCCTTGTCGAAGTCCGGGTCGTCGGTCACGTAGACCGTATCGACCCAGCCGCCCTCGAAGGCGTCGCCGCTGTTCTGCACCGTGTAGCTGAAGCTGTAGCTGCCGCCCGAATCGGCGGCCGCCAGGCCGCTGACCTCGCTGACCACCAGGTCCGGCGGGGTGATGCCGAGGATGGCGATCTGGCGCGCCTTGTAGTTGTTGTTGTCGACCTGGCCCGGATCGTCCGGGTTGAGGTTGTTGGCCAGCGTGTCCTCGAGGATGGCGTCGTAGGCGTCGCTCCACACCGTGATGTAGTAGGTGCCCGACAGCGTGTCGTCGGGATGGTCACCTGGGCGGTGCCGAGGTAGTCCTCGCCGACCGCCAGGTGGCCCTCGTGGCGCACCGTGCCGATCAGCACGTCGCCGGGCTTGCCCGGCCGGGTCTTGTCGCGCGACAGCCAGATGGTGTCGGTCCAGCCGCTGACGGTGGCCGACTCGGCCCGCGTGACGGCGCTGCCGCGGTTGCTCACCTGGTAGCGCACCTCGACGCTGGCGCCGTGCACCGCCTGGTCCGGCGCCACCACGCCGCCGGTCACCAGGTCGGCGAACGGCACCGGCTTGATGTCGAACTCGACCGCGCGGATGTTGTTGGCCTCGCTCGGGTATTCGTCGACCACGTTGTTGCCGTCGGCCACCACGATCAGGAAGGCATGGCCGCGGTAGCGGATCGGGATGTCGATCGTCGCCGTCTCGTTGCGGTAGGCCCCGGTCGGCGCCAGCGCGCCGCCGTTGTCGTACTGGCCGACCAGGATGTCGTCGGCGCTCAGCGTGCCGTCGAGCGACAGGAAGACCTTGTCCTTCCAGCGGCCGTTGGCCGCCTCGGCGCCCATGTTCTGCACCGTGTAGCTCAGGCCGATCGAGGTGCCGGCGGTGATGTCGCCGGTCTCCTTGATCTGGGCGTCGGTCACCCGCAGGTCGGGCCGGTCGTTCAGCCGGACCGCGACGTCGCCGGCCGACAGCAGCGCGTTGTTGCCGCGCGCCGCGCCGTGCTCGTACACCTGGCTGCCGCTGCCGCCGAGGTTGGCGTTGGTGATCACCTTGATGCGGTACAGCCCCTCGATCTTGCCCGGCAGGCGCACCAGTTCGGTCCGCTCGTAGCGGATGCCCGGCGCCGCGCCGCGGTCGTAGCTGTAGCTGCCCAGCACCACCGGCTGGCCGGTGCCGCTGGCCGGCACCAGCAGCACGGTGTCGGTCCACACGCCTTCGGCCGCCGCCTCGCCCTGGTTCTTCACCGTCCAGCCGATCTCGACCAGCGCGCCTTCCTGCACCGTGGGCTGGCCGTTCACCACTTCGGCCTTGATGGTCACCGTCTCGACCACCAGGTCGGGCGAGCGCGACAGCGTGACCGGCACGGCCACGCTGTGGCCGACGTTGTTGTCGCCGTAGATGAACTCGTAGGGGCCGCCGGTACGCACGTGGACGTAGAAGTTGCCCTCGAGGCCTTCGGGCAGCGTCACGTCGACGCTGCGCACGTAGGCGTCGCCGGCGGCCAGCTGGCCGATATGGCCGGCCCAGCCGAGGTCGACCACCTTGTCGCTGCCGTCGGCGTTGCGGCTCAGCCAGACGTAGTCGCTCCAGGCGCCGGTGTCGGTGATGCCGATGCCGTCGTTCTTGACGCGCCATTCGATGTGCAGCGGCCGGCCGCTGGCGGCCGTGCCGGTGGCGACCACCGACTCGACCTGCAGGTCGGCATAGGGCTTGGGCATCACGTCGACGTCGTGGCCGACCTTCACGCTGTTGTTGCCTTCCGCGCCGTGCTCGTAGACCTCGGCGCGGGCGTCGCTGACCACGAACAGCTGGTAGCGGCCCGAGGTGTTCGGCGCCAAGAGGATGCGTTCGTTGCGGACGTACTGCTCCCCGGCGGCCAGCGCGCCGTCGTGGCGGAACTCGCCGATCACGATGTCGTCGCCGTCGCCGAGCACGCCGTTCTTCGACAGGATCACCTTGTCGGTCCAGCTCGCGCTCTTGCCGGCGCCGGTGCCCTGGTTCTGCACCGTCCAGCTCACGTTCAGCGGGGCCGGATCGTCGATCACCCGGTCCGGCGCGGTCACGGCCGTGACCGCCAGGTCGGCGTAGGGCGCCAGCTCGACCGCCAGGCCGCGCTCGGCGCGGTTGCTGGCGCGGTCGTGCTCGTCCAGCACGTTGCCGGCGTCGGTCACCACCACCAGCTGGTATTCGCCGTCGAAGTCGAGCGGGATGTCGAGGTCGGCCGCGGCGCGGTACTGGCCGCCGGCGGCCAGCGGGCCGGTGTGGGCCACTTCGGCCAGCTGGCGCGCGACGTTGCCCTTGACCAGGTAGACCCGGTCGACCCAGTTGCCCAGCGCGGCGTTGCCGCTGTTGCCGACCGTCCATTCGACGTGGATGCGGCTGCCCGACTGCACCAGCGACGGGCCTTCGACCGTGCCGACCGCCAGGTCGGGCTTGGCCACCTTGAGGCCGGCGGCGGCGGCGACCTGGTTGTCGCCCTCGCCGTTGCGTTCGAACACCGTGTCGTCGCTGTCGGTGCGCACCACCCAGCGGTAGTCGCCTTCCCAGAACCAGCTCGGCAGCGTGAAGGTCACGCTGCGCTCGGTGCTGGCGCCGGCGGCCAGGCCGTCGGTGACGAACAGGCTGGCGACCTCGTAGAGGCCGGCCGCGCCGCGGTCGATGTAGATGCGGTCGCGCCAGGCGCCGGTCGCGGCGATGTCGCCGTGGTTGCTGGCGGTGTAGCGCACGGTGGCCGATTCGCCCGGCCGCAGCACGGTCGGGCCGGTCACGCCGGACACCGCCAGGTCGGCGGTCGGCGCCAGGCCGACGTGCAGGGTGGCGGCGCTGGCGCCGAGGTTGTTGGCGGTGCGGCCCTTCTCGTCGACCGTGCGGTTGGTGTTGGTGTCGACCAGCAGGTAGAAGTCGCCGGCCAGGTCGCGCGGCAGCGTCATGGTGGCGCGCGCGATATAGCTGGCGCCCGGCGCCAGCAGGCCGGCATGGGTCACCGAGCCCGACAGCACGATGTCGTCGGCGCTCGCGGTGCGGTCGCGCGACAGCACCACCCGGTCGTTCCACAGCGCGAGGTCGGTGGTGGCGCTGCCGGTATTGGTCACGGTCCAGCTGACCAGCACGTTCTCGCCGCTGAGCGCGCTCTCCGGCACCGTCACCGCGCCGACCACCAGGTCGGCGTAGGCTTCGGCCAGGTCGATCGCGCGCGCCGCGCTGCGGTTGTCGGCGCGGGTGTCCGGTTCGAGCACGGCGCCGCCGGCGTCGCTCTTCACGCCGACGTAGTAGCGGCCGGCCTGCCGCAGCGGCAGGTCGACGGTCGCGTGGCCGGCGTAGCTCCCGCCGATGCGCAGGCCGCCGTCGTGGCGCACGGTGCCGATCACCACGTCGTCGGCGTCGCCGATGACGTCGTTGGCGCTCAGCACGATCTGGTCGTCCCAGCTGCCGGCGGCGTCGCGCTGGCCGCGGTTGGCGACCGTCCAGTCGACCGTGATCGGCTGGCTGCCGACGCCGGTGGCCGGCGCGGCGACGCCGTCGACGCGCAGGTCGGCATAGGTCTGGCTGGCCGAAGCGGTCTGCACGGCGGCGCTGTTGTTGCTCTCGGCGTCGTTGCTCAGGTTGGTCTCGAACAGCACGCCGAAGCCGGCGCTGTTCTGGTCGGCCGTGACGGTGATGCCGATCTGGCCGGCGCCCTTGAGGCCATCCGGCAGGCGGAAGGTGAAGCTGCGGGCGCGATGCTCGCCGGCGCGCAGCGGGCCGTTGCCCGGCGCCTGCGGATCGTAGGCCAGGCTGGTGTCGAGCAGCAGCAGGTTGCCGGCCAGGTTGCGCACCACGATGCGGTCGTCGTAGGCCGCCGAGGCCGAGCTGCTGCCTTCGTTCCAGTCCTCCCAGCGCAGCGTGACCAGCCCGCCGGCCTGCACCTGCGTGGTGTCGACCACCAGGTTCTTCACCGTCAGGTCGGGGCCGGCCAGCTTGATGGTCTCGGCCGTGTTGTTGCTCTCGCCGCTGCCGCCGGCGTTGGCCTCGACGATCTCGCCCAGGCTGTCGGCCACCACGCGGATCGAGAAGCGGCCCGAGGCGGCCACGCCGACCGGCCAGGCGAACT
The DNA here is from genome assembly GCF_014353015.1 of Chitinimonas koreensis. Classification (NCBI taxonomy): domain Bacteria; kingdom Pseudomonadati; phylum Pseudomonadota; class Betaproteobacteria; order Neisseriales; family Chitinibacteraceae; genus Chitinimonas; species Chitinimonas koreensis. Next base: position 3,420,211 of record NZ_CP060704.1, read on the forward strand.
GGGCCGTGCGCGTGCGCGTCGCGCCGGCCGCCAGCTCGCCGGCATCGGCCGGATCGCGCAGCAGCACGGTGGCGACCGTCTCGCCGGTCGACAGGTTGCGCACCTCGAGCCGCTCGCTCCAGGCGCCGGCGGCCTTGTTGCCGCGGTTGGCGGTGGTCCAGCTCACGTCGACCGTCTGGCCCGGCTGGAAATCGCCGGACGGACTGAGGGCCAGGCCCTCGACCGCCAGGTCGGCATAGGCCGCCAGCGCCACGCGGGTCTCGACCGTGGCGGAGTTGTTGCTCTCGGCGGTGCCGCCGGCGTTGCTTTCCTTGACCGTGTTGTCGCTGTCGGTCAGCACCGTGACGGCCAGCCGGCCGGCGGCCAGCGTGCCGTCCGGCAGCTGCAGCCGGGTGCTGCGCACCTGGGCGGCACCGGCCGCCAGCGCGCCGCCGACGGCCGCGTCGTACGGCACGGTCAGGTCGGCCACCAGCGCGCCGGTGTCGAGGTTGCGCACGATGATGCGGTCGTTCCAGCTGCCGGTGGTGGGCAGCACGCCGCGGTTCTCGACGGTCCACTGCACCGTCACCGGCTGGCCGGTCTCGAGGCCGCTGGCCGGGCTCAGCGCCACGGCGTTGACCGCCAGGTCCGGCGCCGGCTTGACCAGCAGGGTGTCGAGGATCACCGGCGGGTTGTCGGCCAGCCTGACCAGGTTGAAGGCGACCTCGGCCTGCTGGCCGCCTTGGTAGTTCTGGCCGTCCAGCACCAGGGTGTAAGTGCCGGTCAGCGCCAGCGCCGCCGGTTCCTGGTCGGTGCCGGTGAAGGTGTAGCGATAGCGGTACTGGCCCAGCTGATAGTCGTACTCGGCGCTGCTGCCGGTGCTGCCCATGCGGACGGCGCCGAACACCGTGCGGCCGAGCGGATCGATCAGTTTCCAGGTCGGCGCGACGCGCTCGCTGCCGCTCGGCCCGGGCGCGGTCACCGTGGCCAGCGCGTCGAAGTAGAAGCGCTCGCCGGCGGTAGCGTCGAAGCGGTACAGCTGGACGCCGTTCTCCGGGCTGACCGTGGTGGTGACCGGCATGCCCGGCTGCACCGCGGCCGCGCTATCGAGCGAAAGCACGCGGAAGGAATACGGATCGCCGCCGGTGCCGTTGCTGTAGATGCTGAGCACGTAATCGCCGGCAGGCAGTCCGGCGCTGTAGTCGGTGCGGCCGTTGCCGCCGTAGTAGTAGTCCCAGTAGCTGTCGAAGCCGTTGCGCATCGATCGGTCGAACACCACCCCGCTCGGGCCTTCGAGCCGCCATTGCAGCTGATTGCCGGTGACCAGGCTGTCGAACGCCAGCGCGCTGACCTGGTCCAGGTGCAGGGCGTAGCGGACAGAGGTGCCGGCCGCCGGCGCGGTGCCCGACACGGTGGTGTCGAGCGGCAGCGCCGCCAGCGCGGTGTGCAGCATGAAGCTGTAGTTCACGCTGCCGCCCTGGTAGCCGTTGCCGTCCAGCACCAGCAGGTAGTCGCCGGCGGCCAGCTTGAGCGAGGCGCCGTCGCTCGCGCTGTCGCCCTCGGCGATCTTGGCGCCGTAGGACGAGACCAGCTTCCAGCGCACGCTGCCGCTGCCGCCCGGCAGCGCGTCGTACTGGAAGTCGGCGCCCTCGCCCACGCTGAAGCGGTAGGCCGTCACGCCGCTGGCCGGGTCGAGCGTGCCCTGCGTCGCGGTCTCCGCCGCCAGCGGCTGCGCCGCGCGGCCCAGGTCGACCAGGCTGAAGCTGTACTGGCGCTGGGACAGGTTGCCGTAGACGTCGCGCAGCTTGAGGGTGTAGCGGCCGGCGGCCGGCAGCTTGATCGCCTGGTTGGCGACGTCGTAGTAGTCGCCCTGGTGCAGCAGCACGCCGTTGGCGTCGTAGATCTCGGCACGGGCCTGCAGGTAGCCGTTGCGCGGGTCGAGCCAGAGCGTGGCCGGACCGGTGGTGTCGAACACGTAGTCGAGCTTGCCGTCGCTGCCGCTGGTGCCGGTCACCAGGGTATCGAGCGCCAGCTCGGTCGGCGCCGCACCCTGCAGCAGGCTCAGCGTGAGCTGCGAGCTGCGGGTCGCGCCGTCCGGCTGCGACGGGCCCTCGGTGTCCCACAGCAGGTAGTAGCTGCCGGTCCGCGCCAGCGGCAGGGTGCGGTCGCTGTAGGACGACTCCCGGACCAGGTTGCCGAATTCGTCGAACAGCCGCCAGGTGCCGCTGGTGCCGTCGCTGTAGGCGACGTCCAGCATGCTGCCGGCGCTGGCCTCGAAGCGATGGATGCTGGCCTCGCCGGCCGGCTTCTCGATCGACAGCGGGGCCTCGAGCGAGAGCGGCTGGGCCGTGGCCAGGTCGAGCAGCCGGATCTGGTAGCTCGGATTGGCGCCCCACCAGCCGTAGGGGCTGACGTTGAGGCGGTAGCGGCCGGGCCGCAGTTCGAGCACCGGATTGGAGCCGCTGCCCGAGCTGGCGCCCCACAAGGTCTGGCTTGCCACCACGACGTCGTCGCGGGTGAGCGACCATTGCAGGTAGGAATCGAGCTGCACCAGGTCCAGCAGCAGCCGCTGCGGCTCGCTCACCTCGATCAGGTAGCTGCGGCGGTTCGAGCTGCCGTAGGCCGGGCCGCCGGTCAGCGGCTGGCTCAGGTCGACGATCTCGCGCTGCAGCGCGAAGCCGAACGGCAGCGCGGCGGCGGCGCCGTCCTGCGCGTCGCTGCTCCACACCAGGGTGTAGTGGCCGGTGCTGGCGAAGGCGATCGAGGCCGCGGCGTCGAGCGCGCCCGAGGCGGTCTCGTAGCCTTCCGGCCCGTAGACGCGCCAGCGGCCGGCGAGGCCGGCGGTGGCCTGCGGCAGGTAGCGCACGCTGTCGCCGGCGCTCGCGTCGAAGTGGAATATCCGCGCCTCGCCCGGCTGCAGCGTGCCGGCGGCGGCGTCGCCGATGGCGTAGGCGCTGCCGCCGAACAGGTCGCTCAGCGCGAAGGCCAGCCGAGCGCCGTCGGCCTCGGCCGTGGCGCGCAGCCGCAGCGTGTAGGTGCCGGCGCGCAGGTCGAGCACCAGGTCGGCGTCGCTGGTCGGAGCGGACCACTCGCCCGAGCCCACTTGCCGGGTCTCGTCGCTCAGGCTCCACTGCACCGAGCAGCCGCTGGCGGCGATGGCGTCGAACAGCAGCCGGCTGCGGCTGTCGAGCGTGAAGCGATAGCTGAAGAAATGGTCGCCGGCGGCCAGGTCGGCTGCGACCTGCTGGCCCGGCGTCAGCGCCTCGGCCGGCTCGGTCGCCGGGTCGGCCACGCGGAAGCGCAGGGTGCGCGCCAGCGCCGCATCGTCGCCGTCGTCGGTCACGGTGTCGATCACCAGGTAGCCGCCGGTCGAGCCGTACAGCTGCCAGCCGCTGGCCTCGCCGAGCGAGCCCGAGGCCTGCTGGTTGCCGTAGGCGTCGTAGAAGCGCCAGCGGCCGTCGACGCCGGCCAGGTCCAGCGGGGTGAAGCCCAGGCGCTGGCCGGCCGGGCCGTCGATGCGGAACACCGCGGCGTCGCCGGGACGCAGCGACACCTCGGTCTCGGCGCCGGTCGCCAGCAACGCCGCATCGCCGAAGGCGCGCAGGCCGAAGCGGTAGTCGGCCTCACCGGCATTGCCCGATTCGACGCGCAGGCGGTAGTGGCCGGCGGCCAGCGCGATCAGCTTGGCGCCGCCGCCCTCGGGATCGCCGAAGTTGACCGAGTCGACCTGCTGGCCGTCGCGGTAGAGGGTGACGCGGTAATCGGCCGGCTGCGCGGCGCTCAGGTAGAAGCGGTCGGCCTGGGCCAGCTCGAAGTCGTACAGGTCGGCGCCGCCGTTCTGGCCGAAATGGCCTTCGATGGAGTCGGTCAGCGTCGCCGTCGGCACCGTGCCGACCGCGATCGCGCCTTCGGGCGCATCGCCCCAGCTATGGACGAGATACCAGGTGCCGCTGCTGGCGATCGTCACCGTGTCGCCGTGTCCGGCATCGAAGCCGTAGCTGTCGGCCAGGTCGGGCCGGTACAGCGTCCAGTTGCCCGCCGACGGCTTGAACAGGTACTCCTGACCAGCGGTCAGTTCGATCGCGTAGAGGCTGCGGCCCGCGGTCTCGATCGGCGTGCCGACGGCGGCCGCGACCGCCTGGGCACTGCTTTCGAGCTGCAGCTCGACCTCGACCGGATCGGTCTCGGCATCGGACCAGGCTTCGAGCACGTAGTCGCCGGCCGCCAGTTCGAGCGTGTAGGCGCTGTGGCCGCTGACGATGAAGATGTCGCCGGCGACGATGTCCTGGCCGTGGCGCAAGCGCCACGAAGCGCCTTCGATGCCGGCGGTGGCATTGATCGCCACCAGGCCGCCCTGGGCCAGCGTGAAGCCGTAGCCCTTGCGCGCGCCGGGCGCCAGCGTGTCCTGCAGCGCCTGGCCGAAGCCGATCGGCGTGGCTGCCGGCACCGGCAGCTCGTGGTGTTCGTCGAGGTAGACGCCGATCTCGAAGTCGAGCGGGTCTTCCGACGCGCTCTCGCCGTCCAGCCGGCGGTCGACCACCAGCCAGTAGCTGCCGGCGACCTGCACTTCGAAGCCCGAGGCGTTCTCGCCGAGCGCGCCGTTGAGCCAGGTGTTGCCGGCGGCGTCGAACAGGCGCCAGTAGCCGGCGCCGGTACCGCTGCCGGCCACCGACAGCATGTCGCCGACCGCCGCGTCGATGCGGTAGAAGCGTGCGCCGTCGCCCGAGGCCAGGCTGCCCTGCACCGGCGTGGCGAATTCGAGCGCGGTCGAATCGGTCGCGGCCAGCGTGCGCAGGTTGAAGCGGAACGTGAAGCCGCTGCCCTCGCCCAAGCTGTAGCCGCGCAGGACCAGCGTGTAGTCGCCGGCGGCCAGCGAGACGCCGCCGACCTGCGCATCGTAGTTGGCCGAGAGGCTGAACACGCTGCGGCCGGAGGCGTCGATCAGCTCCGCGTCGACGTTGCCGGCCAGCTGGCCGAGCGTGTCGAGCAGCACGGTGCTGCGTTCGGCCAGCGTGAAGCTGTAGCGCTGGCGGTAGTTGCCGGCCAGGTCGAGCGAGGCGGCGACGTCCTGGTCCGGCGTCAGCGCGACCGGCGCGGCGACCAGCGGGCTCAGCGTCGCGCCGACGTGGATGGCCTGCGTCGCATCGCCGCCGCGGCGCTTGAGCACCAGCAGGTAGGAACCCGAGCCGAGCTCGACCTCGCCGCTGCTGCGCACCGCGGCGAGCGCGGTGCCGTAGTCCTGGTAGACGCTCATCACCAGGTCGGCCGAATCGGCCGCCAGCGCCAGCTTGACCCGCTCGCCGTCGTCGTCGGCGCCGTCGAAGCGGAACACCTTGACGTCCTCGCCGGCCGCCAGGGCGACGTCGAGCGCGCCGGTGAACCCGGTCGGCTGCGTCAGTTCGAGCAGCTGCAGCGCGAAGCGGCTGACGGGCTGCTCGGTCCTCAGCGACAGCGTGTATTCGCCGGCGTTCAGGTAGACCAGCTGCGGGTCGCGCATCTCCGGGTCGTCGCCGTCGTCCTCCCAGACGCCGAAATCGCGCCAGTCGTGCCAGTTGGAACCGCTGCCCTGCTCGATCGCCCAGCGCACCGCCGGGTCCGAATCGAGGCCGCGCACCGAGTAGTAGCCGCTGACCGGCACCAGCAGGCGGTAGGAGATCGAGGCATCGCTGCCGCCGGCCTCGCCGCCGCCGGTCGACGGCTCGATCTCGCCCTCGATGCGGCTGCCGATTTCCAGCAGCGGCAATTCCGGCCGGGCCAGCGCGACCTGGTAGTCGATCGGCGCGGCATCGCTGCGCTGGCCCTTGAGCAGCAGCAGGTAGCGGCCTTCGCCCAGGTTGTCGGTGTCGAATTCGCCGGCGCGGTCGCCCTGCTGCTGCAGATTGCCCCACTGGTCGTACAGCGCCCAGCTCAGGTCGGCCGCCTCGGCGGTCGCCAGCTTCAGGTGCAGCTTGCCGTAGCTCGTGTTGTCGACGCGGTAGCGCGCCACCTCGCGGCCCGCCAGCGTGGCGCTCAGGCCCTCGCCGGGCAGCGCGACGGTGCGTTCGAGGTCGAGCAGGCGCAGCGCCACCTGGGCGTCGTCCTGGTCGGCGATCAGCACCAGGTCGTAGTCGCCGGCCGACAGCGAACGGGTGGCCGGCCATTGCGCCTCGGGATCCTGGCCGTCGACCAGGCCGCCCTGCAGCGGATACCAGTCGCCGCTGCCGTTGGCCGGCCGCAGCATCCAGCGCACGCCGGCGGAAGAGCCGATGTCGTGCAGCTGCACCCGGCTCTCGAACGGCAAGCTGATGCGATAGGTCCGAGTCGTGCCGGCGGCGCCGAGCGTGAGCGACAGCGCCTGGTCGAGCGCCAGCGCCGGGTAGACCGGCGGCGCAACCGACAATCGGTAGTCGATCGCGGCCTCGCCGCCGCCCTGGCCGGCGACCAGCAGCAGGTAGCGGCCGGCCTCGAGGCGGCCCAGATCGGTCTCGCCGGCCGCGCCGGCGGCGACCTGGCTGCCGTCGGTACGGTACAGCGTCCAGGCCAGCGTCTCGGCATCGCCGCCGAGGGCGACGCGCAGCGCGGCCGGGTTGGTCACGTCGAAGTAATGGAGGCGCGCGTCGCGGCCGTCGGCCAGCCGGCCGGCGCCATCGGCCGGCAGCGCCGGTGCGGCGGCGCTGTCGAGCAGCTGCAGCCGGTAGGCCGCCTCGCTGCCGGTCGCCGCGATGGTCAGGTCGTACTCGCCGGCCGCCAGCAGCCAGCGGTAGGCCTGCGATTCGCCCTCGGCGTCCAGGTCCGGCCACCAGCCGTCGGTCGAGCCGGTCGCGCCGACGCGGCTCAGGCGCCATTGGATATTGTGCGAACCGGCGTCATGGAACAGGTCGCGTACCGCCAGTTCCTGGCCGAACGCCACCTTGAGCCGGTAGCTGACGCTGGCGCCCTGCTGCGCCAGCGTGCCTTCGAGCGTCTGGCCCGGCACGGCCGCCAGCAGCGACTGGCCGGCCTCGCGGGCGCTCAGCGTGTAGTCGATCGGCGCGGTCGCGCCGGCCACGCCATCGATCACGATCAGCCGCTCGGCCCCGGCCGCGCCGGCGATCTGCGCGTCGGCCAGCGGCCACTGGCCGGTGCTGAGCAGGTGGCCGCTCGCGTCGAACACCCGCAGCACGGCCGCCGCGCCGCCGGCGGCGCTGGCGTCGAGCGCCAGCCGGGCCTGGTCGAGCGTGGTGACCACGCGGTAGGCGCGCGCGCCCTGGGCCGCGTCGAGCGTGCCGTTCACCGTCTCGCCCAGCGGCAGCGCCGCGGTGCCGGCCAGGTCGAGCAGGCGGAAGCTGTAGTCGCCGAGCGTGGCGGCGCTGTCGGCCGCGATCTCGAGCGTATAGACGCCGGCCGCCAGCACGGCCATGTCGACCGTGTCCAGGCGGCCGGTCTTCACCGCGCTGCCGTCGGCGGTGCGCAGGGTCCAGCCGGCGTCGTGGCCGGCCAGGCCGTCGATCAGCAGCCGGCCCGGCGCGTCGAGCACCACGCGCCAGCGGTCGGGCACGCCGACCATCGTGGTATTGCCGTTCAGCGTGCTGCCGATGGCGGCCGTCGCGCTGGCCGGGCTGGTGCGGGTGGCGGTGAAGCCGAGCGCGACCGCTTCGGCGTTGCCGGCCGCGCCGTCGAGCACCAGCCAGTGGCGGCCGCTGCGGGCGAAGGCGACCGCCACGCTGCCGCCGCCGACCAGGGCCTGCGGCGCCAGCAGGCGCTGGCCGTTGGCGTCGACCAGCCACAGGCTGGCGCTGCCGCCGGCCAGGCTGGCGACGTCGAAGCTCAGGTAGTCGCCGGCGCTGGCGTCGATCGCCAGCAGCGTGGCGCCGTTGCCGGGGTTCAGCTGGAGCGACTGCGGCGAGCCCAGCGCCAGCGGCGCGGCGGCGGCCAGGTCGAGCAGGCGGAAGCCGAACGCGCCGGTGGCGTTGCCGCGCGGCGTGACGGTGAGGGTGTAGTTGCCGGCGCCTTCGAGCCGGATCGGCGCGCTGTCGCCGTCGAAGCGGCCGTCGGACCGCAGCGTGCCGGTCGGGCCGACCAGTTGCCAGGCCAGGTCGCCGCGCGCGTTCAGGCTGTCGAACAGCACGGTGGTCGGCGCACTGGTCGAGAAGCGGTATTCGAAGCGCTCGCCGATGCGGCCGATCTCGCCCAGCACGTCGCCGCCGAGCGGCAGCGGCAGCGCGGTGGTGACGATGCGGCGCAGCGTGAAGCCGTAGTGGTCGCTGCCGGCGGCGCCGAGCGGGCCGTCGATCACCAGGAAGTAGCGGCCGGCCACCAGCTTGAACGGCGCCGCCGCATTGCCCACGTTGCCCGATTGCAGCGTGTTGCCGTTGCGGTCGAGCAGACGCCACGGCGCGTTGCGGCTGTATTGCTGCACGTCGAGGGCGAACTGGCCGCCGTCGGCCAGGTCGAGCCGGTAGGCCGCGGCGCGGCTGGCCGGCGCGAGCGCCAGGTCGACCGCGGCGTCGGGCACCAGCGCCGGCGCCTGGCCCAGGTCGAGCAGGCGGAAACCGTAGTTCGGCGTCGACAGGTCGCCGCAGTCGAGCGTCAGCTCGTAGTTGCCGGCCGGCAGCGACATCAGGCGCGACTGCGCCTCGCCGAAGCTGCGCAGGCTGGCCTCGTCGCCGCGCGGGCCCTTGAGGCTCCAGCGCAGATTGTTGCCGCCGTTCACGAAGTCGGCGTCCAGCAGCACGCTGGCGGTGTTGGCCAGGGTGAAGCTGTATTTCACCGCGCCGCCCGGCTGGGCGATGCTGCCGGAGATGTCGGCGCCCAGCGTCAGCGCGGCGGTCGCGACCTGCTTGGCGCCCAGCGTGAAGCGCGCGGTGCGCGGCTGGCCGCTGCCGCTGTAGTAGCCGCTGGTCGGCGAGGTCATCAGCAGGTATTCGCCGGTCACGTCGAGCTTGAGTTCGGCCACGTCGCCGGTGGTGTCGCCGCCGGCGATATAGCGGCCGTAGCGGTCGTACAGCTGCCAGGAGGCGGCGCCGCCGGCGTCGTAGTAGTTGTTGCGGCCGTCGAAGTAGAAGCGCTCGCCCGCCGTCGCCTCGAAGCGGAACAGGCGGCTCTCGCCCGGCGCCATGACGTCGTCGACCGGCCGGCCCGGTTCCAGCGGCAGCGCCGAGCCGCGGTCCAGCACGCGGAAGCGGTAGTCGGCCGGCACGTCGCGGCTGTTGCGCAGCGACAGCGTGTAGCGGCCCGGCTGCAGGTACTGGTAGCGGCCGTAGCCGTCGTTCAGGCCGTTGCTGCTGAAGACATTGCCGGTCGGCCCGCTGAGCCGCCATTGCAGGTAGTCGCCGCTGCTGCCGACCAGCAGCGAATCGAACACCACCGCGGCCGGCGCGTCGAGCGTGAAGCTGTATTCGGCCAGGCTCTGGCGGCCGGCCAGGCTGCCCGACTGCTGGTCGTTGAAGGCCAGCTCGGCACGGGCCACGCTCAGCGGCGCCAGGACGAAACTGCCGTTGACGGTGCCGCTCTCGTAGTACTGACCCTCGTTGAGCAGCAGGTAGCTGCCGGCGGCGGCGATACGGTAGAGCGTGCCGCTGGCGAAGGTCGACTCGTTGGCGACCTCGCGGCCGAACGGATCGACCAGCCGCCAGGTGCCGCCGCCGCTGGCGGAATTGAGCAGCAGCGCGCTGCCGGCCTCGGCCTCGACGCGGTAGCCGACGGTCGAATTGGCCGGCGTGCGGGTGAAGGCGGTCTGCTGGCCCAGCGTCAACGCCGGCAGCGCGGCGCCGTCGAGCAGACGGAAGGTATAGGCGCCGTTGCCCGAGTAATTCCACTGGTTGTCGGCACCGCGCACGGTCAGCGCGTAGTCGCCGGCCGGCAGCGCCAGCACCGGGTAGCCATAGGCGGCGTCGCTGTTCTGGAAGTAGCGCGACGACACTTCGGTGCCGCGCGGCCCGACCAGGGTCCAGACCGCGCTGGTGCTGCTCTGCCCGTCCATGATCAGGCGGGTGTCGCCGTTCAGCGTGAAGCGGTAGGTCTTGCTGGCATCCCAGCTGGCGAGCGTACCGGCCACCGCGCTGCCGAGCGCCAGCGCGTCGCCCTCGGGCAGCGCCGCCGGCGCCTGGTTGCCGGCCGCATCGAGCTTGAATTCGAAATCGACCGGGCCGGCGTTGGCCAGCGCGCCCTCGACCAGCAGCGTGTAGCGACCGCCGGTCGCCAGCGTCACGGCGGCGCGGTCGGCGGCCAGACTGGCGCTGCCGGCCACGTCGCGGCCGAAACGGTCGACCAGCCGCCAGCTGGCGTTGCCGCCGGCCACGCGGATCGAATCGAACGCCACCTTGTCGCCGGCCTGGGCGTCGAAGCGGTAAGCGAGCGTGCCGCGGCCGGGGTTGAGCGTGCCGGCCGCGGCCTGGCCCAGCGTCAGCGCCGCGGCGCCGTCGAGGTCGACCAGCCGGAAGGCGAAGTCGCCGGTGGCCGAGCCGATGCCGCGCACCGTCAGCCGGTAGCTGCCGGCCGGCAGCGCGCGCACGCCGAAGCCGGCGCTGCCGTCGGTCTGGTCGAAGCGGGTGCCGCCATCGGCGCCGCCGAGGCCGGGGCCGCTCAGGCTCCAGCTCAGGTCGGCGCGGTTGCTCAGCGCGTCGAACAGCAGCTGGCTGGCCGCGCCGAGGGTGAAGTCGTAGACCACCGCCTGGCCGGCCAGCGCGATATTGCCGCTGGTGACGGCGCCGAGCGCCAGCGTGCCGCCCGCCACGTCGGGCACCCGGTTCAGCGCGAAGCGGTAGCCGACCGTGGCGCCGGCCGCGTTGTCGTCGCCGCCGTCGAGCCGCAGCCAGTATTCGCCGGTGGCGGCGACCGTGAAGGCGCCCTGCACCGCGCCCAGGGTATTGCCCGCCACCCGGTTGCCGAACGGATCGACCAGCTGCCAGCCGACGGTGCCGTTGCTGGCCGCGTCGCCGTCGAGGTAGACGGTGTCGCCGGCGTTCAGCGCCACCTTGTACAGCTTGCTGCCGCGCGCCAGGTCGAGGCTGCCGCTGGTCGAGACGCCGGGCTGCAGCGCGACGGCCGATTCGGCGCCGAGCAGGCGGAAGGCCCGGTCGCCGGTATTGGCGCCGTCGAGGTCGACCGACAGCGTGTAGCTGCCGGCCGGCAGCAGCATGCGGTCGTAGCCGCCGTAGATGTTCTGCTCGCCCGACGAGGCCCAGCGGCGCGACACCACCTCGCCGGCCGGACCGCGCAGCGTCCAGAGGAAATCGGCGTCGGTCAGCCGGTCGAAGATCAGCGGCGTGGCCTCGTTCACGCTGAAGGTGAAGTTGGCGGTCTTGCCGGCATGGTCGATGTGCGCCACGGCGGCCACGCCCGGCACGATCGCCTCGACGCTGTCGATCACCGGCCGCAGGTTGAACTGGTAGTCGACCGGCGCGTTGTTGCCGCCGCTGCCCTCGACCAGCAGCAGGTACTCGCCGCTACGCTCCACGGCGAAGGTATCGCGGTCGCTGCGCAGGTCGTAGCTGCTGCCCTCCTGGCGGCCGTACGGGTCGATCAGGCTCCAGCGCACGTAGGGATAGTTGCCGCTGCTGGCGAGGCTGCCGCCGTCGAAGTAGAACTTGTCGCCCTGGCTGGCGCTGAAGCGGTAGACCGCGGTCTTGTTGCCGCCGTCGAGCGTGCCGCTGACGGCGTTGCCGGGCGTCAGATCGGCCGCCGCATCGGCGTCGATGATGCGCAGCGCGTAGTCGCCGATCGCGTCGTTGACGCCGTCGATGGTCAGCTTGTACTGGCCCGGCGTCAGCTCGAAGGCCGGGTTGGTGCCGTTGTAGTCGGTATTGCTGAAGCTGCGGCCGTCGATCCGGCCGCCCGGGCCTTCGAGCGTCCAGTTGATGTCGCTGCGGTTGGTCAGGCTGTCGAACACCACCCGGCGCGTCTCGTCCACCTTGAACTCATAGCGGTCCTGCTCGCCGGGCTGGCCGAGGCTGCCGGTGACGGTCAGCGCGGCCGGGTTCACGTCGGCCGACAGGAGGACGCGCGGCTCGAGCGCCTCGAAGCGGATGGCCGGCACGTCGGCATCGCGCACATCGTGAGCTTGGGTGGGGGAGACCGGCTTGCTGTTCGACTGGCTCATATCTGTTCACCTCGAATGGGCCGCCGCGCGGAGGCGGTCGGCAGGGCTATATGAATGGATTGAATGGCTGGAAACGGGCGCGGCGCAGCCGTGGCTGCGCCGTATGGATTCGGATCAGGGCCTGGAGCGGGCCGGGTTGCCGGGGCCGTCGAGGCCGGCGAAGCTGGCGCGGCACTTGACGCCAGACGGGATGTCGAGCCGCGGATTGGGCATGTCGAGGAAGACCACGAAGGTGCCGCTGGCCGCATCGATGATGCGGTCGACCATGCGGACCTTGGCCGCGTAGCTGCCGCGGCCCTGCAGCTCGGGCACCACGCTGGCGGCCATGCCGACCGCGGGCTTGCCGAAGGCGGACATCGGCAGGATCACGCGGATGCGCAGCGGATCGAGCTGGGCGAGCTTGAGGATGGCGCGCTTGCCGGCGCCGGGCTCGACCACCTCGCCCGGATAGGCCAGCTGGTCGACCACCACGCCGTCGAAGGGGCTGCGGATGCTGCGCAGATTGAGCAGGCCGCTCTGCTGGCGGTATTCGAGCCGGGCCGCCTCGCGGTTCTCGCGCGCGACCTGCAGCTCGGCCTGGGCCTGCTTGTATTCGGCCTCGGCGTCGTCGCGGTCCTGGGCGGACAGCAGCTTGTCGGCCGCCATGTCGCGGCGGCGGTTGAACTTGCGGCCGGAGAATTCGATCTTGGCCTCGGCCAGGCGACTGGGCCCGACCTGCTCGGACTTGTAGCGCGCCAGCTCGGCCGAGGCCTGCTCGGCGGTCGATTCGAGCGCGGCCAGCAACTGGCCGCGGGCGACCTTGTCGCCGCGCCGCACGGTCACGCGTTCGAGCAGCCCGGTGACCGGGCTGGACAATTCGACCATCTGCGCCGGCTCGATCAGGCAATCGAAGCCGGCCCCGGCGGGCGTCGCCGCGGCGGCGACGGCCTTCGGCGCGGCCGGCACGGTCGCCGCCAGCGCATTCGTTCCCCACGAGATCGCCATGCCGATGGCGATCCCCCCTCCAGCATCCACTTCTTCATCATCCCTGCCACTCGTCTGTGAGCCGCGCTCGTCGGGTGCTATTAGGTTGCCCCGTACGTGTTACGAATTATTTCAAGCGCGCGACTCTAACACATTGGCATCACGAACGATTTGAAGGAAAACGCATTCGGAAATTTTGCCGGATGGCTTGCGCCCGGCCCGCCGAACCGCGACGCGGGCCAAAGCGCTTAAGGGCGGACGCCATCTATTCCTGGGCCTTGCGGCCGGCGCGCAGGCGCTGCGCCAGGCTCACCACCGCCAGCGTCAGCGCGCCGGCCAGGACACCGACAATCGCGTCGATCAGGCTCGGTATGACAATGGCCAGGGCGGCGCCGCCGGGCAGGCCGGCTGCGGCATGGGTGAGCGACTCGATCGGGCCGTGCAGGAAGGGCAGCCCGTGGCTGAGGATGCCGCCGCCGACCAGGAACATCGCCGCCGTGCCGGCCACCGCCAGCACCTTCATCAGGTAGGGCGCGGCGGCCAGGATGGCGCGGCCGGACGCGCGCTGGCCGCGGGCCCAGGCGCCCTCGCCTGCCCGGCGGCTCAGGTAGAGCCCGCCGTCGTCGAGCTTGACGATGCCGGCCACCACGCCGTAGACGCCGATGGTCATCAGCACCGCGATGCCGCTGAGCACCATCACCTGGGTCGAGAAGGCCGCGCTGGCCACCGTGCCGAGCGTGATCGCGATGATCTCGGCCGACAGCACGAAATCGGTGCGCACCGCGCCTTCGATCTTCTCGCGCTCGAACGCCACCATGTCGGCGGCCGGATCGGCCAGCACCGCGCTCAGCTCGGCGTGGTGCGCCGCGTCGTCCTCGCCGCCGTGCAGGAACTTGTGCGCCAGCTTCTCGAAGCCCTCGTAGCAGAGGAAGGCGCCGCCGACCATCAAGAGCGGCGTCACCAGCCAGGGCATCAGCGCGCTGATCGCCAGCGCCGCCGGCACCAGGATCAGCTTGTTGCGCGCCGAACCCTTGGCCACCGCCCACACCACCGGCAGCTCGCGCTCGGCGCGCACGCCGGCGACCTGCTGGGCGTTGAGCGCCAGGTCGTCGCCGAGCACCCCGGTGGTCTTGCGGGCGGCGGCCTTGGTCAGGAGCGCGACGTCGTCGAGCACCGAGGCGATATCGTCGATCAGGGCAAGCAGGCTGGAACCGGCCATCGTGGTACTCCCGGAATTGATGGTGAAGAAGTGGATCTGCAGGACGAAGACATGGGCATGGACGCGCCCTCGGGCGGCCGCCGCGCGCCGCATCGTAGCAAGCGCGCCCCGCCCTGTGCGAAGGACGATGCGGGCGACGCCGCGGCCAGGGTAACGGCGCGACTCGCAGCACGCCGCTTTGGTGCATAATCCAGCGCATTTTCACGCATGCGTCATATCGGTCGGGCAACCGTACCGGGCGCGGCGGCATATATGGAACGGTGCGCCGCGGCGCGCCGATGACTCTTGACCGGGCCGGCGGCGCACGCCGCGGGGCCGGATGCGATAGCCGTACGATCCAGGGGACAGTGCCTTGCAACGCCTATTCGATCTGTTCGATCTGTTGAAGCCGAGAACCGTCCGCACCCGCATCCTGTGGCTCTTCCTCGCCGTCAATCTGCTCGCCACGGCGGCCTACACCTACTACGTCTGGGATCTCAAGGCGGCCGGCACGCGCGAGGCGATCGACGCCCGGCTGGTGGCCGGCGTCAGCGCCGCGCCCAAGATGATCGGCCAGGCCTATCTCGACGCCGCGCGCGGCCCCGACTCGATCGACCCGCAGCGCTACCTGGCGCTGGTGCGCCAGCTCGACGACTACTGCCGCCGCACCGGCCTGCGCTATCTCTACGTGTTCACCGAGGTCGACGGCAAGCTGCTCTACGTGGCCGACGCCGCCAACGAGGACGAGATCCGCGTCAACAACTACGGCCACTACTACCAGCTGTACGAAACCGATCCGCACCCGGCCATCCTCGACGCGCTGCACAGCGGCCGCACCCGGGTGGCCGAATACCGCGACCGCTTCGGCTACTTCCGCTCGGTGTTCCAGGCGATCGAGCGCAGCGACGGCAGCCGGCTGGTGGTCGGCGCCGACGTCGACATCAGCTATGTGCGGGCCGAGCTGCACAAGGCGCTGTACCAGTCGCTGGCGATCGGCGCGCTGATCTTCCTGGCCGGCGCCGCCGGCTGCTTCTGGCTGGCGCGGCTGATCTCGCGGCCGGTGTCGGCGCTGGCCGACGCGGTCGACCAGGTGGCGCGCGGCGACTACCGCACGCGGGTGCCGGAGCGCGGCAGCGAGGAGCTGGTGCGGCTGGCGCGCGCCTTCAACGCGATGGGCGCGGCGATCGGCGAGCGCGCCGCCGAGAAATCGCGCCTGCTGGCCGAGCTCGAACACAACGAGGCGGTGCTCGAGGCGCGCGTGCACGAGCGCACCCATGCGCTGGCCGCGGCCAACGCCGCGTTGCGCGCCCACGAGCAGGAACTCGAGGCCGCGCGCGAGGTGGCCGAGCAGGCCTCGCGCATGAAGTCGCTGTTCCTGGCCAATATGAGCCACGAGATCCGCACCCCGATGAACGCCATCATCGGCATGACCCACCTGGCCCAGATCACCGAGCTGACGCCCAAGCAGCGCGACTACGTCGACAAGATCCAGCGCTCGGCCCACCACCTCTTGGGCATCATCAACGACATCCTCGACTTCTCGAAGATCGAGGCCGGCAAGCTGGCGCTCGAAGCCGCCGACTTCGAACTGCAGGGCGTGCTCGACAACGTCGCCAACCTGGTCGGCGAGGCCTGCGCGCGCAAGGGCCTGGCATTGGACTTCGAGATCGACCCGGCGCTGCCGAGCCGGCTGCACGGCGACCCGCTGCGGCTGGGCCAGGTGCTGGTCAACTTCGCCAACAACGCGGTCAAGTTCACCGAACGCGGCGGCGTCGCGGTGCGCGCGCAACTGCAGGCCAGCGATGCCGATGCGGTGCAGGTGCGCTTCGAAGTCGAGGACAGCGGCATCGGCATGACGGCCGAGCAGCAGGCGCAGCTGTTCCAGCCGTTCCAGCAGGCCGATCCGACCACCACCCGCAAGTACGGCGGCACCGGCCTGGGCCTGGCCATCGCGCGCGAGCTGGCCACGCTGATGGGCGGCGAGGTCGGCGTCGACAGCCTGCCTGGCCAGGGCAGCACCTTCTGGTTCAGCTGCCGGCTCGGCCGCAGCCGCAGCGCGACAGCGAACGCGCCCGCAGCCGCCGACGACGGCCTGATCCCGGCCGAACTGGCCGCCATCCACGGCAGCCGCGTGCTGCTGGTCGACGACAACCCGATCAACCAGGAAATCGCCGCCCACCTGCTGGAACGCGCCGGCATGGTGGTCGACCTGGCCGACGATGGAGAGGAAGCGCTGGCCAAGCTGGCGCAGCGGCGCTACGAGCTGGTGCTGATGGACCTGCAGATGCCGGTGCTGGACGGCCTGGCCGCCACCCGCCGCATCCGCGCCCGGCCCGAATGGGCCGCGCTGCCGGTGGTGGCACTGACCGCCAACGCCACCCACGGCGACCGCGAACGCAGCCGCGAGGCCGGCGTGAGCGACCACCTGGCCAAGCCGATCGAGCCGGCCGCACTGTTCGACATGCTGCTGCGCTGGGTGCCGGTGAGCGCCTGAGCGGCGCTCACGGCTGCAACTGCAACGCCTTGCTCAGCTTGAAGTCCTCCCGTTCGCCCGCCCCGCTGGCGCTGCCGCGCTCCTCCTTGCGCACCAGCAGCAGCCGGTCGCCGGCGACCTGGTAGCTGCGCTCCTCGTCGCTGCGCTGCTCGAAGCCGACCACCACGAAGGCCCGGCCGGAGAGGTCCTGGTGCCGGCGGCTCGCCAGCGGCGTGCCGTCCGCGCCGATCCAGACCTCCAGCCGGGTATCGAACTTCTTGACATATTTGCGCTCGCGCTCGCCGAGCATGTCGATCGGAATCTCGAAACTCAGCTTGCGGGCCGGCTTGCCGCCGTAGCTGTCGGCCACCTCGCCCTTGAAGACCGCCTCCTCGATCGCGCGGGCGAGGCCCGTGGCGGCCGAGGTCATGCCGCGCAGCTCCACGGCGTCGAGCTCGCGCAAGGCGTACAGCGTCGGCGTCCTGGCCTTCTTGTCCTTGCCGCTGGCGCGCGACTCGGCCTCGGCCCGCGCCAGCAAGTCCTTGCCGTAGAGCAGTTGCAGGCCGCGCGCGCCATCCTCGACCGCGAAGCTGGCCTGGCCCTGGCGCTCGTCCGCGTCCTGCCCCTCGCCCTGCTTGCGCCAGGTCTTCACCTCGGCCACGGCCTTGATCGGCGATTGCCCTTGCAGCCGGTTCAATGCGGCCTTGAGGTCGGCCAGGCCGTCGGCTTGCGCCGGCGCGCTGCAAAACAGGAACAGCGCTGCGCCGACCAGCAGGCCGCGCTTGTCGGATGCGTGCATGGATCGCCCTTCGAAGAAAAATGGGGAGCTTGGGCAGCGGAGCTCGACGGGAGTTCGCGGCCCGCCCGGCGGCCAATTCGATGCGGGCCCCCTCGATCAGGACTCCGGCCGCGCCGGTTCCAGCGGTCGCCGTTCCGGCTTCGCGCCCGACCCGGCCGGGCAACATCCGGCAGGTCGCCGGCGCCATTCGAGCCGGCCGCGGCCGGGCAGCGAGCGAACCGCGCCGAGATCAGCGCGCGCGCCGCAGCCGCGAGGCGTCGACCACCTGCACCGCCCGCGCCCGCAGCTGGCCGCAGCCGCCATCGATGTCCTGCCCGGCCGAGTTACGCACCTTGGTCAGCACGCCGCGGCTGTGCAGGTAGCGCGTCATCGCCGCGATGCGCTCGGCGTCGGGCCGCTGGAATTCGTCGGACTCGAGGCTGTTGTAGGGAATCAGGTTGAGCACCGCATACTTGCCGGCGAACAGCCGCAGGATCGCGTCCATCTCGTCCTGGCCGTCGTTGATGCCGCGCAGCAGCGTCCACTGGTACTGGATCGGGTAGCCGACCCGGCGCGCGTAGTCCTCGCCCAGCGCCATCAGCGCCTCCGGATCGATCGCCGGCGCGCGCGGCAGCAGCTGGCGGCGCAGCTCCGGCCGGCTGGTGTGCAGCGACAGCGCCAGCGCCGGCTTGACCCGCTGCTGCGGCAGCCGCTCGAACACCCGCGGGTCGCCCACGGTGGAGAACACCAGGCTCTTGTGGCCGATATTGCCCTCGGTGCCGAGCAGATCGATCGCCTCGAGCACGTTGTCGAGGTTGTGGGCCGGCTCGCCCATGCCCATGAACACCACCTTCTTCACCGGCCGCAGCCGGCGCGCCAGCACCACCTGGGCGACGATCTCGGCGCTGCCGAGCTGGCGCAAGAGGCCGCTCTTGCCGGTCTGGCAGAACACGCAGCCGACCGCGCAGCCGACCTGGGTCGACACGCACAGGCCGTCGCGCGGCAGCAGCACGCTCTCCACCATCTGGCCGTCGGCCAGTTGCACCAGGAGGCGCGACGAGCCGTCGGCCGCCGGGTGTTCCGACACGATGCGCGCGAGGCCTTCGATGCGCTCGGCCAGCGCCGGCAGGCCCTCGCGCACCGCCAGCGGCAGGTAGTCCTCGGTCCGCCGGTGCTTGGTGCCGGTGTCGAGCGGCAGGCCGCGCAGCCAGGCGCGGCTGACCCGGCCGATATGGCAGGGCTTGGCGCCGAGGTCGGCGAGGGCTTGGTGGAATTCGGCGATGCGCATGGGGCGCGCATCGTACCACCGCCGCGCGGCAGGCGGCGGCCGGCCGGACGTGCGTCCACCGCCCTCCGCCGCCCCGCCGGATCACGCGATCGCGGCGGCCGCGGTCGCGATCAGGACTGGCCCGGCCTGACCGTCACGCTGTCGATATGCACCAGCTCGGTCGGCCCGTTGCCCTCCTGCCGGTAGCCGAACACCGGGAACTGCTGGCCGTCGTAGCAGGCGTGCATCTTGTCGGCCACCTGCTGGAAGGCCGGCTTGGCGGCCTCCCAGTCCGGATAGCCGCCCAGCGCCGAGTTGGGGCTGAACAGCAGTCCGGCCAGCGCGTCGGGCGGCACGCCGACCGCCTGGATCTCGTTGTTGTCCAGCGGCTGGCCCGGCCGCTCGGCCTGGTCCGCCTTCAGCTCGGCCAGCACGCTGGCCAGCCGGGCCGAGGCGGTGCCGTGGTCGAGGTAGGACTTGCCGGTCGGCTGGGCGTTGGACGCCTGGTCGGTGGCGTGGATGCCGACCAGGTGGTCGCCCATCTTGTCCGGCAGCGTCAGCACGCCGATGCAGCGCGGCATGGCGGCCACCTCGGGCCCCATCTTGTAGAAGTTCGGCACCAGGTCCTGCTGGGCCAGCACGAACTTGCGCAGGTAGCCGCCGTCGCAGGGCTGGCCGGGCCGGGGCTCGATGTCGAGATCGTGATTGAAGTCCAGATGGGCGTGCTTCATCTGGCAGGAGCGCACCAGCAGGCCGCCGCCGGCAAAGGCGTCCTGGATCTGGGCGACCCGGTCCGCCAGCGCGACGTCGACCCGGGCCACCTGGCCGGTCGCATGGGCCGAGGGCGGGTGGGCCGGCGCGCGGGAACGCGACGGTCCCGTCATGGCGCCGTTCGACAGCTGCGGCAGCGGCGCGTGGCTGGCCGTGTGCAGGCCGGTGCCCGAGCTGGACGGCTGCGGCTGCGAGCCGGTCGTCAGCCGCGGCGCAGCCTGCGGCGGCGGGGGCGGCGGCGCCGCCGCCGCCGAACCGGTGTGTGTCGTACCGTGGGTATTGCCCAGGCCGATCGGGGTCGTCATCGCCGTCCTCCTCAGATGAAGCGCAGCATCGGCGCGGCCAGCTCGGGCATGGCCGGCGCCGACGGCTGGGCCGGCCGGGCCAGCAGCGTCCGCGCGCGGCGGGCCAGCACCACGAAATTGCTCAGCAGGTTGCCGAGCACCGGCTCGGACAAGGCCTCGAACGGATGGCTGGCGCGCAGCAGCAGGCGGCCGGTGGCGGCTTCGAGACAGAATCCGGCCGGCGCCAGCTCGTCGGCGTTGGCTTCCAGCAGCCGCAGGGCCAGCTCGGGCGTCACCGGCGTGCCGAATTCGGCGAACAGCGTCAGTTGCCCGGCCTGCTCGGCGGCCAAGATGCCCAGCTCCAGGCCGTCGTCGGTGCGCAGCGGGCAGAAGCCGTCCGGGTCCAGCCGCAGGCAGGACGCGCCCCACAGATAGCCCAGGCCTTCCAGCAGGCGGTTCACCGCCTCATTGCGATCGCTCATTGCTTTCCTTGCGAGGATGAAGACCGGCCTGAGTGACGGCAGCGCCGGCCCGGTTCCATCGCGGCGGCCGCCGTGCACGGCGGCATGGACGAATCGGCGGCGAGGCCTTATACCTGCGGCATGACGGCGACGACGGAGAAGTGGTCTTGAAGGCAGGCGCAGCCCACGCAGCGGCATGCGGCAACGACGGCGGCGGCGCGCCATGACGAGCCCTGCCCTGCCGTTCGAATCCGGCCGCCCGCGCCGGCGCTGGGGCGAGCCGATCGACTGGGCCGTGCTGGCCAGCGTGCTGCTGCACGCGCTGATCCTCGCGCTGCGCTTCGGCGTGCCCGGCGGCGGCCAGGGTCCGGTCCCGCCCGTCGCAACGCCTCTGCAGATCGTCCTGGCCACGCCCGTGCCGGAACCCGACCCGGCCGATACGCCGGCGGCGCGCGCCGAGGCGGCGCAGCGCATCCCTGCCCCATCCCGGCCCACACCCGCCGATCGCGCGGTCGCCGCCACGGCGCCCCCCGCCGCGCTCACGCCGGCCACCGCACCGGTCGCCAGGCTGGTGCAGCGGCCCGATCCCTACGCCTTCCGCAGCAAGCCGATCGCCGCCGGCAGCACCGCGCGCAAGGCGGCGCGCATGCGCACCCGCACGCCGGTCCTGACGGTGGACCAGGGCCGCTGGGAGATGGACACCCGCAGCGAGGCGCGCGAACAGCCGCCGGCCGAACTGGCCGACGCGCCGATCGGCGGCGCCAACCTCGACATCGCGCGGCGCGAGCCGACCTCGCCCGGCATCCCGGCGCTGATCGAGCAGGCCGCCGACGTCCACGCCGACATCGCCGCCGCCGAGCCCGACCATGAGCAGGCCGAGGAGCTGGCCCACAGCGAGCAGCTGCGCGTCGCCGCTGCGCTGAAGGGCGAGCCGCCGCCGGCGCCTGCGCGTCCGCGCGCGAAGCCCCTCCGCAAGCCCCCGAGCCGCAGGCCGAAGCGGCGAAGCAGCAGCCGGCCGAATCGGATCGCCAGGCCGCGGAAGCGGCGGACGCGCCGACCGAAACCGCCACCGAGGCCGCGGCCGAACCGCCGCCGGCCGAAGCCCCCGCGACCGAGGCACTCGCCCAGGCCGAACAGGCCCGCCGCGCCGCCGAAGCCGCCGAGCAGAAACGTGCCGAAGAACAGGTCGAAGCCGCCCGCCGGACCGCCGAGGCGCAGGCGGCCGCCGAGCGCCAGCGCGTAGAAGAAGCCGCCAAGGCCGAACAGCTGCGGATCGCCCAAGAAGCCGCCCGAGAACGCGCCGAAGCCGTCGCCAAGGCGGAAGCCCTGCGCCAGGCCGCCGAGCAGCAGGCCGCCGCCGAGCGCCAGCGCAGCGCGGAAGCCACCGCGCGCAAGCAGGCCGAGGAGGCCGCCCGGCTCGCCGAGGCGGCGGCGCGGCAGCGTGCGGAAGAAGCCGCCCGGGCGGCCGAACGCCAGGCCGCTCAGGAACGGCAGCGCGCCGCGGAAGCAGCCCAGGCCGAGCAGGCGCGCCAATTGGCCGAGACCGCGGCCAGGCAGCGCGCCGAAGAAGCCGCACGAGCCGAAGCCGCCCGCAAGCAGGCCGAACAGCTGGCCGCCGAGCAGCGCCGCCAGGCCATCGCGCAGGCCGAGCAAGCCCGCCAGGCCGCCCTCGCCCAGGCCGAACAGGCGCGCCAGGCGGCGGAAGCCGCCGCGCGCAGGCAGGCCGAAGACGCCGCCCGTGCCGCCGCGACGCGCCAGGCCGCCGAAGCGGCCGCCGAACAGCGTGCGCAGGCCGCGGCCATCGCCGCGCGCGCATCCACCGCCACCGGCCAGGGGATCGGCGACGGCAGCAAGAAGGGAGACGGCGGCAACGGCAGCACGACCGCCTCGGGAGGCGGCATCACCGTGCCGCTCACGCCGCCGCCGGGCCTGACGCTGGCCGAGCGCGCGCTGCAGCAGCTGCGCCAGCGCGATCCGTTCGAGGAACGGCGGCCGCGCATGCGCACCGCCGAGCTTTCGCGCACCGCGGTCGCCGCCGAGATGGAATTCAGGTTCTATGCCGAGAGCTGGCGGCTCAAGGTCGAGCGCATCGGCGCGCTCAACCCGCCGCGCTTCGCCAAGGACGGCCTCTACCAGACGCTGGTGATGACCGCGGTGGTCAACAGCGACGGCTCGCTGGCCTCGGTCTACATCAAGCGCGGCAGCGGCGACAAACGGCTGGACGAAGCGGCCCGCGCCATCGCCGCCGCCGCCTCGCCGTTCGCGCCCTTCCCGCCCAAGATGCGCGAGAGCTACGACCAGGTCGAGATCACGCGGACCTGGAATTTCTCGGAAGGAACGGCGCGGCTGGGGTTCTGAGCGCTGTCGGCGAGCCTGGGCGCAGTGACGGCAAGGCCCTGCGGCAGTCGGTAGTCAGCCATCGAGACGCCCCCGCTCGAACGCGAAGCCCGCCAGGCCCAGCGCATGCCGGGCCCGACACGATGGCGCCGTCCAGGCGAAGGGCCGCAGCATCGCGGCCGCGCGCTCAGCGCATCTGGTTCTTCAATCCCAGCACCTCGATCGGCTCGATGCTCGCGGCGCCGCCAGCATCTCGCCGGCCTTGGCCATCAGCGCCTGGGCGATCGGCCCGTCGAGGTGGGCCTGGCGGGCCGCCTCGGTCTCGAAGGCGTCGAACACGCCGAAGGTGGTCGGCGACAGCCGCAGCGCGAACCAGATCGGCGTGCCGGCCTCCTGGTTGGCGAGCGCCAGGCCGGCCTCGAGGAAGCCGGCCACCTCCTGCTCCTTGCCGGGCTGGGCTTCGAGGCGGGCGAACAGGGCGTACTTGATCATGTCGATTCTCCTTGGACTGGATGGATGAGGCCGCGCGGTACAGGGCGCACTGTACGCAGTCGGCCGGGCCACCCATACTGTCCGGAACGACAACTTCGATATCGATCCTGCCATGAACGTCACGGTCCTGGTGCTCGACGGCGCCTTCGATTCCGGCCTCGCCACGGTGCTCGACGCGCTGTCGACCGCCAACGAGCTGGCGCAGATGTGCGGCGTGGCGGCGCCGCGGTTCGAGGTCGCATTGGCCGGCGTGCGGCCCGAGGTGCGCAGCGCGCTGGGCATGCGGGTGCCGGTGCGGCCGCTGGCCGACTGCCCGCCGCCCGACTGCGTGATCCTGCCGGCGGTGGGACCGAAGATGCCCGAGCCGCTGGTGGAAGCGCTGGGCCGGCCCGACATCGCCGACGCCATCGCCTACCTGCGCCAGTGCCAGGCCGCCGGCGTGCAGATCGGCGCCGCCTGCATCGGCACCTTCGTGCTGGCCGAGGGCGGCCTGCTCGACGGCCACGACGCCACCACCACCTGGTGGCTGGTGCCGCTGTTCCGCCAGCGCTACCCGCGGGTACGGCTGGACCCGCAGCGCATCCTGGTGCCGAGCGGCCGGCTGGTCACCGCCGGCGCCGCCTTGAGCCACATCGACCTGGCGCTGTGGCTGATCCGCCAGCACAGCCCGGAACTGGCCGCGCTGGTGGCGCGCTACCTGATCGTCGACGCCCGTCCTTCGCAGTCAGCCTACATGATCGCCGACCACCTGGCGCATGCCGACCCGCTGATCGAGCGCTTCGACCGCTGGACGCGCGAACACCTGCACCGCCCGATCTCGCTCGACGAGGCGGCGCGGGCGCTGGCCACCAGCAAGCGCACGCTGTCGCGCCGGCTGGCCGAGGTGCTGGGCAAAACGCCGCTCGGCTATATCCAGGATCTGCGCGCCGAGCGGGCGGTGCATCTGCTGAAGACCAGCGCGCACAGCGTCGACCGGATCGCGGAGCTGGTGGGGTATGCGGACGGGGTGACGCTGCGGGCGCTGTTGCGACGGAGGTTGGGGGTGGGGTGAGGGAGTTGCGGAGGAATTGAGCGTCCCGACAGAATCCTTGAGCCGAATCCCCCGGGGCTATGAGACCCAATAAACCGTCAAGCCAGCATTCGCTCGAGATACGAATCACATCAGCTATGCAACGCAAAGGCGAACATGCACTCCATCCAGCTTTACGATCTGACTCAATGTGCCCTGATCCTGCCGATCTGTTCCGGCATAATTTATACCAATCAGGCGGGAGGAACGAAGTGCGCACAGCCTAGCGTCGAAGGTGTACTCCTTCCCTTGGAGCACGGGTCGGCACCATCGCTTTCCTTGGTCGAAGCACTTTGTTCGCTCTTTCCCGAAGGTGGAAACGGGGATATCAATTCGTTGATTGCCGACCGAATCGATTCAATTTTCAAATCGCTCCCCAGCATCCTTTCCATTTCAGTCGATCGATCGCAACTGCATGTCTCGATGGAAGCATGGCTGCATGTGATCGTCACCTGCTGCGACAATTACTCTGGAGACTTGAAATTTCCAACGCCTGCAATTCTGACTTGGCCGTCCAGCGACTGATACAGATGATCGACCAGGAAAAATCCGTGATTAATCGACTCTCCGCCAATATCTGGCACGCGCATGATCTGCCATCAACCAAGGTGGGCACTCCATGAATCCATTACACCCAAACCAAACCGACAAGCTCTACACAGGCACCCCAGCTGTCTCACAACGTTTCGCAACCATGGCGCCCCGGTGGTTGACCCAATTGGTCGCGGGTCTGTCCGATCACCTTCCGTCCGGTGCTGAGCATGAGCGTGTCATGTGCATCGACCTTCAACCAGAACGTGCCGGCAACCTGTTAATCCACCGTTGGCAAGCCGAGTCCGTCGCCCCTTTACTGATCGAAACCAGCACCCGCCGCAACGGCAACCCCGACCTGCACCGTGCCGTGCAAACCCTCCACCGCGAAGCGCTGGCAGGTAACACGGCAACGGCCGAAACCTGGGCCGCCGCCCTCGAACCCGCCCTGCGCGAAATCTACCGCTACGCCTATGCCTACGCGGACGCCTACGCCATCGCCCACGCCACTGCGCACGACTACGCGATGGCCAACGACTACGGCGAGGAGGGCGCGGCCGAGTTCGCCGAGTCCTATGCCAAGCTCAACACCGGTGCCAACGCCAAGTCGTTCGCCGACGCCAATGCGATCGCCAACGCGCGCGCCATGGCTGCGGCCTTCGCCGCCGGCGATGCCGAGGCCTACGCCGAGACCTGGCCGGCCGCCTGGCTGCAGGCCTGCGCGCTGGCCCATGCCGGCGACGACGGCGCGGCGCCTTCGGCCGAACGCTTGCAGGCCAGCTACCGGCAGCTGGCCGACGGGCTGCTCGCCGCGTTGGCCGAGCTGCCCGCGCCACGGCCGGACTGAGCATCCGGCGAGCAGGCCGCAACCTGCTCGATACGGAGCCCGCCCGCATCGGGCGCGCTCCGGCACCGGCCGGTCAGGCCTTCAGCACGAATTCGAGGCGCAGATGCCGCGCTGCAACCTCAGGCCTGCGGCCGCGTCCCGTTGATCGACACCCGCTGCCCATAGCGCGAATGCGGGTAGTAGTCCCATACCGCGTGGTGCTGGGTGCAGCGGTTGTCCCAGAACACCAGGGTGTTCGGCGTCCAGCGCACGCGGCAGTGCAGGATCGGCTCGTGCGCCACCCGCGCGAACAGCATGTCCAGGAGCGCGCGGCTCTCGCTGCGCGCCAGCTGCACGATGTGCGAGGTGAAACCGGCGTTGACGAACAGCAGCTTGCGGCCGGTGTCGGGGTGGCGCACTACCACCGGGTGCTCGTTCTTGGGGATCACGTATTCGGGCGGCGGGGTGTAGCCCTGCCACGGGATCAGGCCGTCGTGGATCGCGGTCAGGCCGTCCAGCAGCGCCTTCATCGGCGGCGACAGCAGCTCGTAGGCCAGGTGCATGTTGGCGAACAGCGTGTCGCCGCCGCAGCCGATCTCGGGCGTGCGGGTCACGTAGAGCATCGAGCCGAGCGAGGGCTCGGCGTCGGCCGTGCCGTCGGTGTGCCAGTCCTCGCCGGCGACGAAGCGCGAGTTCTTGCTGGCGGCCACCTCGAGGATGGCCGGGTCGCCGCCGTCGAGGTCGGCCAGCGGCAGCCGCCGCAGCTCGCCGAAGTGGTTGGCGAAGCGCTTGTGGTCCTCGCCGCTCAGCAGCTGGTCGCGGAATACCAGCACGTGGTGCGCCAGGAAGGCCTGCTTGATCTCGGCCAGCTGCCGCTCGCTCAGCTCGCGCGACAGGTCGACGCCCGAGATCTCGGCGCCGATCACCGGCGTCAGCGGCGCGACCTCGATCGCGCGGTAGTCCGGCTGCGGCCGGGTGGCGATGCGCTCGACCGCATCCAGTACGAATTGCTCCATTCCATCCTCCGGGCCTGTCGTAGGTCGATCAGGCATTGCGTGTAGATCGGTTGCTGCTCGAAGCGCACAGGCCGTGCGCCGCTCGTCGATGCGTTGATACGGATTCGTTCCCTACAGCCCGCGCGCCAGCAGGTCGGCCAGGATCAGTTGGCCGAAGGCGAGGTTGCCGTGGATCGGGTCGTCGGGCTCGCTGAACTCGGGCCGCTGCAGGCCGTCGTCGCCGCTGACCTCGGCGCGCAGGTCGACCACCTCCACGCCCATGGCCCGCAATTGGCGCAGCATCACCTCCTGCGCCGCCATGAACACTTCGCGGTCCGACAGCGCCGGCACCCGCTGCGGCGGCAGCGCGGCCAGCACCCGCAGGCCCAGGCCGCGCGCATGGCGATAGAAGGCCAGCGCGTCGCGCGCCATGGCGCAGACGATGTCGTCGAACAACCGGCTGGCCAGGAAGCCCGGCGGGAACGCGCCGTCGCGATCGCGGTAGATGCGCCAGTTCTCGCGGGTGGCGAAGAAGTGCGCGCTGAAGCCGAAGGTGCACACCAGCGGCACGCCGCCCGGCGGTGCGGCAAGCCCGGCCAGCCCCGGCGCGCCCAGCTCGGCCAGGAAGCCGCGGTAGAGCCGCTCGGCCTCGGCCTTGCGGAATACCGGCTCGCCGTCGACCAGGTCGAAGAAGCCGGCGTTGAACTCGCGCCCGGCGCCGAGCGGGCCGCCCTGGAACGGGATGCCGGCCGCCCGGGCCGCACGGCCGATCGGGCCGGCGTGCGAATCGCCGAGCAGCAGGAAGCGCGCGCGCGGCGGCATGGGGATCGGCGTCGTCACGTTGCACGCCCTCCGCGCCGAGCCCGGCGCGCCGGGGCGCGGCCGGCGGCCGGATCGCCCGGCGGCCGCGCGCTAGCGCGGGTTGTAGTAGTCGAGCACGGCGTCTTCACAGAAGAAATCCTCTCCGGCAAAAGTCTTCCTGGGTGGGCGGGCGGCCGGCGCGGGCGGCGGCGCGGCCGGCTGGCGTTCGAGCCCGGCGAAGAACTGGCGCATGACGAAGGCGACGCCGTGCGGCGCCACGCTGCGCAGGTTGGGCTCGAAGAAGGCGCCCTTGAACGGGTGGGCGGTGATGATCTCGTAGGACGGGAAGTAGTCGACCTCGGCGCGTTCCTGCGCCAGTTGGCCGGCCACCGCGCGCAGCACCGATTTCGAATGGCTGGTCGCCACCAGCGCATGCTGGCCCGAGGCGGTGGCGGTCAACGGCACCGGCGAGACCGTCAGCAGCACGCGGATCTGCGGGTTGGCCGCGCGCAGCAGGTCGATCGCGGCCGACAGGTCGCGGTGGATCTCGGCGAAGGCGTAGTTGTGGAACAGGTGCCGCGCAGCATCGAACTCGCCGTGCACCGTGCCCGGGCAGACCGGGTAGACCACGCTGCCGTCGCGCTCCAGCCAGGCTTCGGTCAGGCCCAGCGTGAAGACGAAGCAGCGCGCCTCGGCGACCGCCCGGCGGATCGCCTGCAAGGTCGCCTCGCGCGCGGCCAGCAGCGCCTCGGCCGAGTCGTAGCCGGCCGGCTCGATCGCCGGGCGGAACGGGTCGTAGTGGCGGCCGCCCTCGCACCAGGTGCCGGCCGGCGGCGCGGCGTGGCCGTAGGCCCAGGCCAGCCATTGCCGCAGCATCGCGGCGGTGTAGATGTTGCCGCTGCGGAACGAGAACACGCCGTAGTGGCCAGCCTCGCGCTCGGCCTCGCCCAGCCCGGCCGGCGCCGGCTCGGCGTCGAGCCAGCGCATGCCGCGTTCGGCCAGCGCGCGGCCGATGTGACGGGCGAAGCAGGAGCCGGCGGTGACGATGGCGTCGTCCGCCGCCAGAGCGAACTTGGGCGTCCACAGCTCGTCGATAGCGAGCATGTCCTTGTCGGCCACGGCGGTGCGCCAGAAGGCGCGCGGCGGCAGGTCCTGGTAGGGGTTCATGGCATGACCTCGGTCTGGAGCGCGGCCGGCCGCCGCTCGGCGCCGGCCAGCGCCGCCGCGAGACTGGCGGTGATGGCGGCCTGGTGCGGGTAGATGAAGAAATGGTCGCCGTCGAAGCGCTCGCGCTGCAGCGGCAGGCTGCTCTCGCGCGCCCAGCCGGCGGCGCGCGCGTCCTCGACGTAGGGGTCGGCGTCGCCGGTCAAGAGCGTGAACGGCAGGTCCAGCGGCGGCTCGGCGCGGTAGGCGTAGCGCTCGGCCAGGCAGAAGTCGGCGCGCAGGCCGGGCAGCAGCAGCGCCATCATCTCGGCGTCGTCGAGCAGCTCGGCAGGCGTGCCGTTGTAGCCGCGCAGCGCCGCCACCAGCTCGGCATCGGGCAGATCGTGCAGCCGCCGCTTGACCGAGCGGGTCTGCGGCCCCTCGGCGCCCGACACCCACAGCCGGGCCGGGCCGGGCAAGCCCTGCCGCCGCAGCGCGCGCGCCACTTCGAAGGCCACCAGCGCGCCCAGGCTGTGGCCGAAGAAGGCGAAGGGCTTGTCGAGCCGGCCGCGCAGCACCTGCGCCAGCGTCGCCACCAAGAGGTCCATGTCGCGCAGCGGCGGCTCGAACAGCCGGGCGCTGCGGCCGGGCAGCAGCGCCACGTGCAGCTCGACCTCGGCGCCGAGCGCCTGCTGCCAGGGCAGGAAGGCCGCCGGATTGCCACCGGCGAAGGGGAAACAGAACAGCCGCACGGCGCCTTCGGCCGCGCGCGGCGGGCGGCAGAACCAGGTATCCGCAATATCCAATTGAACCTCGTCTGATGCTGCGGACGGCCTGTCCGTCCACAGCGGAATCGTTGTCGATGATGACTTCACGGAACAGTCGCCATGGCGTGCTGCGGCAGGGCCAGCAGGGTCAGGCACTGGTTGCCGTCGAAGCGGTAGGCCACCCGGTAGCGGGCGTCGGGCAGCGTGGCCGGGCGATGGTCCGGCAGCAGCGCCAGCTCCAGTTCGCCCGCGCCGATCGCCAGCAGGCGCGCGTCGTGGAATTCCAGGATGCGGCGGCCATGCGGGTAGACCGCCTTGTACAGCGTCTCCTTGGCCGAGAAGGCCAGCGTCAGGAAGCGCGCCTGCGGCCAGCCGGCCGGCCGCAGCGCGGTTTCGTCCGCTTGCAGCAGCATCGGTTCCAGCTGGGCGGCGGTGGCCGGGTCGAGTTCGGTCTCGATGTCGACGCCGAGCGCACGGTAGTCGTCGCCGCGCGCCACCACCGCCAGCGCCCGGCCCTGGGCATGGCTGATGCTGCCGACGAAGCCGGCCGGCCAGCCGGGGCTGCGGTCGGGCTGCACCGCCACCTGTTCCGCCGCGGCGAAGCGGCGCAGCGCCCGCGCGGCGCACCAGCGGCCGGCCAGGTATTCGGCCTGGCGCTTGGGCACCGCGCGCTGCAGATCGGCCGGCAGCGCCAGCCAGGTGCCGTCCGGCGCGCGCAGCGCCGTCTCGCCGGCCAGGCCGGCCGCATCGTAGGCGAAGCCGCAGCGCACCATGCACAGGTCGGGCAGCGCGAAATCGGGCGCCGACGCGTCGGCGGTCAGCGCGATCATGCCGAGCGCGCCCCGTCGGCCACCGCCTCGCCCTCGGCCGCGGCGGCCGGCTCGGCGGCGGGCGGGACGTGCGCCGCAGCGGTGCGGCGCCGCCACGGCATGTAGACCTGCAGCAGGATGTTGCGCGACGGCGCCTCGCCGGCCACTCCGGTGGCCGGCCATTCGCCCGGCAGCGGCTGGCGCAGCGTGCCGAACAGCCAGTCGTAGAACGGGAAGAACTGGGCGTAGTTGCGGTTGTGGTAGGCCTCGGACACGCCGTGGTGCAGCCGATGCTGCTGCGGCCCGACCACCAGCCAGCCGAGCCGGCCGAGCTCCAGCCGGATATTGGCGTGCGAGAAGAAGAACCAGACCCAGAACAGCGCGATCGAGCCGGCATAGGGCAGCAGGCCGCCGCCGCAGACCAGGTAGGTCGGGAAGTGGGCCATGACGGTGCCGGCCACGCCGGCGCCGAGGCTGTGCCGCACCGAGGTCGAGGCGTCCATCGCGTCGTCGTCGTGATGGACGCGGTGGAACAGCCACAGCACGGGGATCTCGTGCTGGGCGCGGTGCGACCAGTAGTGGAAGAAGTCGTACACCACGGCGTAGACCGCGGTGGCCAGCAGCATGCCGGCCCAGCCCTGGTGCTGCCAGTCGGGCAGCAGCCAGCCGATCAGGCCGTGCTCGGGCATGCGCGCCTCGATCGGGTCGAGCACCAGGCCGACCACGGCGAGGCCCATGAAATTGAGGCCGAACACCATCAGGTTGTAGCCGCGGTGCTTGAGGCCGCCGCCGCGGCCGGCGCCGCGCCAGTATTCCGCCAGGCCGAAGGCGGCCACCACCGCGCCGGCGATGGCCATCAGTTGCAGGATGCCGAGCAGCGTTTCGGCGATCTGCTTGCCGATTTCGAGCATGTTCTTTCCTCCTCTTTCGATTGCGAATCACATCGAATGCGTGTTGGTGCTGGTGTTGCTCGGTCCGTCTCCCAGATATGGGAGAGGGCTAAAGACAGCTGCTCCGAGCGCCGCTTTCCTTCCTTCTCCCGTGCACGGGAGAAGGTGGCCCGGAGGGCCGGATGAGGGCTGTTCTTCGTAGAACCAACCCTTACCCCACCCCTCTCCCGCGCGCGGGAGAGGGGCTTTACGCCAGTGCTGCCAATGACGAGCACTCCATCCTGAACCGTCGCTCCCTCACCCTGCCCTCTCCCGGGGGAGAGGGTGGGACGGTGAAGCGTCGCGGTCGATCGTCATGCCTGGCGTTGCAAAACCTTTCCGCTGCATCAAACCGCAGCCCTGTCAGCCTGCCCTGTCGTCCCCTCTCCCACCGGGAGAGGGCTAGGGTGAGGGAGCGCCCGTCGAGCACGGCACTGCGGCACGAACACGGTCGCCCTTCCTCCACCGATATTCAGCACGCCCCACCTCCCTATCCGTCTGCCCCCATCAACACGCCGCCTGCACCGACACCGACGCGCTATCGATGAACCCCGCCACCGCCGCCGCATGCGGCGGCCTGACCAAGCCGTAATGCGTGGTATCGACGCCGTGCCAGCTGGCCAGCTGCGCCAGGTGCTTCTGCCAGCGCTGCCGCTGCGCCTCGGGCGAGCCCAGCGGCGCCGGCAGGCCGGCCACCGGCTCGCGCGCGATCCAGACGTGGCTGGCGGTATGCGCCAACCGCGGCAGTTCGTAGCGCGCCATGCTGGCCAGGTTGGCCAGGCAGCAGCGCGTCAGCCCCTCGCGGTAGCGCGCCGCCTCGGCGCCGCCGTCCTCGCCGGCACGCTGGCCCAGCTCGTGGGCGAACACCGCCTCGACCTCGGCCGCCGTGTAGTCCTGGAAGCGCGGGCCGGAGCCGGGCGGCGGCGGATCGAGCAGGTAGAGCGCGGCCGCCGCCGTGCCGGCGGTCTCGGCCTCGGCCGCCATCGCCAGCGCCACCCAGGCGCCGAACGACCAGCCGGCCAGGTGCCATTGCCAGTCGGCCGGCGCGAAGCGCTGCCGCAGCGCGGCATGATAGAGCCGCGCGCGCTCCTCCAGCGGCCAGGCCGGCAGCCCGGCCTGGCGCAACGCCGGATCGGCGATCAGGCAGACCGTCCAGCGCGGATCGAGCCGCGCCACCAGCGCGCGGTAGGCCTGGATGTCGCCGCCGACCGGGTGCACCAGGCACAGCAGATCGCTGCCGCTGCCCTGCTGCCAGATCTCCAGCGAGACCGCCGGGGCGCCGGCCGCCGGAGCGCCGGCCGCCGGGACGCCGGCCGCCGCTTTCTCAACCGCGGGGGCCGCCGGCGCCAGCAGCGCCAGCACCTCGGCCAGGCTGGCCTTGTGGCTCAGCTGCGACAGCGCGATCTCGACGCCGAAGCGCTGTTGCACCTCGCCGATCAGGTCCAGCAGCGTCAGCGAATCGGCGCCGAGGTCGTACAGCGAGGCGTCCGGATCGAGCCGTTCCAGCCCCAGCCAACGGCACAGGCATTGCGCCAGCTGCTGCCCGGCCGAATCCGCCGGGGCCGCTTCGGCCGGCGGCGCATCCGGCCGGGCCGGCGGCGCGTAGAAGGCCGGCGCCTGGTCGATGGCCGTGGTCGACACCAGCAGTTGCGGCAGTTGCAGTCGCAGCGCCTGGGCGAACACCCGCCGGCCCTCCGCCACCGACAAACCGACCGCCAGGTGGGCCTGGTGCTGTTTGTCGGACTGCAGCGCCTGCCGCGCCATGCCGACTTCGCGCCAGATGTCCCAGTCGATGCCGATCCGCTGCGTGGTCTCGGCCGATCCGGCGCGGTACTGGGCGAAGCCGTCGAGCAGGCCGTTGGCCGCGGCGTAGTCGAGCTGGCCGACGCCGCCGAACAGCGCCGCCATCGACGAGCAGTAGACCGCCCAGCCCGGCCGGTAGCGCGCGATCAGGCCCTCGACCAGCAAGGCGCCGTGCAACTTGGCGCGCACGCCCTGCCCCATCGCGGCGGCGTCGCGGCGGGCGATCAGGCTGCCGGCCGCCACGCCTGCGGCATGCACCACGCCGTCGAGCCGGTCGGTGATTTCGGCGATACGGGCCAGCGCCTGGTCCAGCGGCATCGCGGCCAGGTCCAGTTCCAGCAGCGCGATGCGGTCGGCCCAGCGGGCCAGCGATTCGGGCAGGCCGGCCCGCCGCGCCAGCAGGATCACGCGTTCGGCGCCGCGCTCCAGCAGCTCGGCGGCGAGGCTGGCGCCGATGCCGCCGGTGCCGCCGAGCACCAGGTGGACGCCGGCCGCGGCAATGGCCGGCGCGGCGACGGCCGGCGCGGCGACCGGCAAATGCGCGGCCTGCCACAGGTAGCCGTGGCGCAAGGCCAGCCGCTGCGGCAGCGCGGCGGCGTCCGCCTCGGCCAGCAGCGCCGCCAGCGCGGGCAGCCAGCCGGCCCAGTCGCCGCCGGGCAGGTCCAGCCAGTGGCTGGCGATCGCGCATTCCTGCTGCGCCAGCGAGGCTGCGCCGGCCAGCAAGCCCGGTTCAGGCCGCGCCACGACGCCATCGACCGGCTGGGCCTGGCTCGACAGCCACCAGATCCGCAGCGCGCGAGCCGCCGGCGTGGCCGCCACCGCCTGCAGCAGCGCCGCGGCGGTGTCGACGCAGGCCCACTGCGCCTGCGCCAGCGCGGCCTCGCCGACCGCGCCGTCGATGCTCAGCGGCAGCGCGTGCAGCCAATCCGCGCCGGCCTCGCCCACCTCCAGCGCGGCCCACAGCCGGCGCAGCGACTCGGCGTCGGCCGGGTCCACCGTGTAGCGGTCGTCGGCCAGCCGGGCGAAGCCCTGGCCGGCGATCACCTGTACCAGCCGGCCGCCGGCCGCCAACGATTGCAGCGGCGCCGGCGCCAGGGGCTGCGCCAGCAGCGCCACCACCAGCCGCGGCGAAGGCGCGGCGGACCGCTGCGGCGCCCGGCGCAGGCGCGTCCATTGCGGCTGGTACAGCCAGCGCTCGGCCACCTGCCGCAGCGGCCAGTCCGGGTCGGCGGTCTCGGCGGCGGGCGCGGCGACGCCGGCCGCTGCGGCAACGGCCGCCGCAGGCGCGGCGCGCTCGAAGTCGTAATCGGCCAGCGCGAACGCCGGCGGCGGGAAATCCCACGGCGCCTGGGCCGGCCCGGCCGGCCAGTCCAGCGCGCGGCCGGCCAGCCAGGCGGCGACCAGCGCCTCGGGCTGCAACGCTTCGGCCGACTCGGCCGGCGCCTCGGCAGGCTCGACCGGCTTGCCCTGCGCGCCGCGCAACCAGGCGACCGCCGCCGCCGCATCGCGGCACACCGCCGCCATGCGCCAGCGCCGCGGCGGCCGGCCGGCCTGCAGGTGGCGCAGCACCTGACCATAGGCGGCCGGCTGCGCGGCGAGGAAATCGGCGATGCGGCCGGCGTCGAGCCGCAGCGCCGCTTCGCTGCTGGCCGACAGCAACAGGCAGGGCGGCGCCGCCACGGCCGGCGAAGCGGCCGGCTCGGCCTGCGCCAGCAGCAGATGGGCATTGGTGCCGCCGATGCCGAAGCTGCTGACCGCGGCGACGCGGCGGCGGCCGGCCGGCCACGGCTGGGCGGCGGTCGGGACGTAGAACGGCGCCAGCTCGCCGATGCGCGGGTTGGGCCGGCCGAAATCGACGTTGGGCGGAATGCGGCCGTGATGCACCGCCAGCGCGGCGCGCACCAGGCCGACCACCCCGGCGGCGGCGCCCAGGTGGCCGATCTGGCTCTTGACCGAGGCCAGCGCGCAGTGCGGCTCGCTCACGGCGTCGGCCGCCGCCGACTCGTCCAGGTAGGCCTGGCGCAGCGCGCCGACCTCGACCGGATCGCCGAGCTGGGTGCCGGTGCCGTGCGCCTCGACGTAGCCGACGTCGGCGCCGGCGAGGCCGCCGCGCCGCAGCGCTGCGCGGATCGCCTCGCGCTGGCCGGCCAGCGAGGGCGCGGTGTAGCTGAGCTTGCCGGCGCCGTCGTTGTTGAGCGCCGAGCCGGCCACCAGCGCATAGACCGTGTCGCCGTCGCGCCGCGCCAGCCGCAGCGGCTTGAGCACCACCACGCCGGCGCCGCTGCCGCCGATGGTGCCGCTGGCGTCGTCGCTGAACGGCCGGCAGTGGCCGTCCCTGGAGAAGATGTGCTGCGGCCGGTAGCGGTAGCCGCCGGCCAGGTACGGGTCGACCAGCACGCCGGCCGCCAGCATCGCCTCGGCATCGCCCTGGCGCAGCATGCCGGCCGCCACGTGCACCGCGATCAGCGAGCTGGCGCAGGCGGCCTGCACCGTCAGCGCCGGGCCGCGCAGGTCGAGGTGGTAGGCCGCCTTGGTGGCGAGGAAATCCTTGTCGTGGTGCAGCGCGAGCT
Organism: Chitinimonas koreensis; assembly: GCF_014353015.1. Classification (NCBI taxonomy): domain Bacteria; kingdom Pseudomonadati; phylum Pseudomonadota; class Betaproteobacteria; order Neisseriales; family Chitinibacteraceae; genus Chitinimonas; species Chitinimonas koreensis. Next base: position 3,455,515 of record NZ_CP060704.1, read on the forward strand.
GGAAGCCGTCGGGCAGCCGCGCCGGATCGGCCTCGCGCAGCATGGCCTGGAAATAGGTGTTCTCGCCGCAGCTGGCGACCAGGCCGATGCGACGGCCGCCGGCGTCGGTGATGCCGGCATGGGCCAGCGCCTGCACGCAGCTCATCAGCAGCTGGCGCTGCTGCGGGTCCATCAGCCGCGCCTCCTGCCGGCTGATGCCGAAGTGCTCGGGATCGAAGGCCAGCATGCCGGCCATCTGGCTGCGCGCGCCGACCAGGCCTTCGGCGGCGTCGAAATGGACGATGCCGCGGCCGCCGGCCAGCACCATCTCCCAGAACGCCGCCAGGTCGGCCGCGCCGGGCAGGTTGACGGCCATGCCGACGATGGCGATCGGCTCGTCCGGGCCGGGTTCGCCGGCGACGGCCGGATCGCCGGTCGTGGCGGTAGCGGCGCGCGCCGCATCGGCCGCCTGGGCGGCCGGCCGTTCCGTCAGGAAGCGCGCCAGCCGGCGGATGCTGACGTGCTCGAACAGGTCGGCGATCGCCAGCGACAATCCCAGCTCCGCGGTGCAGCGCAGGTGGAAGCGCATCAGGCCGAGGCTGCCGGCGCCGGCGTCGAAGAAGCTCTGCTCCGGCGCCACCGGCTTGCCGACCACCGCCTCGAACAGCGCGGCCAGCCGCGCCTCCAGCGCCGACATGGCCGGCGCGGCGGCGGCCGGCGGCCGCAATTCCTCGCCCGGCGCCTGCAGCACCGCGCGGCGGTCGAGCTTGCCGCTGGCGGTGCGCGGCATCTGCGCCAGCAGGCGGAAGCGGGCGATGCGCACATAGGCCGGCAGCAGCGGCGCCAGGTGGGCCTGCAGCGCCTCGCTCGACACGGCCGCGCCGTCGCGGCATTGCAGGCAGGCGACCAGCTGCTCGCCGTCCTTGGCCACCACCGCGTTGACCACCGCCGGGTGCAGCAGCAGCGCGGCCTCGACCTGGCCCAGTTCGAGCCGGTGGCCGCTGAGCTTGACTTGCTGGTCGTCGCGGCCGAGGTAGTGCAGCTGGCCGTCGCGGTCGAAGCAGGCGCGGTCGCCGGTGCGGTAGAAGGTGTGCGACTGGCCGCCGGCGTCGGCCAGCTCGACGAAGCGCGCCGCGTTCAGCGCCGCGTCGCCGAGATAGCACGGCGCCGCCATCGGCCCGCCGGCCAGCAGGTGGCCGGGGCAGCCGGGCGGCAGCGGCAGGTCGGCCTCGTCCACCACCCGCAGCCAGGCGTTGGCGATCGGCCGGCCGATCGAGGGGCGGGCCGGCCAGTGCGCCGGATCGCCGGCCAGGCACAGGCTGCTGACCACGTGGGTCTCGGTCGGACCGTAGTGGTTGAACAGCCGCGCGCCGGCCAGGCCGCCGAACCAGCGGCGGATGGCGTCGGTGCACAGCAGTTGCTCGCCGGCGGTGACCACCTCGCGCAGCCCGGCCGGGAAGCGGCCCAGGCTGGCGCCCTGCTCGGCCAGCAATTGCAGCGCCACGTAGGGCATGAAGACGCGCTCGATGCCGGCCGCGTCCAGATGGTCGAGCAGCGCCGGCAGGTCGTGGCGGCCGCCGGCGGCAGCAGGTGCAGGCAGCCGCCGCCGCACAGCGTGCCGAAGATCTCCTGGAACGACACGTCGAACGACAGCATCGAGAACTGCAGCGTGGCCGCGCGCGCGGCCAGGCCGCCGTCCTCGCGCTGCCATTGCAGCAGGTTGCACAGCGTGCGGTCGGGCACCTGCACGCCCTTGGGCCGGCCGGTCGAGCCGGAGGTGAACAGCGTGTACAGCGGCCGCTGCCGCGGTCGCGCCGGCCGCGCCGGCACGGCGGCCGGCGAATCCGCCAGCGCCACCGCGTGGCGGGCGAAGCGGCCGCCGTCGAGCGCGTCGAGCGCCGCCGTATCGCCCGGCGGCACCAGGATGCAGGCCGGCTCGACCTGGTCGAGGATCTGCCGCAGCAGCGCCGGCGGGTAGGACGGGTCGAGCGGCACGATGGTCAGGTCGAGCCGCGCCAGTGCCAGCAGCGCCGCCACGTGCTCGGGCGAGGGCTCGAAGTAGAGCGCGACATGGCGCGGCGTCGCATCGTCCGGCGCCGGGCCGAGCCGCGCCAGCAGCCCGGCCGCCAGCGCCGCGGCGTGGGCGTCGAGCTCGGCATAGCTCAGCCGGCGCTCGCCCCAGGCCAGCGCCGGCGCGTCGGGCGTCAGCCTGGCCTGGTGGCCGAACCAGTCGGCCACCGTGTCGAATGCCAGCGGCGCCGGCAGGCCGCGGCCCGGCTCGGCCAGGCTGCGGCGGTACGGCGCCGCCAGCTCGGCCAGGCTGATCGCGCGGCCCTCGGCCAGCGCATCCAGCCCCTGGCGGAACAGCGCGGCCATCGCCTCGACCTCGGCGGTCTCGAAATGGCTGCCGGCGTATTCCCAGATGCAGTCCAGCCCGGCCTCGCTCTCGACCACCGACAGCGCCAGCGGGCACTTGGCCTCGGCCGGCGCCAGCCACTGCACCCGGCTGCGGCAGCCGAGGTCGAGCGCGGCGAAATCGGTGTTCTCCAGCACGAACAGGAAGTCGAACAGCGCCCCTCGCCGCGGAAGGCCTCGCCCTGGTCGGCCAGCACGTCGGCCAGCGCCACGTCCTGGCCGGCCAGCACCGTCTGCGCGACGGCGCCGTGGCGCAGCAGCAGGCTGCGCAAGTCGTCGCGCGGCGCCAGCTGCAGCGGCAGCAGCACGGTGTTGGCGAACATGCCGACGCTGGCGTCGAAGGCCTGCAGCGGCCGGTTGGCCACCGGGCTGGCGATGCGCGGCTGGATGCGGCCGGTCACGCCGTAGAGGCTCCAGGCGAACACCGCCAGCAGCAGCTGGAAGCGCGTCAGCCCCAGCTCGGCGCCGAGCCGGTCGAGCGCGGCACGGCGCACCACGTCGAGCGAGGCGTGCAGCAGCTGGGCATCGCCGCGCCTCGGCTGCCGCAGCGACGGCTGCCGCAGCAACGGCTGCCGCAGCGACGGCTGCCGCAGCGCTTGCAAGGGCGCGGCGATCTCTGGCTGTCCGGCGTAGAAGGCGCGCAGCGCCTCGCGCTGGGCGCGGTAGGCCGGCTCGGCCGCCCAGGCGGCCTGCCAGCCGGCGTAGTCGAGCGGGGTCGGCGCCGGCACGGCCGGCGGCAGCGGCTGCCCGGCGCGCGCCGCGGCGTAGTGGGCCGACAGCTCGCCCAGCAGCACGTTGAGCGACCAGCCGTCGAGCGCGATGTGGTGCAGGTGCAGGAGCAGCACCGCGCGACCGGCCGGCAGCGCCAGCCACCAGGCCTGCAGCATGCGCGGCACGGCCAGGTCGAACGGCGTGGCGCCGACATGGCGGGCGAAGGCGCGCCAGCCGGCCTCGTCGTCGAAGGCGCGGGCCGGCTCGAAGCGGCACGGGTCGTAGGGCTCGGCCACCTGCTGGCGCAGGCCGTCGGCGCCGGCGACGAAGCCGGTGCGCAGCGCCGGGTGGTCGGCCACCAGCCGGCACAGTGCCTGCCGCAGCGCGGCCGGATCGATCTCGCCCTCGAGCGCGAAGGCCAGCGCGACGTTATAGGCGCACGATTGCGGCGCCTGCTGTTGCAGCAGCCACAGCCGCTGCTGTTCCGAGGTCGCGGGCGCCGAAGTCGCGCCGCTCGGCGCCGCCAGCGCCGGGTAGGGCGAGGCTGCCTGGCTGCGGCCGACCTCGATGGTGGCCGCCAGCTGCTCGAAGGTCTGCTGCAGGATCGCCGCCTGCGGCAGCTCGCTGCCCCAGCGCCGGCGCACCTCGAAGCGCAGCCGCAATGCCTTGAGCGAATCGCCGCCGTTGCCGATCCAGTTGTCGCCCAGCCGCAGGCCGCCGATGCCGAGCACCTGGCCGGCCAGGTCCAGCACCTCGCGCTGCCAGGCGCTGGCGGCCGGCGCGCGGCTGTCGGCGCGGCGCCAGTGCAGGTCGCGCCGGGCCAGCAGCGCGGCCTGGTCGACCTTGCCGTTGGCGTTCAGCGGCAGCGCCTCGACCAGGTAGACCCAGTGCGGCCGCATGTACGGCGGCAGGCTGGCCGCCAGGTGGCGGTCGAAATCCTCGAACGACAGGTCGGCCTGC